>JAYUFT010000249.1:0-3557 GCA_043738605.1 Candidatus Dormiibacterota bacterium | reverse complement strand
AGCGGATCACGAACAAGCCCGATGTGATGTTGAGCGACGAAATTCTTGCTCAAACGAACTGCGCTGTCAACCAGTGTTCAGGCGGCTAATCTTCAATTCATACCAGCCCAGTTGACTTTGCTGCGTGGCTCCGAAGCCACTCCGAGGCGGCTAAGACTGCACTTAGTGCCCCGAGCACGAGAGCCAGAGCAAGCGGTATGACGACGCGCGCCACGGGGTGTGGAACCATTACTACACAGCTCTTACCCCCGCCACAGCCGTAAATGGGCCAAAGTTGCGCCACCATCAACTGACCTGCGAAGTACCCCGCCAGTGCGAACGCGATTCCAGCTAGTGTCGCGACCGTCGCGGCCTTCACCGCCCCCAAGTGAGGGCGTGGGTTGTTGCCGAGTCTCTCCGACTCACGCATGGTTACACTCTATAACGAGCTGCGTGAGGTTGTTTGTAACCGGTACCAGGTTCAGATCATCTTCGAGCCCATGGCACCAAACGAGCTCGAGCCTTGTCGCCGCCACAAATATTGTCCTGTCTCTCGGTGCTGGCGTCGCGCCGGCGACGCGATTATCTTGCTCCGCTGAAAGCGGCCAGTTTGACTCCACATGGAGCCAGTCCGACCCCAGTCCGTTTATGGCATTTGTGCGCTTCGACTGCCTTTCCGATGCAGCTTGAAAGGTGGTTGGGCACCACGGCCGCGTACCGAGCCCGCTGCCCGAGCTTGAGCCAGGACCTGCTCGAGGAGCTCGCGACGCTCGCCGTCGATTAGAGCTCGGATCGCACTCAACACGACCTCGTTGATGCTCCAGTCGCGAACGAAGGCCTCTGCACGCAAAAGGTTGTAGTCCGCCATTGGGACTCTCAACGTCAGTGCCTGAACCGCCTTCGGTGCTGGTTTCACCTTGCCACCATGGTACCAATCGACCTCGCCAATGCCCAGTTAGGTAGTAGGGACATTTCATTGGCCGGCACAAATCAGGAGGTGTCGATGGGGACAGTTACGGTCAAGCGACGGTTGCAGGTGCGACTGACCAGGGGCATCTACGAGGCAGCTGAGCAAGTCGCAGGAAGGTCTGGGGTTTCACTGGGCTCCTTTGTCCGCCTGCTGCTCGAGGACGCCCTCGCGGTCCAGCCCAAGACCGTGCCAGAGGCACTGACTGGTCGGGGTGACGTCGACACCCGGATCACGACCCTTGCCGGCCTCGTCGCCGCGGAGAACGCGCTGCTGGCTTTGGAACGGTTCCTCCCAGCGGGCCGCTTGGACGGGGATGCAATCCGGGTCGAGGCGATTGGGCGTGCGGAACAGCGTCTCGCTGAGCTCAGGGCGCATGTCGAGGACGAACAGCTTTGACCGGCGATCGCTGCATCCTCTCGGTTAAGTTCGTTCCGGCAGGGTCGGCCAAAGTGCTTGGAGCTTTCCTCCGGTACGTGCAGTTCCGGGACCAGCACCAGGACCTGGTGCGGGATCGTGCGCTGACCGGATTGACTCAGTACATCGCCCACCGCGACCGCTCGGCGCCGGGTGGGCGGCTCTTCGGGCCAAACGGAAACGCCGGCGACCTAGATCGGCGTGCGCTACTCGCCCACATCTCACGCTCGTTACGGAGCGACCAGAAGGGGCGCGCACCACGGGCGGCCTACCGCATGGTCCTGTCCCCCGAACATGCCGAAGGCCTTGACCTCAAGGCTCTGACGCGAGCGGCGATGGAGCAGCTCGGCCGTGACGCCGGCGGTTCACCGCCTTGGATTGCGGCGATCCACCGCAATACCGTCCACCCGCACGTCCACATCGTGATGGCGGCACGGCGCGAGGTTGGACCCGGCCAATTTTGGACGGTCATCGTCTCCAAGCCGCGACTCGCCCGAATGAAGCTGGCCATCGGCCACGAGCTGTCGCGAGAAAGAGGTGGCGCCCCAAAGAGGCTGGGGCTCGGCTCGGAGTTCACCTTGTCTCGAACACGGTCTGAAAGCGCGCGGCGCAGGCGAGGTCACGATATCGGTCGCAGGGTGGTCGCGATGCGATTGGCCCAGCCCTGGTTGCGGCGCTTGGGTCGCGTTCTTCAGCGCGAAGCACGTCTACACCAAGTTGAAATGGAGCGCCAAATGCTTGGGCGCGAGTGGCACCGGTGAAGTTGCACGCGCTTTCAGTTAGTGGGCTGAACGCGCAGCCACTGGTGCCGGAGATGGTTCCCGCTGGCTCGATGAAAAGGAGACTGTGAGCTTGGTCAAAGTCGAGGCTGACGAGCCCGTACTGCTGCGCCCCGAAGAGGTAAGTCGTCTACTTCAAATCGGCCGGACGATGACATTTCAGCTGATCGCAAACGGTGACTTGCCAGTCATAAGGATCGGCCGAGCGGTGAGGGTTCCGCGCTCAGTTCTTGACCGCTGGATCCGGGAGCGCACGGTTGAACGGTGACGCCCATGTCGTCAACTCAATCCGGAGGCTCCGGCAGCTCGGCCAGGCGACGCAGGCTTGCATTCATGGCGGCGTCCAGTCGCTGCGTGGCCTCTAGATGCATGGCCGGCGTGACGTGGCTGTACGTGTCGAGAGTCAAGGTCACGGTGCTGTGGCCCAGGAGGTCTTGGACGAGTTTGGGGTGGGCGCCGCCCTGCAGAAGGATCGTTGCGACTGTGTGCCGGAGATCGTGCACCCGGATCTTCGGCAGCCCGGCCTTCGTCAGTAGGCGCTTGAGGTTGTCATTGACGACTCCCGCCTCCATACCGTCACCCACCGTGCTGGTGAATACCAGGCCGCTCTCGCGCCATCGGTCGCCGGCGACAGCTCGCATCAACTTTGTGTAGTCCTGGTGTTGCCGCAGCGCCTGAATCGCGACCGAAGTCAGGTGAACCGTGCGACGGCTCCTTGCGGTCTTCGGCTCGACGAACACCAAACCCAGTCCGGTCTGCCGCTGCAGTGCTCGCCTTACAAACAGCCGGCCTCCCTCGAGGTCGATATCCTCCCACTTGAGACCGAGGGCCTCCCCGAGCCGCATGCCACTTGTCCCAAGGAGGACGAAGAGGGCGTACATTCGTCCGCCCCGCGCAGCTTCGAACAGCTTCAGGAGTTGCTCGAGGCTGAGAGTCGACATCTCGATTCGGTTCGGCCGCGGCCGGTCGACGACCGAGGCCGGGTTTCTGACCAAGATGCCCCACCTCACCGCCTGCTGGAGTGCACGGTGGAGGGTCGTATGCGTCTGCAGGACCGTGCGCGGAGCCAACCCTAGGGCAGACAGGTGGGCGTATGCGGTCTGAATCATTGGTGGCGTGAGCGCAGAGAGCTGCGCTCGTCCGAATGCCTGCTTGAGCCGGCGAACGTTGAGCTCATGGGCCACGAAGGTGCTGGGTCTCACGCTCGCCCGGCTCGCCTCGAGCCACTGATCCAGGTACTGGTCGACACGCATGCGGCCTTGGGTGGCGGGCAGCGTTCCGTCTTCGTTGGCACGACGAAGGGCGTTCAGCTTGGCCTGAACTAGCGACTTCCTAGAGGAGTACAGCGTTCGGCGTTCCCCGGTCGGCAGCCGCAACTGCGCAACCCACAGCCCATCAGTTCGCCGATAGACCGT
>JAYUFT010000248.1:0-3601 GCA_043738605.1 Candidatus Dormiibacterota bacterium | reverse complement strand
CCGCGTTCTGCTCGTCGAGCCACTCACCCAGCAGTCCGGGAGGTGTCGGCTCTTCGTGCTGGATGATCAGGGCTTTCAGCTTTGAGGCGGCCATCACACCGGCCTCGGCTCGAGCTTCGTCTCGAGCTCTTTCGCCACCTGCCGCACCGCAGCGGCGAAGCGCTCCACCATCTCGGCGAGCTCGTCATCGGTGCTCGTGAAGGGCGGCGCGAACAGCGACTGGTCCCCCGCGAATCCGTCGCGGGTCGGCATGGTCGAGTAGGTGATCAGACCCTTCTCGAAAGCAACATCGTCCACCCTGCCTGCCGTGCGCTGCTCTGGAGGCAGGAAGGACTTGCCGTCGCGCGGATCGACATACTCGACCCCCAGCAGGAACCCTCGACCTCGGACCTCGTGAACGAGCGGCAGGCCCTTGAGGGCACCGGCGAGCTCGTCTCGCAGTTTCGGGCCGCGCTCACGGACGCGCTCGACGAGTCCCTCCTTCTTCAAGACGTCGAGGACCTTCAGACCGACGGCGCAAGAGAGCGGTGCTCCGTCCCACGTATGGCCCAGCGTGAACTTCCTGGACCCGTTCGCGATGGCGTCGTAAACATGCTGCCGGCAGAGGACCGCTCCGATCGCGGCATAGCCCGCCCCCAACCCCTTGGCGGTGGCGATGATGTCCGGAACGATCGGCAGACTCTCGGCGGCGAACCAGTTTCCTGTCCGGCCCACCCCGGTGACGATCTCATCGAAGCAAATCAGGAAGCCGTGGCGCTCGCGTCGCTCGGCCAGCCCTTTCCAGAAATGCGCGGGCGGGCTGTAGGCCGGAAGCGCCGCCGCGCTGATCGGCTCGCAGAGATAGGCCGAAACGGTATCCGGCCCAACTGCTTCGAGCGCGGCATCGAGGGCCTTCAGCGCTTGCTCGCCCGAAGGATCGAACCGCCATGTGCTCGGCGGTATATGGGGGTGGGCCGTCATGTACGGCTCGAAGGGTCGCTGCAGCCCTGGCCTTCCGGTGAATGCGAGGGTGGCCATCGTGGGTCCGTGGTAGGCCTGCGCCGGCGAGATGACCTGCCAGCGCTTCGACTCCCCGCGATCGACGTGGTAACGCCGAGCGATCTGGATCGCCATCTCGTTCGCCTCGGCCCCGCCCGTGACGAATCGCACGCGCGTGAAGCCTTCCGGAGCGAGGCCGGCGAGCTCGCGGGCCAGCTGTTCCTGCGGCGGGTTCGTCATGCGCTCGTTGTGCACGTACGCGAGCTTCTCCGCCTGAACCTTCGCAGCGGCGATGATGTCCCGTCTTCCGTGGCCGAGGGTCGCGGCCATCGACCCACCGCTCATGGCGTCGAGGTAGCGATTGCCTGAAGCATCTTCGACCCACACGCCGTTGCCTCGGACGATGACGGGATAGCGCCGGTTGAACTCCAGGGGCAGGACGTGCGTCGATTGACTGACAACAACGGCTTCCCTGGCTCCGGCCATCGCCGCCTAACCCCTCCATACCACGGCCTTTCAGGCATCGTCCCCGACGCGGGGAGGACAAAAGACTCGAAGTGGGGTCGATACTATCATCGCAAAGGACCACATACAGGCCCATTCTTTGCAAAGCTGGCCCGCTTACGGCGCACCAAGGAGATGAGACGCGATGCGGGCTGTCCAGGTGGCTCGCTTCGGAGGGCCAGAGGTGTTGAAGCTCACCGAGGTGGAGCGCCCTTCGCCCATCTCGACCGAGGTGTTGGTGCGAGTGATCGCCGCGGGCGTCAATCCTGTCGACTGCAAGACTCGCCGGGGCGAAGGGGTCGCGCGGTGGGTTGGGCCGCCGCCCTTCATCCCGGGTTGGGATGTTGCCGGCGTCGTCGAGGCCACCGGCTATGGCGTCACGCGCTTCAAGGTTGGGGACAACGTGTACGGGATGCCCCGCTTCCCGCGGCAAGCAGGCGCATACGCCGAGTACGTCACCGCTCCATCGCGCCAGCTCGCGCTCATTCCAACCAACATCAGCCCGATTGAAGCCGCCGCACTGCCGCTCGCGTCGCTGACCTCGTGGCAGTCATTGGTGGACGTGGCACAGCTCGGCGCGGGCCAGACTGTGCTCGTGCACGGAGCCTCTGGCGGAGTCGGCCACCTGGCGGTTCAAATCGCCAGGTGGAGAGGCGCCTCGGTGATCGCAACAGGTGGCCGCCACGACCGGGAGGCGTTATCCGCGCGGAATGTCGACGTCGCACTGGACCTGACTGGGAGTGACACGAGGTCTCTGCTCGAAACCCTTCGAGATGGCGGCCTCCTCATTGCGGTCGCGAACGGCGCGGAAGAAAGTGTTGTCGCTGATGCTGCCCGGCGCGGTATCCGCGTCGAACAGCCGCTGGTCGAGCCCGACGGACACGCCCTGGAGGAGATCTCGAAGCTGGTCGAGTCGGGCAAGCTGAAGGTGAACGTGGAAGAGGTCATGCCGCTTGCGCAGGCTGCCCGAGCCCATGAGCGGATCGAGCAGGGCGGACGGAAGGGCAAATTGGTCCTGGAGGTTGTTCATGACTGAGGTGCACACATGAGAGTTGCAGTAGCGCAGTTCAGTGCCGGTATGAGCAAGCCGGCCAACCTCGAGCGAATCGCGAAGCTGACGGCTCACGCCGCGGATTCGGGCGCGCGGCTTGTGGTTTTTCCCGAGGCCGCGATGTGTGATTTCGGCGAGAAGAACGACGACCTTCACAGCGTGGCGGAACCCCTCGACGGGCGCTTTGTCACGACGCTGTCAGAGCTCGCCGCGCGGCATCGGGTGACTGTGGTGGCGGGCATGTTCGAGACGATTCCCGGCGAGCGCCTCATTCACAACTCCGCGATCGTTGTGGATCCCGCCAAGGGGCTGGTCGGCACATTCCACAAGCGCCACCTGTTCGACGCTTTCGGGGAGGTCGAGTCGGAACGGTTTCGAGCCGGCGCCGAGGATCCGCTGCAGGTCGAGGTCGATGGCTTTCGGGCCGCGGTGGTCATCTGCTACGACATGCGTTTCGCGAGCTACATCGAACGCGCCGCGGACCAGGGCGCGGAGCTGCTGCTGGCGCCGGCCGCCTGGGTCGCGGGGCCGCTCAAGGAGGAACACCTGAGCGTCGTGGCTCGGGCTCGGGCGATTGACAACACGATGTACGTCGCCGTCGGCGGGATGGCCGGGGTCGGTTACACCGGGCGGAGTGTGATCGTGGATCCACTAGGGGCGCAGATCGCAGGGCTGGGGGACGGTGAGGGGGTGGCCATGGCGGAAATCTCTCATGAGCGGCTCAAAGAGGCTCGGACGCGGCTCCCTCTGCTGGCGCAGAGGCGGGCGGCACGACTGGTGACTGCACCGCGCCCATAGGCGCGTGGTGGTAAGGCGACGCGAAGAACGGACTGGGAAGGGGAGTTCCGGTGACGCGCCGAGGGTGCTGGCGTGCTGGTGGCATTGGCGCGACGGTCGTAGATGAGTTCAATAGAAAGAGCGAGCAATACGGGGAATTTATACTCCGAAAAACCTTGACTGCCGAACGTCTGTTTGGTACCATATTTCTATGCTCGCGACGCAAGACGTTTGTGACATCGAAGTCCCCGTAGAGCTCACGCTCCGCGAGCGACTGGAGGCCAGGGCGAG
>JAYUFT010000247.1:0-3601 GCA_043738605.1 Candidatus Dormiibacterota bacterium | reverse complement strand
AGAGCTCCAGGAACCGTGCCTGGTCGTTGCCGGGCGCATGAAAGACGAGGTGGTTGAAACCGAGGTCGAGGTAAGGGCGAAGCTGTTCGAGGTGCTCGTCCGGGTCATTCGAAACGAGCCAGCGGCGATGCGCGACGTTCTCCACATCGCGCGCGAGCCGCTCCATCTCCCGCGGATCGTCGATGCCCGCCTTGGCCTCGGCAGGAAGAGCCAGGGCGGCCCAGATCTTGGTGTCCTCCATGGCCCGGTTGCGATCGGTGTCGTACGAAACCTTGACCTCGATCATTCTGTCGAGGCCACCGGGGTCGCGGCCGGCTTCGGTCGCACCATCGGCGAAAGACGGCAGCAGCTGCTCGGAGTACAGCTCCATGCCTTTGCCGGAGGTGCAGATCAGGCCGTCGCCGACACGCCCTGCGAACTTCGCCACCTGCGGGCCCCCGGCGCCGACGTAGATCGGGATCGGCTGGTCGGGCCTGTCGTAGATCGTGGCGTTCCGCGTGTGGTAGTACTCGCCGTCGAAAGTCACCAGCTGCTCGGTCCACAGCTGTTTGATCAGGCGCACCGCCTCGCGGAGACGAGCGAATCGCTCCTTGTTGTCGGGCCACTGGATGCCGAGGGCACCCTCGTTAAGGTGCTCGCCGGTGCCCACGCCGAGGATCACGCGATCCGGGAACAACGAACCGAGAGTGCCAAATGCTTGGGCCACGACTGCGGGGTGATAGCGGAAGGTTGGCGTCGCGACGGAGGTGCCCAGAACGACGCGACGCGTTCTCTCGCCGGTCGCCGCCAGCCACGCAAATGCGAAGGGCGCATGGCCGTCCGAGTGCCGCCAGGGTTGGAAGTGATCGCTGACAAACACGCTGTCGAAGCCACGTTCCTCGGCAGCGACGGCGTAGTCGAGCAGGGTGCGCGGGCCGAATTGTTCGGCCGACGCCTTGTAACCGAGCCTGAGGATCTGTTTCAACCTCTAGCGCCTGTAGTAACGCTTCCAGCTGAAGGCGACGCCCCCCACCGCGGCTGCGACCACGACCACGACAAGAGCGATGAGCGAGTGGCTGTCGAAGGTTGCGATCCCCGGGATTAGTAGCAGCGCAAGCGCGCCAACCGCGAGCAACATCATGGCCACCAGCGTGACGGCGCGGTGGATCTTCATCGCCCCACCAGCTTACCGGCCCTTCGGGCCACACCCCGCTAGGCGTTACCGTCGATGAATGGCAGAAAGCGCGGCGCGAACAGTTCACATCGAGTCGGTGGCGTCTACCCAGGACGTGGCTCGCGATCTGCCGCTCGGCTCGGTGGTGATCGCCGACCACCAGACTGCCGGCCGCGGGCGCCTCGAGCACCGCTGGGAAGCGCCGTCTGGCACCGCGCTGCTCGTCTCGTTTGTCCTCGCCCCGAATCCATTGCTGAGCCTTGCGGCCGGAGTGGCGGCTGCTGAAGCCTGCGACCACGGCGTGCGGCTCAAGTGGCCCAACGACCTGCTGCTCGGCGGGCGCAAGGTTGGCGGCATCCTGGTCGAGGCGACGGCCGCCAAGGCCGTCTGCGGAATCGGCATCAACCTCACCTGGGCGCCCGAGGGTGGCGCGACCTTGAACCAGGCCCGGGACTGGTTGCTCGACCGGCTGCGAATCGCTGTCGATCGTTGGACCTCGGCGCCGCCGAAAGAGGTGCTGACGCGGTGGCGCGAGCTGTCTGACACGATCGGAAGGAAGGTGCGCGTGGAGCTGCCGGATCGCGCCTTCGAAGGCGTCGCCCAGGACATCAACGAGCGAGGCGAGCTGTTAGTCGACGGCGCCGTGGTGAGCGCGGGGAGTATCAGGCATCTGTAGAGCGATGAAGGAGAAGCGGCGAGAGATTCGGTGATCCAGGTGGTCTAGCTGCTAGGCGCGGCCGAGTAGCGGAGCGCGCGCATCCAACGGATGCGTAAGCGAGCAACGGAGGTCGCAACAACGCAGATGGGCCGCATGGGCGCCGAAGATCCGTCGGTTCTTCCTTCAGCGCTCTACTTGCATGAGGATGGCGGGAAGGACCTCGCCCGCGCGGCCGTTAATCACGACTTCCGCAAGCGAGTCGAACGGCGTCGGTTCGGTGTTGATGATGATCAGGCTCGCGCCGGCGCGGACTGCCGCCAGCGGAATGTCGGCGGCGGGGTGCACCACCAGCGACGAGCCGACGATCAGCATGACGTCAGCGCTTTGTGCCAGCGCCAAAGCCTCATGCATCGCCGGCAGTGGCATCGGTTCGCCGAACAACACGACAGTCGGTTTGAGAAACATGCCGCCGCACGACTTGCAGAGTGGCGGCATCTGCACAGCCAGCCTGGCCTGCACGACGGCTCGTGACTCTCGCGTCCCACAGTCGAGGCACTGCACTGTCCGACTGGACCCATGAACCTCGACCACCCGCCGGCTACCCGAGGCCTGGTGGAGCCCATCGGTGTTCTGCGTCACTATCGCCACCAGAACGCCTGCGGCCTCGAGCGCCACCAGCGCCAAGTGGCCAGGGTTTGGTCGCGCGGCCAGCGCGATCCCACCTCGCTCCTTCGACACCATCCAGTAGGCGGTCGGATCCTGCATGAAGGAGTCGATCGAAGAGACCTTGACCGGGTCGTACTTGGTCCACAGCCCGCCCGCTCCACGAAAGGTCGGGATGCCGCTTTCCGCCGAGGCGCCCGCACCGGTGAAAGCCACTCCCCTGCGAGCAGCCGAGAGAAGCTCGGCCGCGCGCTCGACCGTCATGCCTCGGTTTCTTGAGCCGCTGCGAAAACTGATTGCTGGGCGTAGCGGTGCTTGTACGTTTCGTATGACTCGAGCGCAGCCTCAGTTGGGATCTGGACCCACTGGGCTTCGCGATGCTCACGGATCGCGCTTACCCTCAAGACGCGGAATTTCTCGGCCGATTTGCCTTTGAGTTGAAGGCCTGGCATCTCGTCGACCGCGATGTACTCGGAGCACGCCTCAAACGTCGGCCAGCCGACGAGGATGTTGAACGCGGGCGCCGCGCTGCAGAAGCGTGCCGCCGTGTTGACGGTGTCTCCGAGCGCGGTGTACTGCAGTCGATCCTTGCTACCCATGTTCCCCACCACCGCCGGCCCCGTGTTGATACCGATGCCCCAGCTTACGGGCGGCAGGCCGTGCTCCACTAGTTTCGATTCAAGGGCTGAGGCTTGCGCGATGAGGTCATAGGCGCAACGCAGCGCGAGCAGCGCGTGGTTGGGCTGGGTGGCCGGCGCGTTCCACAACGCCACCACCTCGTCGCCAACGTACTTGTCGATGGTCCCGTCCCACTTGAGGATGAGCGCGCTCATGTCATCGAGATAGTGCTGGATGACCGAAAGCACATCCTCCGCGGCCATCGCCTCGGACATGGCCGTGAAGCCACGAATGTCAACGAACAGCAACGTGAGGTCGCGACGTTCGCCCCTGGAGATGATCTCGCCGATGGAGTGGGTGGCGGCGAGCTGCCGGACGATTCGAGGATCGACGTAGTGACCGAAAATCCTCTCGACCTTGCGCCGCTCGCGATCCTCGAGAACGTAACGTGCGGCCATTGAAAACGCGGCTGAGAGGACTATGGCGATCGGTGCGTATAGGGGATCGGC
>JAYUFT010000246.1:0-3724 GCA_043738605.1 Candidatus Dormiibacterota bacterium | reverse complement strand
AGCAGCCCTCGACGCTCGAGCGTCTTGATCATCGTGTTCACGCTCGGAGCCGTGATTCCAAAGTGCGCTCCGATTTGCTCGAACGACGGCGCGTAGCCGTGCTTGACCGTGAACCCATGGATGAAGGCGAGGAACTGGCCCTGGCGGGCAGTGAATTCAGCGGCCATGACCGTCATTACTATCATGGAGATAGTCATGCCGAGGCGCGACCGATCGGTCCGAATGATTGGCGAACCCGCCGGCGCGCCGCGTGATTGACGACCCGCGCTTCTTCACGATTTCCTCCAGGTTGGTCACGCACGAATGTTCAAAAAGTACCAGTTGGGAACCATAGGGGTACCAATCGGGTACCAACCCGGAACCGAATCAGGGGGATATCGTGCGGTATCGCTACAGTCCGTGGCGATGCTGAAAGCAGCCGGTGCCCCAACGAAGTGGTCGCCGTTGCGGAACATGGCAGCTGCGCGTCTTCTGGACACTGGCCCTGAAGCAGTGGACCGGCTGGAATGGTCGCTGGTCGCTGCGCTCAAGGGGGGCCCAGTGCCGGCGCACGAGCGAGGGCGGCGGAGTTCGTGCTGTCGCTTGCGTTCCTGCGGCACTTGACGGACGAGCAGATGCTCTTCGAGGTGAAGCGACGTGTTGACGCGCACGAAGCAAAGCGGGGGGGATCATGCGCAGCCAGCGACGCTACTCCGATTCGGCTAGCCCGAACAGCCGCAGATCGACCGCGTTCGCCATCATGCGGTCGCCGATCGCGTTCGGGTGATAGCAGTCGTGCCGCCACGCCGCGCGGATGACCGTCGGGTCGGCCGGGTCCTTCATGACCGCGTCCCAGTCGATGACGCCTTCGAAGATGCCGCTCGTGCGGATGAAGGCGTTCACCGCGAGGCGATTCTTTTCCCTGTCGCTGCCAGCCGCGTTGCACATCGGCAGCACGGTGGCGCCGACGATACGCAGACCGCGCGCGTGGACGCGATCGACGATCTCCTTCATGCCCGCGATCACCTGGCTGGCCGGCGAGGGCGGCCAGGCGCCGTCTCCGCCGAGGTCGTTCGTGCCCTCGAGCAGGAGCACGTCGGTCACGCCGGCCACGCTGAGCACGTCGTGCTCGAGGCGAACGGGCGCCGGAGCGCCACAGCATTGGTTCGTCGGATCATAGGGGTTGGGCTGCCGGCTGACGGTGTTGCCGGAGATACCCGCGTTGACGATCGACTTCTGCTCCTCGGGCTCAAGCATTCCGATGCGCTCGCTGAGCAGGTCGGTCCAGCGATCGCCGCCCAGGTTCACCTGATATCCGTCGGTGATTGAATCGCCCAGCGCCACAATCGTACCCCGCGCCTCGGCCTGCACGTCGATGAGGTCGAGCCAGAGCAGTTCCCCGGGATGCCAGCCCGGGGTTCGGTCGTTCGCGAAGACATAGGTCGAAGGAAACGCAGCTCCCGCCGCGTCCCCAGTATGGTCGCCCGCGGCGGAGATGAAGCAGCCCGGCGGATTCGTCTCCGGTGCAGGGAAGGTATGGTCGTTCACCTGGGCGCCGGGCGCATAGAGGCTGACCGCCATGTTCTGCTGCGCCTCGACGCGCAGGTGCACGGCATCGCTGTACACGAACTCGCCCGGCCTGATCGTGACCGATTCCTGCCCGTGATGGAAGGTGAGCCTGGAAAGCGAGCCGGGGACGAGCGCCGGCTGCCCCGGCATGGCCTGGAGACCGATGGACCCCTTCTGAACGGAGATGCTCAGCGTCCCGTAGGGATTGCTGATGCGGACGCGGATTCTGCTTCCCGCAATCGAGGCACGGCCGATATTACGCACGGTGAAATCCCCCGAGGTGCCGTGAAGGCCCTCCAGCGACGATTCCCACGCTGCGAAGCGGCTCTCATCCTCGTCGGCGGCGGCGCGGCCCGTTGCACCAAGCGTGACCACGAATGCGAACGCGAGCATGGCGCGATACGGACGATGGCCACGAAGGCTTCCGATGATCGAGACCGGCATTGTTTCCTCCAGCGAGCGGCATTGCCGCTGATTTCACCGCTCAGTCGATGGCGAGGTACTCGTTCCTCCAAATGGCGTCAAGACTACGCGCGTCATCCCGCGATGGCTGGTGGGAATCAAGTAGATGGGCCCGCGTGAATAGAGCTCTGCCAGCTTCTCCAACCGACCGCGCCGCAGCGCTGCGCGTTACGCGAGCTGCGTGACGAGGAAGCGTGCGGGATCGTGCGGACCCCACCGACGCCGGAGCAGCATGCTGAGGCTAGAGTTGTGATGGACCGGTACGTGCGCTGGATTCGCGGTGACGATAGCCGGAGAGAGCGCAAAGCATCTTGACCGGCCAGGCCTGCAGCGCGCCTTGGCGATGCTCAAGGCCGGCGAGGCCGATGCCCTGCTGGTGGTGAAGCTCGACCGGCTCACCCGGAGCGTGCGCGACCTCGGGCGCCTGGTGGAGAAGTACTTCGCGCCCGAGAAGGCGGCGCTGCTCTCCGTAGGGGAGCAGATCGACACCCGCAGCGCCGCGGGACGCCTCGTGCTCAACGTCCTCGCGTCAGTGAGCCAGTGGGAGCGGGAGGCCATTGGGGAGCGCACGGCGGTGGCGATGCGGCACAAAGCCTCGCAGGGCGAGTACACCGGCGGCTGGGCACCCTACGGGCGGCGTGTGGCAACGGATGGGGAACGGCTGGAGGCTGACCCTAACGAGGAGGATGCGCGCGCCGTGGCCCGTCAGGTTCGCGCAGAGGGCTCTCCCTGCGTCGGGTGGCAGCAGAGCTGGAGCGACGCGGCGTGCGCAGCCGGACGGGGCGGGGATTCGCGCTGGTGCAGGTGAAGCGGATGGTGGGGTAGGCCATCGGCTGAGTGCCTGGGCTATCCAAGACCGCATGAGAGTGGCATCCTGACCGGCGTGTCAGCGAACCGGCGCACCGTTCTGGTCATCGATGATGAGCCGTCCGTTCGCGAGGTGCTCAGCCGATTTCTCGCAAAGGCGGGGTATGAGGTGATGACCGCTGCGGACGGACAAGAGGCGCTGCAGATCGTGCACTCTCGGAAGCCGCCGGACGTCATCATCCTCGACCTGATCATGGCAGGGATGAGCGGGTTCGAGGTCCTGAGCGCGCTCCGCGTCGTTCCTGATTGGGCGCAGATTCCGGTCGTAGTTCTCACCGGCACGATGGGGTATTCCGCCGCGCACCTGCAGGCTGATGCGCTTTTGCAGAAGCCGTTTAACTTCGCGACGGTGCAGGCGGCTATCGAGGCGGCGATGGCGAAGCATCGGTGAGCGGCCAAAACCCGATGGCAGCGATTGAACCCACGGGAATGCCCAATGGGTGATGCCGATCGTCGGGTACTCCCGAGACCATCATGTGACGGTGCCACGGAGTTGAGCATGAGCGCGCGTCGACAGCGCGGCCGGCAGCAGGGCCGGCGCGCGAGTGCCGATTGCGCTCCGATCTCGTCGCCGAAGGGGACAGTTTGTCGCCCGCGACTACGCTGCGCGGCGGAGGTAGCGGTGGTGGAGTCCGCCGACCTGGGGCAGGGCAACGATGCTGCCGTGCTCGGGCAGCTCGACCGCGCCTGGCTCGGGCGCATCCTTCTCGAGCGCGAGGTGCGCCGGCGAGCCGTGGTAGTCGCGGAGGTAGCTGCGCAAACGACGACGGAGGTGTCCCTCGCTCAGATGGAGGAACGTGCGCCAGGTCTGCGAGGGCGGTTTCGAGCGACGCGGCATCAGCCGGGC
>JAYUFT010000245.1:0-3726 GCA_043738605.1 Candidatus Dormiibacterota bacterium | reverse complement strand
CGAATCGCACCTGGTCGTTGCCCTTGCCGGTGCAGCCATGAGCGATCGCGCTGGCGCCTTCGCGGCGCGCGACCTCGACCATCATCGCCGCGATCAAGGGCCTGCCCAGCGCGGTCGCGAGCGGGTACTCCTTTTCATATATGGCGCCCGCCTGGAGCGAGGGCCACACGAACAGCTCGAGAAATGGGATGCGGCCGTCGGCGACGTAGGCTGCCGAAGCGCCGACCTTCAGCGCCCGCGCCTGGATGGCGTCGAGGTCCTTCTTCTCGCCGAGGTCGACGGTGAACGCAATGACGTCCCAGCCCTTGTCCTTGAGCCAGCGGATCGCCACCGACGTGTCGAGACCGCCCGAGTAGGCGAGGACGAGCTTCTTATTCGACATGGGCCAGGAGGTCTTTGAGCGCTTTGCCCGCCCCCCGCTTGCTCAGCACCGCGATGATCGTGTCGTCGCCGGCAACGGTGCCGGCGATGCCAGGCAGCCCAGCCTCGTCGATACGGCGCGCGACCAGGTTCGCGGTGCCGGGAGGTGTCCTGATCACCGCGACCGGCTCGACGAGCTCGATCGACAGCACCAGCTCGCGGACCAGTGCCGCCGAGCTCCGGTAGCCGCTGACTGAACGGACTAGGCCGAGCTCCTGAATGTCGCGCGAGATTGTGGCCTGGGTCGCACGCAAGCCACGTCGCGCGAGCGCCTCAGCCAGCTCGTGCTGGGTATGCACGCCGCCGCGGTTTACAAGCGCAAGGATCGCCTGGTGGCGCTGGCCTTTGGTCGCGGTCACCCGACGTCGAGGACCTTGTGCATGATCGCCTGCGCCCGATCGATCTCTTCGGCGGTGATGATCAGCGGCGGCACGAGGCGGATCGAGTTCTCGTCGACCGCGTTGATGATCAGCCCTGCCGCGAGGCAGTGCTCCTGAAAGGCCTTGGCGTGAGGCTCGGCGAACTCGGCGGCCTGCATGAGCCCGAGCCCTCGCACCTCTTTGGCGCCGAGCCCTTGAAGGACTCCGTTCAGCAGCTCACCCATCTCGGCGGCGTGGCCGACAAGGCCGTCGCGCTCGATCACCGCGAGCACTGAGAGGGCGACGGTGCAAGCCAGCGGGTTGCCGCCGAAAGTGGATCCGTGGTCGCCCGGCTCGAAAACGTCGGCGCGCGGCGAGGCGAGGCAGGCGCCGATTGGCACGCCGCCGCCAAGGCCCTTCGCCAGTGTCATCACGTCGGGGGTGATCCCATGGTGCTGGTACGCGAACCACTTTCCGGTGCGTGCAATCCCGGTCTGGACCTCGTCGAGGATCAGCAGCAGGTTCTTCTCGTCGCACCACTTGCGCACGCCCTCGAGATAGCCCTTGGCCGCGGGGATGATGCCGATCTCCCCCATCACGGGTTCGAGCATCACGGCGACGGTCTTCTCGGTGGTCGCCGCCTTGATCGCCTCGAGATGGTTGTAGGGGACGTGCACGAAACCGTCAGGCAGTGGCTTGAAGGGGTCCGAGTATTTGTGCTGCCCGCCCGCAGTGACAGTGGCCAGCGTGCGGCCGTGGAACGAGCCCTCCGCGGTGATGATCTCGAAAGCGCCGTCGCGATTTCGCGTTCCCCACTTGCGCGCGATCTTGATCGCGGCCTCGTTCGCCTCCGCGCCCGAGTTGCACACAAAGACCCGAGAAGGAAACGAAAGCTCGACGAGGCGTCGTGCGAGCTCAACCTGCGGTCGCGTGAAGTAGAGGTTGGAGGTGTGGATCAGGGTGCGCGCCTGGCCGGTCAGCGCTCTCGCGATGTCGGGATGGGCGTGGCCCAAGACGTTGACCGCGATGCCGGCCACCAGGTCGAGGTACTCCTTGCCCTCCTCGTCATAGAGGAGACAGCCCTCGCCGCGGACGAAGGTGACCGGCAGCCGCCTGCCGGTCTGCATCAGGTACTGCTCGGCGAGCTCAGGGGTTGTCGGCATCGGCTAGGGCGTGACCATCGTGCCGATGCCGGCCTCGGTAAAGAGCTCGAGCAGGAGAGCGTGCGGTGTGCGGCCGTCGACTATGTGGGCGAGGGGCACGCCGTCGAGGGCTCGCAGCGCCGCCTCCAGCTTGGGGATCATCCCGCCGGTCACCTCTCCCGAGTCGATCCTCTGCCGAGCGTCGTCCCTTGAAAGCACGGCGACGACCCGGCCGTCAACTCCGAGCACGCCAGGAACATCGGTCAGGAGGATCAGCTTGTGGGCCTTGAGTGAGACGGCGAGCTCAGCGGCCACCGTGTCGGCGTTGATGTTGTAAGCGTGGCCGTCGTAACCGAGCCCGATCGAAGCGATGACGGGAATGTAGCCCCGCCCCAACAGTGCGGTGATCGGTTCCTTGTTGACCTGGGTGACGCGGCCGACGAAGCCCAGCGCCTCGTTCAATGGCTCGGCGATGATGCAGGGCCCGTCCTCGCCACTCATGCCGACGGCCTGGCCGCCGAGCCGGTTGATGCCCGCGACGATGTCCGGGCTGACCTTTCCGGTCAGCACCATCTTCACTACCTCCATCGTCTTTTCATCGGTGACCCGAAGGCCCTTCTTGAAGGTGGCCTTAATGCCCAGTCGCTCGCTCATCGCGGTGATCTCGGGCCCGCCGCCATGCACCAGGACCGGCTGCATGCCGACATAGCGGAGCAGAACGATGTCAAGCAGCGTCTCGTCCCGGGCCTGCTCGATGGCGTTGCCGCCGACCTTGACGACGACGATCTGGCCGTGAAATCGCTTGATGTAGGGCAGCGCTTCGACCAGGACCTTTGCGCGCTCCTCGACGGTCAGCGTCATGTCGTGTAGTCCGCGTTAATTCGCACGTATTCCTCCGAAAGGTCACAGCCCCAGGCTTCGGCGCGGCCGTCCGCCAGCCCAAGGGTGGCCACTATCTCGATCTCCTGCTGCTCGAATGCGCGCCGTACGGCCATGAGGTCGACGTTGACCCCCGCGCCTCTTTCGAACACGACCAGCCCACCCACGCTGAGGTGAAGCTTGTCGAGCGCCAGTTCCGCGCCACTGTACCCGAGCGCGCATACGATCCGGCCCCAATTGGGATCGCCGCCGTGGACGGCGGTCTTGACCAGGCTCGAGGAGGCCACCGCGCGAGCAGCGGTCCGGGCGTCGGCGTCCGAGAGCGCGTCCACTACTCGGACGGTGATCAGCTTGCTGGCTCCCTCGCCGTCACTGGCTATCGACCGGGCCAGCAGGCGAGCGACTTCGAGCAGGGCCGCCTCGAAAAGCTCCGCTTCGACGCTCCCGGCTCGAATCGCCGGATTGCCGGCCGCACCGTTCGCCAGCATCAAGAAGGTGTCGTTGGTTGAGCTGTCGCCATCGATGGTGACCTGGTTGAAGCTGCGATCCGCGATCGGCTTGACGAGCTTGGCCATCAACCCAGACTCAACACTCGCGTCGGTCGTGATGTAGGCGAGAAGCGTCCCCATGTTCGGGTGGATCATCCCGGAGCCCTTGCACATTCCGCCGACCCGGATGGTGGTGCCCGCGAGGTCGATCTCGAGCTGCGCGGTCTTGGGCACCGTGTCGGTGGTCATGATGGCCCGGGCGGCGCGCTCGCCCCCATCGTGACTGAGATTCGCGCACGCTTCAGTGATTCCGGTCTTGATCGCCGCCATCGGGAGATAGCGACCGATCACGCCGGTCGAGCTGACCAGAACCTGATGGGGATCCAGGTCCAGCCGGTCCGCCGTGAGCTTGGCCATGAGCAGTGCGTCTTTGAACCC
>JAYUFT010000244.1:0-3733 GCA_043738605.1 Candidatus Dormiibacterota bacterium | reverse complement strand
GTCGGCGCCGTGCAGACCGCTCGGTTGACGTATTCGATCTCGGCCAACCCCAACGCCCAGGCTACGCCCAGTCCGTAGGCCCGTTCTGTAACCTGAGTGGGGCCAGGACCGTTCAAGGAATGCGTCGAAATAACCCCCGGGTAGGAGTGCTGTAGATATGTGTGGAATCATCGGTTACCTCGGCGACCAGGAGGCGACTCCGATCCTGATGGAGAGCCTGAAGCGCCTGGAGTACCGTGGCTACGACTCGGCCGGCGTTGCCGTGCTCGAGATGCCGGCTGCCGGCAAAGCCAACCACACGAGCATCACCAAGTCCGAGGCCAAGGTGGACGTGCTCATCGAGAAGCTCAAGGCCAACATGCCGACCGGCAAGCTGGGGATTGGGCACACTCGCTGGGCGACGCATGGCAAGCCAACCTACGTCAACGCCCACCCGCACACCGACTGCCACCACCGGATCTTTGTCGTTCACAACGGCATCATCGAGAACTTCGCCGAGCTGAAGGCCGAGCTCCAAGCAGCGGGACACGAGTTCACGTCCGACACCGACACCGAGGTCGTCCCTCACCTGATCGAAGCCAACTACAAGGGCGACTTCCTGAGCGCAGTGCGTGCCGCGCTGAAACGCCTCCGCGGCGCTTATGCGCTCGCGATGTTCTCGACCGACGATCCCGAGCTACTCATCGGGGCGCGACTCAACGCGCCGCTGGTGGTGGGCCTTGGCGACCACGAGTACTACATCGCATCCGACATCACCGCGATCATTCCGTACACCAAGCGCGTGCTCGTACTCGGTGAAGGCGAGGTTGCGGCGGTCACCCCGCTCGGAGCGCAGGTCTCGACGCTCGATGGCGTGACCGTGGAGCCCAAGCTGATTCATGTCGACTGGGATCTGAGCCAAGCGCAGAAGGGCGGATATCCGCACTTCATGCTCAAGGAGATCCACGAATCCTCAGAGGCAGTCGCCAACGCGATGAGAGGAAGACTCACCGACGACGGCATCGTCTCGTTACGAGAGTTTGACGTCCCCGACGATGAGATGCGGCGTTATCGCGAGGTCCTCCTGCTCGGGATGGGCACGTCGCTGCACGCGGCGATGGTTGGCGAGTACGTCATCGAGGATTGGGCAGGCATTCCAGCCAAGGCGATGGATGCCTCGGAGTTCCGCTACCGCCGTCCGACTTTTTCCGAGGACGGCTCGCTTGCCGTGGTCATCACGCAGTCGGGTGAGACGGCCGACACGTTGGTCGGGCTGCACCAGGCGAAGGCACGCGGCGCGCGAACTGTCGCCGTCACCAACGTCGTCGCCAGCTCGGCGGCGCGCGACGCCGACGGCGCCATCTATCTGCACTCCGGACCCGAGATCGGTGTCGCGTCGACGAAGACTTTGCTCGCACACCTCGTGAGCCTCTATCTGCTCGGCCTGCGCATGGCGACAGTCCACGGCCGCGTGTCGTTGGAGCGCCGTCACGAGCTGGTGGCTTCTTTGCGAGCGCTGCCCGCTCACGTGGAAGGGATAGTGGCGCGTGAGAAGGAGATCGCCCAGATCGCGAAGAAGTACAGCCGATACCGGAACTTCATGTACATGGGTCGCGGCCTCGGTTACCCGATCGCGCTCGAAGGGGCGATCAAGCTGAAAGAGATCTCGTACATCCACGCCGAAGGCACGACCGGCGGCGAGCTCAAGCACGGCCCCATCGCAATGCTCGACGCCGAGTTCCCCGTCATTGCGATCTGCACGGAGAGCGCGACCAAGGACAAGATGGTCAGCAACGTGCACGAGATCGTGGCGCGTGACGCCCCGGTCCTCGCGCTGGTGACCGAAGGCGATCACTCGCTGGATGGCGTGGCGTCGGACGTGTTCGTGATGCCGGCGGTCGAGGAGGCGGCAGGAGCGATCCTGAACACGGTGATGCTGCAGCTCTTCGCCTATCACGTGGCAGTAGAGCTGGGCCAGGATGTTGATCAACCTCGAAATCTGGCCAAGAGTGTGACTGTCGAGTAAATAGGGCGATCCTCCCCGCTCGCCGGGGAGGTGCCCCGCAGGGGCCGGAGGGGACGCTCCGTAAAGCAACCGCTGCCCAAAGCAGACAATTAGCCAGTGCAACGAATCGGAGTCGATGCGGTTTCCGTCGACCGGGTCGCGCTGGCAGTCAAGCGCTCCGGCCAGGGCTTCCTGACCAAGGTCTACACCCCGGCGGAGGTCGCCTACTGCGCCGGCAACTCCGAGCGCCTCGCCGGCCGGTGGGCGGCCAAGGAAGCGGTGATCAAGTGCTTCGACGGCACCGGCATCTGCTTCCCGCGCCGCCGCATCGAGGTCCTGCCTGGCCCCAGCGGCGCACCCCACGTCCGCCTGCTGGGCAACGACCGCGGCGCCCGGGTCGAGGTGAGCATCACCCATCACAGCGCCCTGGCGGTGGCGACGGCCCACCTCGAGATGCCTGACGTCGTGGACGACCTGCTGCCGGCACCGGACGCCACGGTCCTTCCCGACCGGCCGCGCGACGCCCACAAGGGCACGTTCGGCACCGTCGTCGTCCTCGCCGGAAGCCTCGGCTTCACGGGCGCGGCCTACCTGTCGTCCACCGCGGCGGCCCGCACGGGCGCCGGCCTGGTCAGGCTCCTGATCGCCGAGACCATCTATCCGATCCTTGCGGCCAAGTGCACGGAGGTCATGGCGACACCTGTGCCGGAGGTGGCGCCGGGCGCCGTGGGCCATGCTGCCTACGACTCGGTGCTGCGCCAGATGGCCACCGCCGAAGCGGGCGTGATCGGCCCCGGGCTGGGTCGCGACCGCTCCACGTGGCGCCTCGTGCTCGACCTCGTGCAGCACATTGCGTGCCCGCTGGTCGTCGATGCCGACGCCCTCAACGCGTTGGCTGACGCTCCGCGTTCCAAGACCAAGATCGGCAAGAATCGCGTCCTCACGCCCCACCCCGGAGAGATGGCGCGGCTCACGGGCAAGACCGTCGATGCGATCAACGCCGACCGGGTCGGCACAGCCCGCAAGGCAGCGAAGGAGTGGGGGGCGGTGGTGGTGCTGAAGGGAGCCAGGACCGTCGTCGCGCATCCGGACGGGCGCACCAGCGAGGACCCTCACGAGGTTCCGGCTCTCGCCACCGGCGGCACCGGCGACGTTCTGTCAGGAATCATCGGCGGCCTGCTCGCGCAGGGGTCGAACCCTTATGAGGCTGCAGTCACCGGCGTCTATATCCATGCCGCCGCGGGCAGACGCTTGTCGCAGCGCCTCGGTGAATCCGGTCTTCTCGCCAGCGACCTGCTGCTCGAGATCCCGCTGGTGATGAACGTGTTGCGGCAGGGCGGCCTCTGACCGCCGCGCTCCGCTGGGCCGAGATCGACCTGGACGCGGTGCGCGCCAATGCGGCGACAGTTCTCGCGCACCTGCCCAAGGGCACCAAGCTGTTCGCGGTCGTCAAGGCCAACGGCTACGGCCATGGCGCCAAGCGGGTGGCGCACGCCGCTCTGAACGGAGGCGCCTGGGGGCTTGCGGTGGCAACCCTCGAGGAGGCCGAGGACCTGGCGGGACTGGTGAGACCCGATCGGGTCCTGGTCATGGGAGGCCTGACTGCGCGGGAGGCCGGCCCCGCGGCGGCGAGCGGATGCAGCATCGGCGTTTCGAGCCTCGAGTTCGCGAAAGCGCTTAACACTCACAACGAAGTGGTGCCCGTGCATCTCAAGATCGATACCGGCATGGGACGTTTCGGCTGCCGCC
>JAYUFT010000243.1:0-3747 GCA_043738605.1 Candidatus Dormiibacterota bacterium | reverse complement strand
CCTACGACGGCCACGTCCACGTGGACGGCCGCGCGGAAGGCGAGCTTCGCGTGAGCGGAAACATCGAGGTTGCCTCTGGCGCCAAGGTGAAGGCTCTGCTCGAAGCATCCAATGTCACGATCAAAGGCGACGTGGAGGGCACCCTCAACGCCCGCGACAAGCTGGTGCTGGGGAAGAACGCAAAGTTGAGTGGCGACGTGACGGTGCGCCGGCTGCAGATCGAGGACGGCGCCAGCCTGAACGGCCACGTGAGGATGGGCGATTTTGAGCACCAGGGCTCCGGGGGCTAGGGTTCCAAGGTCAGCGGCGGATCAGCCGCCGGACGTGCCTACCAGTAGCCAGCGGGGCGGGATCACGCTCGGCCCGAACGATCGCCTGATCGGCGAGCTTCACATCGATGGCGACGTGCGCCTAGGTGGGACGGTGCAGGGCGAGATCCACGCCACCGGTGACGTCGAGGTCGACGATGAGGCCAAGGTCAACGCCTCGCTGGCGGGCGGCGACATCAACATTCGGGGCAGCGTCAGCGGACCCGTGACTGCGCGCAAGCGTTTGGTGGTGGCCCGCTCCGGCTCGCTCACCGGTGACGTGCGCGTGGCGCGGCTGGTCATTCAGGACGGCGCGACTTTCAGTGGCAACGTGTCGATGGGCCCGCAGCCGGATGCATTCGTCGCACCCCGGGAAACCCCGGCTGCGGCGGTCGCTCCCGAGGCCGCTCCAGCAACTCCAACGCCCAGTCCTGACGGCAAGGCCAAAGGCAAGCCGAAGCGCTAGACGCGGCCTGCTTTTTTCGCCGCCGGCACCTTGGGCGCCATCCGGCCAGTGAGCTCGAGCGCGGTCGCGATCCAGCCCTTGATGCTCTCGGGCTTGCCGCGCCAGGTGCCGGGCACCGTCACGTAGCCCTTCATCGAACGACCGGCCATCGGCGCGAAGTCACGGCCGCCCTGCTTTCGCACCTTGGCGCCCTCGTCGTCGGGCAGCCTGACGAAGAGGTCTTCGCCGAAGAGGCCGGCGAACATGTTGCCGTTGACGAAAGCGGCGAGGTTTCCGAACATCGGCCGCAGCGTCACTGTCGGCCCATCGGGCACGAGCTTGGTGAACGCCGCCTTGGCCTGCTCGCTGGGCTTGGGCATCGCGCCCCCTTCCATCGGGCTCATGAGGTGATGATCTTAGTCGCGCACCGACCGGCCGGCCCGCGTCGCGCGTTGGAAGGCAAGAATGACTTGGTAAGTGAGTGATTTGGTGACCACGCTCCTCAACCGCATCGGCAACCTCGGCCTGCTTTTGATCGCCTGTGCCTTGCTGCTCGGCGGCCTCGCCGGCGCGGCCGTGGCCCACCACTACGACAGGCTGACCGCCGACACTATCGCCACCCAGCACGACGACAAGGGCAACGAAGCGCAGAAGCCGAAGAAGGCGAAGCCCCAGCACGGCAACCAGAAGCACCTCAATCACGGCCGGCAGGGCGAGGCGACGGGCGGCGAGCCGGCCGAAACCGACTAGCTCTCCCTTCCGTTAGACAAGGGAACTTGACATTCTGGCAAGTAGTCTTTACAGTGCCCGGACATGAGTGACACCCCTCCCGAGCACAACCCGACTCAACCCCCGGTCGAGCCGCTGTACACCCACCCCGCGTCGCCGTTCATGCGGACGGAGTCGAACATCCCGGCCCAGGTCGCGGGCATTCCTGGCCCGACGCCACCCGCGATGCAGGAGCAATCGACCTGGGTCACCTATCGCTCGCAGATACAGATTGGGCTGGCCCTCGTGGCCTACATGATGTTGCTGATCGGGTCGGTCACGGTCCTGCGCGGCAACCCCGAAGCGTCGTGGCGGTACGTGGTTGCCATCCTGCCAGTTCTACCCGCGGCCCTCGTGGTGTTCCTGTTCGTGCGCCGGCTCGCTCAGCTCGATGAGTTTCAAAAGCGGATCCAAACCGAAGCCGGCGGATTCGCCTTGGCGGGCACCGCGTTGCTGACATTCACGTATGGGTTCCTGGAGGGGGTCGGAATGCCGCACCTCGACTGGACCTACATCCTGCCTCTGATCGCGATCTTGTGGGCCATGGGCGCAGCCTTCTTCACGTTCCGGTACCGGTGAAGAACCGGCTCCGAGTCCTGCGCGCCGAGCTCGATTGGTCGCAGGCGGACCTGGCGCAAAGGCTGGGCGTATCGCGCCAGACGGTGAACGCGATTGAGACGGGCAAGTACGACCCGAGCCTGCCCCTGGCCTTCTCGCTCGCGCGCACGTTCAAGCGCCGCATCGAGGAGATCTTCGAAGCGGAGCCGAGGCACAAAGCGGGCGGGTGAACCGGCTTTGGGGCCATTCGGGCACATTTGGTCGCATCCCCGGCGAGCGATAGGGCCATTCGGGCACACTTGGTCGCTACCGCGTTCCGCGAGCTTGCCGGGGAGGGTCGCGGTGGGTCGGCGGGGTATCATTGCACCTCTGCCCGAGCGGGAGTAGCTCACTTGGTAGAGCGCGACCTTGCCAAGGTCGAGGTAGCGGGTTCGAAGCCCGTCTCCCGCTCCATCTAACTCTCGCTGCGTTCGAGTTAGCTGTCACGGGAGACGTCTATATAAACGTCCGGCGCCGTCCGGCGCCGGTTGCGCTCCTTGTTCACTCGTACTGCACTCGAGGTAGCTTTCGCGGGAGACGTCTGTTGAAGGTCGGGGCCCCTGGCGCCTGTTGCGCCCCGCGGATCGTGATGTTCAGCCGCCACCGGCGTTACGTCAATCGATGCGACGCGTCTCAGCCGCCCTGATCGTGCCCTGTGTTGCAGCAGTGCTCCTGCTGGGCGCGGCGTGTGGCACACGCCCGGCCGAGGCTGTCACCTGTCCTCAGGTCACATCGCCGTACAGCGCTACCGACGTCATGCTCCAAGCGTTTGACCAACGTCAACGCGGACTTCGACTGCCGCAGGGCAAGGTGGTCACGGCTCCCGCGGAGTGCTCGGTCGGCGATGCCCTTGAGCTCCTCCCACGGCAATCGGCCCCGATAACCGCCTTCAAGGCGATAGATGTCGGGCCGGCGCACCTGTACAGCCATCCGGCGTGTGGCGGGGAGGCCTGCATGATGGGCTTTGACGCTGACATCACGGTCACGGACGGCTGCCAGATGTTGCCGCCCGCAGAGGTGATCAAGCTGGTGGTCACTCCCACCTCGTATCCACAAGGCCAAACTCCTCGGGCGCCGCGTTCCGCTGCCGCAAAGCTGACCACGGTAACTCGGTACGTGCATGTATTCGGCGATCACGTCGACCTCCCGCCCGACCAATTGGTCTGGGCCGTTCTCGTCGACGAACCGCTGTCGCCTACACAGGACCCGACACGGCACGTGTGGTACGTCACCGCGATCGACGCGTGCACAAACTGGCGCTCAGCTGCAGGCTCGACAGCGACAGTTCCCTCCGGCTGGTCGTCGCTCGTAGACGTGTCCGACCACTGACCTGGGAACTTGCCAGAGGTAGACCGCGCTCAGGTGGGTCGACCGTTTGGGCACAGACGGCCCGATCCCGAGGCTGAGCGCCCGGCCAAAAGGGCACAAACGGCGCGGTCACAGGAACTCTCGGAGCAGGCAAAAAAAGACCTCGTGGGGGTAAGCCACGAGGCCACGGACGTCTTAGGCGCGCTGTCTGCCGCGACCGGCGACCGCGCGGAAAATGATCAAGAGGATCACGGCGCCGACGAAAGCCGACAGCAGTCCTCCGATCGTGAAAGTGCCGGGGCTCACCGGAAGGCCCACTAG
>JAYUFT010000242.1:0-3755 GCA_043738605.1 Candidatus Dormiibacterota bacterium | reverse complement strand
TGCAGGATCGTGCTGTCAGCGGTGGCGTCGCATCCCCTGGAGGCGCGGGCAGCCGATGAGTTCTTGACCGGCAAATCACTCGACGAAGAGACGCTGCGGGCCGCGGCCGAAATCGCCGCCAAACCCGCCAAACCCCTCGACAATGCCGACCTCACCCACTTCTGGAGGAAGCGGATGGTCCGGGTCGTGGTCGAGCAAGCGATCGCCCTCGCAGCGACCAGAAGCGGGGGTTCAAGGGTTAAGCTTCTAGGTCAACCAACGGAATGATTATTTTTAAGCGACGCCAGGCGGGCCAGGGCATGGTCGAATATGCCCTGATTCTTGCGCTTGTCGCGCTCATCGTGATCGTTGCTCTGATCGCCACGGGCGGCCAGATCATCAACCTCTACTCGAACATCATCCAGACGATGTGTCTGTACCACGCAGGCTGCTGACCGAGCCTAGTCACCGGCTCGGCAATCGACAGAATGCGTCGCCGAGTCAGCCAGCCTTCGTCCTCTAGCGTGGCAGGGTTGGCCGGGTCCCCCGGCCATGACTTTGTCCTATCCCCACTCAAACGTGGCGAGGAGAAACCAATTCGTCATTAATCCAATCCCGGGAAGGAGAGCAGCCACGCGCGAAGCGCCTGGCGACGAGAGGAAACCGACTGGTTTCCTCGTGTACTTCTAGTCGCCCCTGGCAGAAGCCGCCGCTTCCGCCGCCCTCTCCGCCTTGCGGCGAATCGCGTCCCAATCCTTGTGGGCGAGCACCTCGGCTGAGAACAGCGCGTTGGTGAGTCCCACGACTCTCACCCCCAGCCTGATGTAATCGGCGACCTGGCCGATCTCGACGCCGCCCGAAACCCAGTAGGGCACGCCGCCCATCGGGCCGTTCAGCGTGCGGATGTATTCGATGCCGCCGACCGGATTGATCGGGAAGACCTTGACCAGCGCGGCGCCGGCCAGTCGAGCCTGGTAGATCTCGGTCGGCGTCAGGGCTCCCATCACGCACAGCACGCCTTCCTTGCGGCAAGCCTCAGCCACTTCCGGGAGCAACACCGGCGTGACCACGAAGTCGGCTCCGGCGTCCTTGGCCTCTTCGACGGCGCCAGGATCCCACACGGTTCCGACCCCGATCGAGGTTGTGCCACCGGTGGTGGCGAGAATCCCCCGAACCATCTCGAAGCAGGAGGGCACGGTGGTCGTGACCTCGATGGTCCGGACGCCGCCTTCGATCGCGGCCAGGCAGGCCTTGAACCCGGCGTCAGGATCGAGGGTGCGGATGACGCCACAAAGCGAGTTGGGAAATATCTCGTCGATGCTCTTCAAGCCGGGGCGATTATCCCACCCCGGTAGCACGCAGCCGAATCTGGCCCTGAGGTATGGTACATACGTATGACCGGGGCGACTGCGGCTACCGAGAGCGCCCGGGAAGTCATCATCCACGCCGCCGCCGACTCCCTGCTGGAGAACGGCTACTCGGGCACCAGCGTCCGCTCGATCGCGTCCAAGGCGGGCGTGGCGATCGGCAACCTCCAGTACTGGTTTCCCACCAAGTCGGAGCTCCTGGTTGAGGCCTGGCGCTACCTCACGGCCAAGTCGGTCGAAGAGCTGCGCGCCGCCATGAACCAGCTGACCGACCCCATGGAGGTCCTGGAGCTGGGCCCAGAGTCCATCTGGGCCTCCCTCCGCCAGCTCGGCGACATCCAGCTGGCCGCCTTCGACCTGCTGGTCCAGGCCCCGCGCACCGAACGCCTCCGCGCCTACCTGCCCGAGCTGTTCACGCGGTACCGCGAGGTGATCCAGGAGCAGCTCGACCGCCTCGAGGCCGATGGCCGCATTCGGCTGACGGTGCCGCGCGAGGTGCTCGTCCCCCTGGTACTCAACACGGTCCTCGGGTTTGGCCTCTACTACGTGGTCACGCGGGACGACGAATCGTGCTTGCGCGCGCTGTCCGCCTTCAGCCAGCTGGCCGCCAGCCTCATCGAGCCCGTCGAGTGACTGCGCAGGCGCTGCAGATCGACAGGGAGCTCGAGCGCCTGGATGGCCTGTGGGAAGACGGCCTCCAGGACACCTACAAGTCCTACATGGACGCCGTCGGCGCGTACGAGCCCGCCGAAAGGCCGCGGCTGGCCCTGGCGGCAGCCTTGATCGAGTCCGGTCTTCGCCTCCAGGGATTGGGCGGGCGAGCGGCGGCGGCCGCGCCGCTCCTGATGGGCGACCTCTGCCTCGCTCGAGCTTCGCGCCTCCTCGCCGACCACGCATCGCAGAGCTTGCAGGTAGCCTTCGCCCGCGCCATCGAGACGATGTCCGCGAACGCGGCGTCCGGGGACGCCGGCGGGCCAGTGCGGGACTATCTCGTCCTTGCCCTCGAGAACGGCCGATGATCGCCCAGCGGCTGCGGTTCAAGACCTCTTCGCCAACCCAGTTCGTCGACATCACCGAACAGCTTCGCCAGGAGGTTCGCCGATCAGGGTTGCGGATGGGACGCATCCACCTCCAGTCGCTGCACACAACGGTCGGCCTCGCCGTCAACGAGAACGAGCCCCTGTTGCTGCGCGACTTCGAATCGCTGCTGGAGCGGCTGGCGCCAAGCGGCACGGGTTACGAGCACGACGACTTCGCGCGCCGCTTCGAGATCGCGCTGGACGAACCCGTCAACGGCCACGCGCACTGCAGGCAGCTGCTGCTGACAGGCTTCGCCACCCTGCTGGTCGAGAAGGGAGACCTGGTCCTGGGCAGGTGGCAATCAGTGTTCGCGGTAGAGCTGGACGGCCCACGCACGCGAGAGTTGGCGATCCAGCTGGACGGCGATTTTGAGGCCAAGAAGGCTGAGGTGGCCAAGGCCTCCACGCTACCTTCTGGGGTCCCCGCGCCCGTGGTGCGCGGGGGAGGTGCCGCGAAAGCGGCCGGAGGGGACGCCCAGTCAGGCACAGCCGCGGACAGGCAACTGGTGGAACTCGAGCTAATCCGCCAGCTCCTTGCCGACCCCGACCCCGTCGCCGTCCCCATGCGTCGCCTCGTCGAAGCTGGTGGCAAGCGCCTCCGGCCCCGCCTCGTCCAGCTCACGGCCCACGTCGGCCCCCGCCACGATCCCCTCCGCGCCGCCGCCCTCGCCGCGGCCGTGGAGCTGCTCCACAACGCCACACTCATCCACGACGACTACGTCGACGAGAGCACCCACCGCCGAGGCCGCCCAACCGTCGCCGCGGCGGAGGGCCCGGAACGTGCAATCGCGGTCGGCGACTTCTACTTCGCCAAGGCGACGAGGCTGATCGCCGAGATGGGCAACGGCGATGTGACCTCGACGATCGCGGACGCGCTCGAAGCGATTTGCGCAGCCCAGATCGACGATGTCGCCATGCGTGGCGCCTACCCCGGCGACCACGACTCGTACATGAAGGTGGTGCGCGGCAAGACCGCAGCCCTCTTCGCAGCCTCCTGCGCGTCGGGCGCGCAGCTGTCCGAGGCCACCCCCGAAGAGGTCGAGGCGCTGCGCCGGTACGGCGACCTCCTGGGCGTGGCGTTCCAGATGGCCGACGACATGGTCGACTTCAGCCCCAGCTCGGGCAAGCCGGTGGGCCTGGACATCCGCCAGCGTGTGCTGTCACTGCCGCTGATCTATGCGGCTGAGGACAAGGAGGTCGGACCTGAGGTGCGGCGCCTGCTGGCCGGCTCGCTGGGCGACGCTGAGGTAAGCCGCGTCACGGACCTGGTCAGGTCGAGCGACGCTTTGAAGCGAGTCGGAGACGAAGCCCGGGCCCTGGTCGAAGGCGC
>JAYUFT010000241.1:0-3758 GCA_043738605.1 Candidatus Dormiibacterota bacterium | reverse complement strand
ATGCGACCCACCGAGATGCTGCTTGGCGCTCTGGGCAGCTGCACTGGCCTCAACCTCGTCCTGCTGCTCAAGAAGTACAAGCAGCCGCTTGCCTCGCTGGAGGTCCACGTCGAGGGCGAGCAGGAGAAGGAGTGGCCGCGTCGATTCACCAAGATCGACATCACCTTCGTCACCGGATGGTCCGGCGACTTCGACAAGAAGATGGTGGACCAGGCGATTGACCTTGCTTGCAACCGCTACTGCCCCATCCACGCGACCCTCAGCCAAGGGGTCGCCATCGAGCACAAGCGAAAGAACTCCTGAAGCGGTTCCCGCCCAGGCTGCGGCAGCTCTTTAGGGCCGAATAGAATTAGTCCTCGTTCCATAAAGCCCCCTTTTTAGTGAGGCCGCTTCGGAAATTTGCTCGAGAGCTACGTCCCGCTCCTGATCTTCGTACTGATAGTTCTCGGTTTGATTGGCGCGTTGGTCACCCTCAGCTTCGTGTTGGGTCCGAACAAGCCGCACAAGTCGAAGCTCGCTCCGTACGAGTCGGGCATCGTCACGGACAGCCCCGCCCACAAGCGGCTCTCCGTTCGGTTCTACCTCACCGCAATGCTCTTCATCATCTTCGACGTCGAGGCTGTGTTCTTTTACCCGTGGGCGGTGATCATGCGACAGCTCAAGTGGTTCGGACTCATCGAGATGCTCGTCTTCATGGGCATCCTGCTGATCGCGCTTGCTCACATCTGGCGCAAGGGAGGCCTCGATTGGGAATAGAGGAGCTGCTCGACCCGATGGGACAGAACGTCCTCACGACGACCCTCGGCAAGCTCGTCGGCTGGGGACGCGGAAACTCGGTGTGGCCCGCACAGTTCGGCCTTGCGTGCTGCGCCATCGAGATGATTGCCACGGCAACAGCCGGCGTGGACATCGCCCGGTTTGGATCGGAGGCGATGCGCGCCTCGCCTCGACAGTCCGACCTCATGATCGTCTCGGGTCGCGTCTCTCAAAAAATGGCGCCCGTGCTGCGCACCGTCTACGACCAGATGCCAGAGCCCAAATGGGTCATCTCGATGGGCGCATGCGCGTCGAGCGGTGGCGTCTTCAACAACTACGCGCTGCTCCAGGGTGTCGACAAGATCGTCCCTGTCGACGTTTACATCCCCGGTTGCCCTCCACGCCCTGAGGACCTGCTCAACGCACTGATGATCCTGCAGGAGCGCATCAAGGCCCAGGGAATCAAGCCGCGCCAGTGATCGCGGACACACTGATAATCGACCGCGGCGTCAGCGCCGGGGATGCCTGGATAACCGTGCCGGCCGAGAGCATCAGGGACGCGCTGTCAGGCTTGCGGTCCGAAGGCTACCGGCTGCTCACCTTCCTCACCTGTGTCGACCACCTCGCCGATGCTTCGCGCAGGGGGGGTGCGCCGGGGGAAGGCCTCCGGCCGGCCGCCGCCCAGGGGGGTGCTCCCCCCGTTGACAGCCCGAAGCGGTTCGAGATCGTCTACCAGTTGCGCAACCTCGAGTCGCTCGAGCAGCTGCGGGTCCGCGCATTCGTCGACGGCGATCCCCCGAAGATCGACTCGGTGCAAGACCTGTTTCCACCGGCCAACTGGGACGAGCGCGAGACTTACGACCTGTTCGGCATCGTCTTCAACGACCACCCCGACCTCACCCGCATCCTCATGCCCGACGACTGGGTGGGTCACCCGCTGAGGCGCGACTACCCGGTCGGTGGGGAGACGGTCGAGTTCTCGCAAGAGCACGAGAAGTGGCAGACCGCCCCAGAGGACGCCTGATGAGCGAGACCCAGGGCGTGACGATCACGAAGACCGGGCAGGCTGGCGCGTTCGGCGGCGAGATCCTGACAATCAACTTCGGCCCGCACCACCCGTCGACTCATGGGGTGCTGAGGCTGATCGTCGACCTCGACGGCGAGCAGATCCGGGGGATCAAGCCGATCATCGGCTACCTGCACACCGGAATCGAAAAGCAGATGGAGGCGCTGCGCTGGCAGCAGGGCGTGGTGGTCACCGATCGGCACGACTACCTGTCTCCTCCCATCAACAACCTCGCCTACGCGCTGGCGGTCGAGAGATTGATGGGCGTCGAAGTGCCGCCGCGAGCCCAGGTTCTGCGCGTGATCATGTCCGAGCTGACCCGCCTCTCATCGCACCTGGTGTGGATGGGCACGAGTGGGCTCGAGCTCGGTGCGATGTCGATGCTCATGTACTGCTTCCGCGAGCGCGACACGATCCTGGACATGAACGAGGAGATCTCGGGCTTCCGGATGCACACCTCCTACATCCGCCCGGGCGGCGTGTTCGCCGACGCCACCCCGCGGTTCCTCGAGCTGCTCGACAAGTTCATCGGCACGATGCCGGGGCACGTAGACGAGTACGAGAACCTGCTGACCATGAACCCGATCTGGCGGTCGCGCACGATCGGGATCGGCCGCCTTTCGCCCGAGGATGCAAAGGTCCTGGGAGCCAGCGGGCCGATGATCCGCGGCTCAGGCGTCGCGTGGGACCTCCGCAAAACGATGCCTTACTCGGGCTACGAAACCTACGACTTCGAGATCGCGACGTCTAACGATTGCGATTGCTACGGGCGCTACCTCGTACGGATCAAGGAGATGCGCGAGTCGGTGAAGATCCTCCGCCAGGCGCTGGATCGCCTGCCCGACGGGCCGGTGAACGTCGACGACCGCAAGATGCTGCCGCCGCCGCGCGAGGAGCTCGAGACGTCGATGGAGGCTGTGATCCACCACTTCAAACTGTTCACCGAGGGCTACTCGGTGCCGGCCGGCGACGTCTACGTGGCGGTTGAATCGGGTCGCGGCGAGAATGGGTGCTACGTCGTCAGCGACGGCACTCACAAGCCGCGGCGTGTCAAGTTCAGGTCGGCGTCCTTCGTCAACCTGCAGGCCCTCGAGCGCATGGCGCTGAACCACATGGTGGCCGACATGATCGCGATCATCGGCACCGCGGACGCGGTGTTGGGAGATGTGGATCGATGAGCACACTTTCAAGCCACCTTCTCGAAGAGATCAAGGCCCTGCCCGCGAAGTACCCGCAGCCAAGGTCCGCGGTGATGCCCGCGCTAGACCTCGCGCAAGAGGAGCTGGGCCACCTGACGCCCGAGGCGATGAGCGAGGTCGCTGTGGCGCTGCAGCTCGACCCCGGCTACGTCGAGGGGGTCGCGACGTTTTACACGCTCTTTCACCTCGAACCGGTCGGCAAGCACAGGTTTTACGTCTGCACGAACCTCAGCTGCATGCTGCGCGGCGCCGAGGACGTGGTCGATCGCCTGAAGGACGCCATCGGCGTGCGCGAGCCTGGAGAGGTATCGAAGGACGGGATGTTCTCGTACGAGGAGGTCGAATGCCTCGGCGCATGCGAGTACGCGCCCGTGGTCAGGCTCGACCATCGGTATGAGGTCGACCTCACGCGCGGAAAGATCGACTCTCTAGTCAACGACCGCCGCCTCGTGAGGGCGCACGTCAAAGCCGGGGTTCGAAGCTCACAGGACACGACGCCCGAGCCCCCCCCACCGCGAAAGAAACCCGTGCGGAGGACCAAGAAGAGTGGCTGAGCAGCGCGGAACCGTGGGCGGCCCGGTGCTGACCGAATGGTTCGGCAGAGCCAATCTCCACAAGCTCGACGTCTACGAAAAGCTGGGCGGCTACGAAGGCTTGCGCAAGGTCGTCACCGGCATGAACGCGACACAGGTGATCGATGAGGTCAAGGCATCAGGGCTGCGCGGCCGCGGCGGCGC
>JAYUFT010000240.1:0-3794 GCA_043738605.1 Candidatus Dormiibacterota bacterium | reverse complement strand
CGCTCACTGCGCATTTCATCGACTACGTCGAGCAGTACATATCGCAGCGGTACGGCGAGCAGGCGATGTACGAGGGTGGCCTTCGGATCACGACGACGCTTGACCTCTCGACGCAGGCGATCGCCGGCAAGTGGGTGAAGGCGGGGGTGAGCACGTATGCGTCGCGCGGCGTGAACACGGGCGCGATGCTCGTGATGAACCCGAACGATGGCGAGATCCTGGCGATGATCGGGAGCGCCAACTACAACAATCCCGCGATTCGAGGCCAGATCAACCTGACCGGCGTCGACCCGCTGGGTTGGCGGGGCGTGGGCTCGTCGTTCAAGGTCTACACGTACGGCGCGGCGCTCAACGCGGGTTTGGTGACGCCGGCGACGCTCCTCAACGATGCGAACGGCGTCATCGGCGGCCACACCTTCAACGACTGGGACAGCAAGCACGAGGGTTGGATCACGCTGCGCAAGGCGCTTGCCGAGTCGCGCAACCTGCCCGCGCTTTGGACCTATAAGGAAGAGGGCGGCGACAGGGTCGTGTCGTTCTTGCATAGCCTGGGCATCACGGCGAAGATCGAGAATCCTCCGGGCGTGTCGACGACCCTGGGCCACGACGCCATCTCGATGGCCCAGCACCTGGCGGCCTATTCGGCTTTCGACAACGGCGGTTACAAGATCACGCCCCAGCCGGTGCTCAAGGTGACCGACCCCAGCGGCAAGGTGCTGGAGGAGTTCAACCCTTCGGCGACGAAGATCCAGGTGATGAGCCCCGAGCTCGGGTACGTGATGACCGATCTGCTGCGCGGTCCCGTGAAGATGTACCTCGGCGACCTCGGGTACAAGGCGGTGGCCGGCAAGTCGGGGACCACCGAGGCCTACACGGGCTCCATCTTCATCGGCTATACGCCCGGACTCGCGGTCGCCGCGTCGCTGATGCACATCGACGCAGGCTCGAAATGCAAGTCGGGCTATGCCTACCTCGCCACGAACTTTCCTCCATCAGGGTGGCAGTGCCCGACGGGGGTGCTGTTCGGTGAGAACGTCGGGATCTCCGTGTGGAAGCCGTTCCTCGAGGAGTACTACAAGCATCATGCGTGGCCGGCGATGTGGAAGTCGCCTACCGGCGTGGTGACGAGGATGGTGTGCGCTTACGACGGGGGCCACATTGCTGCCGGCGGCTACAACGAGATCTTCATCAAAAGCGTCGGCGAGCCGAACTATCCGTGCGGCACGAATCCGCCGCCGGGGGCGCCTCCATATGTGGCGCCGTCGCCAAGCCCTTCGCCGGGCGCGTCGCCCACACCCAGCCCGTCGCCGGCCGCGACTCCTTAGGCTGGTTTCCGTGCGTCTGAACCGAGCGGGGGTCGCAGTCGGCGCCGCTTATGTCGTGCTGGGCGTGGTGTGGGTGGCGGTGGCGAACCCCGCCTCACCCATCCTGCTGGTGGCCTGGTTTGTGATCGTGGCCGCGTGCGGATGCTTTGTGCCCGGGATCGCCAACCAGGTGTCGCTGGCGCGCGCGCATCTTGCTGCGCCCGCGCTTGTTTACTCGCTGACGTCCGATCGACTCGGGTCCCTGGCGGTGGTGCTCGCGCTCGCGGGTTTGACCGACCTCGTCGACGGCACCATCGCTCGGCGCTTCGACATGCCTTCGATGCTCGGTGGGGGGCTGGACCCGGTCGTCGATGGGGTCCTTTTGGGGGCGGTCGCTGTGGGCCTTGCGGTCGGTGGGATCTTTCCGATGTGGCTTGCCGCAGTGATCGTGCTGCGTTATTTGTTCCCGGCAGTGGTTGCGCTGATCTTGCTGTCGAGCGGGCGGCGGCCGGAGCTGCGGCACAGTGTGAGCGGGCAGATTTCGACGGCGCTGATCATCGTGCTGGTGGGAGGCATCTGCCTGTTTCGGTTCATGAACCAGGACGCGGGCAACGTGGTGATCGGCGCGGAGATCGTGATCCCCATCGCCACCGTCGCCACGTTCGTGCACCTGGGTTTACTGGCGCGGCGGTCGATCCAACCCAGGCCCGGGTAAGATGCTTGGTGGTCGCGCTAAGTGGGCGCGGTGCTTCTTTCTCGAGCCGTGCGGTGCACGCGTGCCGGCCCCGGGTAAGATGGCTGATGGTCGCGCTAAGTGGGGTGCTGGCGGTACCCTGCACCGGCAATCCGCCTTAGCCGGACCGAATTCCCGCGCTGAGGTCTGGACTCTCACGCCTGGCCGCGGCAAACGGCGTTGAAGGTCGGGACCTGCGCAGCTCGGGTCTCCGAACCCCGTCAGGTCCGGAAGGAAGCAGCGGTAAGGAGAAACTCGAGGGTGCCGCAGTCATCCGGGCCGGAGCTGTGAACCGCGGTGCGAGCTGGGGGTCTTCGATCGAAGCGGGGGTGCGCGGCCACCTGATTGTCTATGCCTGAATATCAATCCCTCTACCGCAAGTACCGGTCGCAGACCTTCGCCGACCTGGTCGGCCAGGAGGCCGCTTCACGGGCGCTTCAGGGCGCGATCATCAGCTCGCGCGTAGCGCACGCCTACCTGTTCAGCGGCAGTCGCGGCACTGGCAAGACTTCGGCGGCCCGCCTGCTCGCCAAGGCGGTCAACTGCTCAGGGCGCGCCCGCGACTCGGCAGAACCGTGCAACAAGTGCCAGTCCTGCATCGAGATGACTGCCGGCTCGGCGCTCGACCTGATCGAGATCGACGCTGCCTCGAACCGAGGCATCGACGAGATTCGCGACCTCCGCGAGAAGGTGAACCTGGCACCGGCCCTCGGTCCCTTCAAGGTCTACATCATCGACGAGGCGCACATGCTGACCGAGCCCGCGTTCAACGCGCTGCTCAAGACGCTGGAAGAGCCGCCACCCCACGTGGTCTTCGTGCTCTGCACCACGGACGCGCAAAAGATCCCGCTCACCGTCATCGGGCGCTGCCAGCAGTTCGTGTTCCGAAGGCACAGCGAGGAACAGATCGCGGGACGCCTGACGCACATCGCTCAGACGGAGAACGTCGAAGTCAATGACGACGCCATGCAGCTGATCGCGCGCACGGCGCAGGGATCGATGCGCGACGCGGTGGGTCTGCTGGACCAGCTGGTGCCACTGGCAACCGGGCCAATCACGCTGGAGGGTGCACGCTCGCTGCTCGGCATCGCCGACCCACGCCTCCTCGATTCGTTGTTGGATGACGTGCTCAGTGGGCGCGCTGCTGAAGCGCTCGACGAGCTGAATCGCGTGTACGCCGCGGGCGCGGAGCTGCGCCAGGTGGTGCGTGGGCTGATGGAGAGCTGCCGCGACCGGCTCGTCGCAGCCCTGACTCGACGGGACAACGCGACGGCGCGGCGGCTGTCGAGCGTGCTCGATGCGCTGCTTCACCTCGATGGCGAGGTGCGGCGTCACGCCGAGCCGCGTTTTCTCGTCGAAGCGACGCTGGCCCGTCTCGCCGTCGAGCTGGGTACGGCAGCAGCGCCGGTGGCCTCAGTGGGCCCGCGAGTTGCAGAGCCGCAACCGGCGGCCATTTCGGCGCCGCAGCCGATTTCGGTCGCGCCCGCGCCGGACGCAGTGCCGGTACCCGCCGGGCCAGCTGACAGCGCGGTCATCGGCGCGTGGACCGACGTGCTCGACAAGCTGAACCGCACGGTGCGCGCCGCCTATCTCGATGCGCAGCCGGAGGTCGACGGCACCACGCTGGTGCTGTGGTTTCGCTACGGCTTCCATCACAAGAAGGCGCAGGAGCAATCAATGCAGCTCATGCCACTGGTGCGCGCCTGGTTGGGGACAGGCGTGAAGGTCGATTACCGGCTGCGAGAGACGGGGGGCAC
>JAYUFT010000239.1:0-3801 GCA_043738605.1 Candidatus Dormiibacterota bacterium | reverse complement strand
GCGGCCGAGCTCTACCCGGCGGGCTGCGCCTGCTCGCGGAACGGTGCCCATGACGTTCTGTGGATCGGGCTGGGGCCCAGGCGGCGGATCGCTGCCCTGTGCGCGGGCGTTGCGTAGCCCTTGTGGCCGGCGAATCCGTAACCGGGGTAGAGCTTGTCGAACTCGACCATCGCTCGATCCCGTGCCACCTTGGCCACGATGCTCGCCGCCATGATCGACGCGCATATCCGATCCCCGCGGATCACCGCCATCTGGGCGATCATGGCGTCGGGCACATCCCACGCATCCACCAGCAGGTACTCCGCCGGCACCTTGAGTCCTGCCACTGCGCCGGCGGTGGCGAGGTGGCGCGCGCGCAGCAGGCCAAGCGAGTCGACCTGGGCGTGGTCCACCGCGCAGACCGACACCGCCATCGCGCGCCGGCGGATGGCGCGGTCGAGGCGCTCGCGCTGCTCGGCGTTCAACAGCTTCGAGTCGTCGAGGCCGGGAATCCGGATCCCGATGGGGAGAACGACGGCGCCGCCTACGACGGGACCGGCGAGTGGTCCCATGCCGACCTCGTCCACACCGGCGACGACCTGATAGCCCATCGCACTGGCCATGCGCTCGTATCGCCAGAGCATGTGTCGGCTCATGAATGCGAGGTTACGTGAGCCCAGCCGGAAACGGCCAGGCTCTTAACAGCCGCTCTTACTCCTCGGCTTCCTCGGTGCTCTCGGCTGGCGCTGCCTCCGGCGCCACGACGGCGCTTCGGCGCTCGCGGATGCGGGCCTCCTTGCCGACCTTGGCGCGCAGGTAGTACAGGCGTCCCTGGCGCACGTCGCCGTGACGCAGCACGTCGATCTTGTCGATGCGTGGCGAGTGGATCATGAAAGTCCTCTCGACGCCGACGCCATGCGTGACACGACGGACTGTGAAGTTCTGGCGAAGCCCTCCTCCGGTGACCCTGATGACCGTGCCTTCGAACACCTGGATGCGCTCGCGCGTGCCCTCGACGACTTTCGCGTGGACCTTGACGGTGTCGCCGGCGCGAAGAGCAGGGACCTTTTCCTTCTCCTGCTCCTTTTCGAGCTGCTGGATAACGTTCATGTCTTCTTCAACTCCTTGATTTCTGAACCATGTCTTGCTGCTGCCTGCTGGCGGCGCCACTGGCGGATGCGCGCGTGGTCGCCGGATAAAAGCACTTCGGGAACGCCCAGACCTCGATACTCGGCGGGCCTGGTGAACTGCGGCCATCCTGATGGCTCGCTCGAAAAGGTGTCCTGTGTGAGCGACTCGGGGTCGCCGACGACGCCCGGCAGCAATCGCGCGACTGCATCGATCAGCACCATGGCCGGGATCTCCCCTCCGCTCAGCACATAATCGCCGATCGATACCTCGCGCGTCGCCAGGCCTGTGCGCACGCGGTCGTCGATGCCTTCGTATCGGCCGCACACGATGATGAGCCCCGGTTCGGCTGACAGCTGGGCCGCGAGCTTCTGGTCGAGAGGCTCGCCCCATGGCTCCATCAACACCACTGGGCCAGGGTTGTGCGGCCGGATCGACTCCACCGCTTCGAACACCGGCTCTGGCTTGATCACCATTCCGGGGCCGCCACCGAAAGGCATGTCATCGACCTGCCGGTGGCGGTCATGCGTGTGATCGCGGAGATCATGCGCGTGCAGCTCGATCAGCCCGCGCTCCAGGGCGCGGCCGATAACGCCCTGCTCGAAGACCGGCGCAAACATGCCCGGGAAGATGGTGATGACGTCGAATCGCATCGAGGTCATCCGTCCTCGACCTGGACCAGCCAATCGGCAACCACGACCCGGCCGCCAGGAACGTCGACCTCGACCACCGCGTCTCGCGTGGCCGGGATCAGGTGCTCGACCACTCCTTCGCGGCTCACCCAAACGTCGTTGGCCGGCCGCTCGAGGATCTCGGCGATCGTTCCGAGCTGTCTGCCCGAGCTGGTAAGAACCGTCAGGCCCACCACCTGGTGGTGGTAGAAACGGCCTTCGGCCAGCGGCCTGGCCTTCTCTTCCGGGACCTCGATGTACCGGCCACGGATCAGGTCGGCCCCCGTGCGGTTGTCGATTCCCCGCAGCTTGACCACCAGGCCGGGATGGCCGGGCCGGCTCCACTCGACCTGGCGCTCGGCGCCGTCGATCAAGAATGTGGCTCCAGCATCAAACCGATCGGCGAAGTCTGTCAAGGGCACGACCTTTACAGCTCCCTCCAATCCGTAGGCTCCGGCGACCTGTCCGACTCTGATCACTCGCCGTCGCCGCCTCCCGCGCGCTTGGACCCACGTGGGGCTGTATCTGAGTCCGCAGCGAGGTCCACGAACACCCGCTTTCGGTCCCGAAGCGAGGCCACGCGAACGAGCGTCCGCACAGCTTCGATGTTGCGGCCCGCCTTGCCGATGAACCTGCCGACGTCACCGTCCGCCAGCTTCACCTTGATCGCAATGGTCCCACCGCCACGTTCGACGGCCTCGACCACGACCTCATCGGGCTTGTCGGCCAGTGACTTCGCGACGTACTCGACCAGGGCCTTGTAGTCGATAGCCGGCCCTGGGGGACCGGATGGACCTTCACGCCTGAAACCGCGGCTGGAAGGACCGCGGCCGCCCGAGCCCTCACGCCGGGGCGGTCGACTTCCGTGTCTCTGCAAGTCGCTCAAGGATTCCCTCCCGCTTCAACAGGCTCCGCGCTGCTTCGGTGGGCTGAGCGCCCTGCTGAAGCCAGCGCACGACTTTGTCGCCGTCGATCTTGATCACCACGGGGTCGGTCATCGGATCGTAGTACCCGAGGTGCTCGATGAACCGGCCGTCGCGCGGTGAGCGCGCGTCCGCCACAACGAGGCGGTAAAACGGGTGCTTCTTCGCCCCCATCCGCCTCAACCTGATCTTTACCAACCTGGACCTCCTTGTCCAAACAGCCGGGCCACCCCGGCTTTTCCACTGCGACCGCCGAATTGCTTGGCGAGCTTCTGCATGGTCTCGCGAGCCTTGATGAGCCGGTTGACGTCGGCAGGCTGCACGCCGCTGCCCCGCGCGATACGCCGCTTGCGCGCTCCGTCGATCAGCTCGGGATGCGCGCGCTCCCTGGCCGTCATCGAAAGGATGATCGCCTCCATGCGCCGGACCTCGAGCTCGGTGTTCTTGCCGGCCAGCTGGCTCTTAACGGCCTTGCCCCCGGGAAGCATGTCCAGCATGCCTTCCAGCGGCCCCATCCCGCGAACCTGGCGGATCTGGGCGAGAAAGTCGTCGAACGTGAGATGGCCGGCGCGCATGCGGCGCTCGACCTCGATTGCCTTCTCCTTGTCGATGTTCTGGTCGACGCGCTCTATGAGGGTCAGGACGTCACCCATCCCCAGGATCCGCGAGGCCATTCGCTCGGCGTGGAAGACCTCCAGGTCCTGGGGCTTCTCTCCTGTGCCGGCGAACCTGATCTGCTGGCCGGTGGCGCTCCTCAGCGACAGGGCGGCGCCGCCCCGCGCGTCGCCGTCCAGCTTCGTGAGGATCACGCCGTCCAGGCCGATGCTCGTGAACGCCTCCCCCACCTTCACCGCTTCCTGGCCGGTCATCGAGTCGGCGACCAGGAGCGTCTCGGTCACCGGTACCGCGGCCTTGAGCCGCTTGAGCTCGTCCATCAACTCGCCCTCGACGTGGAGCCGGCCGGCAGTGTCGAGGATCACGACGTCGTTGCCGAGGCGATGGGCTTCACGAATCGCGGCCGCCGCGATCTCCTCGACTTTGCCTGCGCCTGAGTAGAAGCCCACCTTCTCGCGCTCGGCGAGGGTCCGCAGCTGGTCGAT
>JAYUFT010000238.1:0-11475 GCA_043738605.1 Candidatus Dormiibacterota bacterium | reverse complement strand
ACAGGGTGACGGCAATAACGAACAGGGCGAGACTGACCACGAGCGCCGCCCCGTTCCCTTGAATCGTCCATGCGCTCACCAGGTCGAAAACGGCGATTGCCGCGGCGGCAAGCGCGGCCAGTGTGCAGACTGCCAAGCGGTTCATGCCGGGGATGATGCGCCGGCCTTTGTCTCAAGAGCAGTACCAGCAGGTCTCAGAGAGCGTCTCAATCTTGTTCCGATGGCGCCCTGCCCAGCCGGTTAGATTCGGATCGCCAGCCTTCCGATCGGTTCCAGGAGCTGATCCTCCTCGTACTTTAGGTGCGTGAGACGCGCAATGCGATTTGGTGGACCCGAGGGGATTCGAACCCCTGACCTTCTGACTGCCAGGCACAGGGTTGGCCGTCCACTGAAGTCCGCAAGAGTCGTTTTCGAGTTCAGACCCGACATTGCCGGTGGTCGATTAGTCCACCAGGGTCCGCCGAAGTCCACTCGATAGGCTGTCAACTTGCACCGGTTTGTCCTACCGTATGTGCTACTGTGCTGGGGATGGCCCTGCGCATGAAGAGGTCGATCTCACTCCCGCCTGAGTTGGCCAAAGGCATCGAGCGCGCGGCTGCCGCCGAGGGCACCACGGTGAGTGGTTGGATCGCGCGAACCGCCGCCCACCGCCTGCGACTGGAAGCAGGCCGGCACGCCATTGCGGCTTGGGAAGCGGACCATGGTGCGTTGACGGCAACGGAGCTAGCCGATGCTCTTAAGCAAGCCCGGGCGCTGCTCCGGAAGCCGGGGCGACGCAGGCTCTCCAGTCGGCCTGCCTGAGTGCCGGGAGTCACCTACGACACAGGCGCGCTCGTAGCAGCGGATCGCAACGATCGACGGATGTGGGCGCTGCACGCCGCACTTTTGGCGGAGGACGTGGTGCCGACGGTACCGGCGCCAGTACTCGCCGAGGCATGGCGCGGCGGTTCCCGCCAGGCAAGCCTCGTCCGCCTGCTGGCGATGTGCGAGGTGGAAGAGATGACGGAAAGTCAAGCCAAGCAGATCGGTGTTCTGGCTGGGAGGTCTGGCCACACCGGTGTCGTCGACCTTACGGTCGTCGAAGGCGCCATGCGTCGTGGCGATGGAGTCGTCACCTCAGACCCCCGAGATATCCAGCGTATAGCCGACGCAGCGAGCGCAAGCATCTCCATCGCTACGATCTAGATCCACGATCGTCCGTCACGTCCGCAGCTATCCATCCTCTTGTCTGTCTATTTGTCTGTCGGTGGCCGGACGGGGCGAGCAAGGGCATGTGCGCTTCGAAGCAGTTCAGTGGCCGCCTCCGCGCTGACCCTCGTCGCCTCGCGATGTGGACCAACCGGCTATAGCGGTATCGCTGCAAACAACGCGAACCAGATCACGGCTGGCTCGGCTCTAACCAACCAAGCTACAGCCAGCTTCGACAAAGCTGCTAGCGATGTCAGCGGTGCGACCTGTCCATAGATGAGTCGAGATCGCAGCATTCGACCAACAAAGCCCGCGCATAACTTCCGAGTTGGCCGCTGACTTGGCGACCCGAAAAGAAATAGCCCCGACCGGTCTCCCGGCCAGGGCTTAGGGGTGAATCGCGTTAGGTCGTTAGCTCCACCACCAATTGCCGTTGTGGGGGGGGGCAAAAGTCAATCTGCACGGCCTAGTCGGACTTTTGCCCTCCTACAACCTGTCGATCCTGGTCGCGGTGATCCTGCTGACCATCGGAAACCAGATCGCCAACGTCTTTTCCAATGTCGTCGCGGCGCCCGGGCCCTAAGCCGCAAGTCCAGCTTGGTCCACAACGTAACGATTCTGAGGTCGGACCGTTGAAACGATGGACGCTATGAAGCGGGCACTGTTCTGTTCTGTCGGTATCGCCCTACTGGCGTGTGGTCCGATCGGCGGGAGGCCAATCGCCGTGACATCGTCCTCACCGCCGCCGGTCGCTTCGCCCTCCTCGAGCGCGTCGCCCTCCCCCGCCTCCCCGGTCGAGGTGCTCTCCATCGTCTACCTCAACGGAAACATCACCATCCATCTGCTGACAGTCTCGCAAGGCTCGGCCACGGACCGGCTTCTGCTCTCGAACCGGCCCGTGGCTGTGCTTGACGCCAACCAGCGAGGCGCGCTGATCACGACCACCAACTCGACGCGGCTCGTGTGGCTCGACTTTGACACCGGCGCCGTTCGCGCCCTCCCTGTGAGGTCTGCTGGTGAGATCGAGTGGGGCGCGCTCAGCCCCGATGGCACGCAGGCAGCCCTCAGCGTGAGGCACGCGGATCTCCGGTCCTATGAAATTCTGGTGGTCGACCTCGCCTCGGGCACGGTCCGCCTCCTTCTGCAGGTGCCCGCCTCCGCTTACAACCGAGCCGGTCTTTACATATGGCGGTGGACGACCTCTGGAATCCTCGTCAGCCCAGCCGTCTGGGACGGGCCGCGGTTCGGCCTTTCGATCCTGGATCCGAAGAGCGGCAAGCAAACGCCCCTCGCGCATGAACAGGTCGACATCCTTTCTCCGGACTCGACCATGCTTGCCGCGGCGGGCCATGCCGACCTGGGCGACGTGCAGTTCGACGGTCAGGGCGTCTGGCCGAACCAGCTCAAGGCATGGCATGTCGGCAGACCCACGCTCGTAATCGCGGAGCACAAGAACCGAGCCTTCAACGCCTTCGATGTCGGCGACGACGGCAGCGTCATGTACCTGGCGGACGGTGCGCCGTGGAATGCCAACGGCAGCGGGCCAAACGAAGCGCCACCGGCGCCGGACATGGGGATCTATGTCGAATCAGATGGCGAGTCGGTGCAACAACTCCGCGAGGTCCGGGTCGGCCAATGGGCGGCGGGCAGGTTCGTAGGACCCGGCCTGGCGCTGGTGGCCAAGATCGTCAACCAAGGCCCCGCCGGCACGGTGGAGGTCGACCTCGTGAGGCTTTGCTCCGGGAGCGGATGCACCCCCACGACCCAGCCGGTGGAGACCGTCTCCGGCAAGTACCCGCAACCAAGCCTCATTCTGCTTCGACAGGTGGCAGCCGCCTAGGTCCAGAAACAGTGATCAAAATCGGCCATCTTTGGAGCTGTAGGGCGGCAAAAGTGCATCGGTCATGCCGCCCTCCCGTACGCGTGATGAAGACCGCCGAGAATCGCTCGAGTAATGACGACGCCGTGCGATGTTGGTTGGCTCGGCACCGGCGTTTCAAACTCCAGGGCGCGGTGAGGCCGATCACGGTTGTAGTAGCGCATGCTCCTGATCCATCTCCTGTCCTAATGGCGTCGTACCCCACGCGGCCCCACTCTTGTGCGCCATTGTGTCGGCGTGGTGCGCCTTGCCTGCGGCCCTTGCCATTCTGATAGATCGCTTCCTGGAGCTCGAGGATGGTTTGTCGTTGAAATTCATTCCGCTGATCGCGACTAGCGTCGAGTCGTGCCTGCGCCGAAGCGCGACCCTGCAATAGTTGAGTCACCACTCCCCCACCGACTGCAAGCGTCCCGCCAGCGATGACGGCAGCTCCTGTTATCAGCGAAGGCCCTAGGTCAGCCACGTCGATCAGCCCGTAATCGCCCAACCTTAGAGGTCGGCGGAACCATCGTCCAGTCAGCAATCAACGAAAATGAGAGGCCCAACGAGCGGATAGACCAGCGAATAACCTGTCAGTTACCCTGTCAAACGGAGCGCGCGGACCCTTGGACAGGTGCACAAAGACCGATTCTATATTCAGAAATTTGGTGGACCCGAGGGGATTCGAACCCCTGACCTTCTGACTGCCAGTCAGACGCGCTCCCAACTGCGCCACGGGCCCACGACGGGGAGGAGAAGATGATACCGCCCACCTCTGACCCGACCCCGACGCCGCTACCATCCATCACAACGCTATGAAAACGAGTGAAATCGAAGCTGGCGCGTTGAAGGGAGGCGCATATCTCGCCCTCCCCGACGCACCCGGACCTCACCCCGGCGTCGTCATCATCCACGAGGCCTACGGGCTCAACGAAAACATCAAGGACATCGCCGGCCGCTTCGCCGACAACGGCTATGCAGCGCTGGCAGTCGATCTGTTCACTGGGCGCAACCGCGCCATTTGCATGACTCGATACATGGCCGGAATGCTCATCGGATCAGTCGAGCGCTACGGAATCTCCGACCTGAAAGCTGCCCTCACCCACCTTGCCGCCCTGCCCGAAGTCGACAGCGAGCGTATTGGGGCAATCGGTTTTTGCATGGGCGGAGGGTTCGCGATCGCGTGGGCCTGCACCGACGAGCGGTTGAAGGCGATCGCTCCTTTCTATGGCGCCAACCCGCGGCCGTTGGACGCTGTAAAACGTGCGTGCCCACTGGTTGGGTCGTACCCCGAGAAGGACTTCACTGCCGGCGCCGGCCGCGCCCTTGACCAGGCCCTCGAGGCCAACGGCATCGCACACGACATCAAGATTTATCCGGGAGCCGGCCACTCGTTCTTCAACGATCGCGGCCGTGCGTACAACAAGCCGGCCGCCGACGACTCGTGGACGCGAGTCCTCAACTTTTTCGGAGAGCACTTGGCGCCGGCGCGCTAAACGCTTTCCTACGGTCGGGTGCGGGCGGGCCAACGCCTCCGCCGGCTGTGGTTGACAGTCGCCGGCTGCGAGGGACGATGCGCAGCTTGCATCGGCCGCGAGCTCCGCTCGCGATAGTGCCAGGCGCCTTCCTCGAGCAGGCGGTTGGTGTCCAGCTCGCGGATGTCGGGCGCGCCCTGGCGGCTCAGCTTGACCCACGCCAGCTCGTCCTCCGGCGTCACGAATGTGAGCGCACGCCCCGCCTCGCCCATGCGCGCGGTGCGGCCGACCCTGTGCGTAAGCCATTGCGCCGAATCAGGCAGCTCGAAGTTGACGACCAACCCGACGTGGTTCACGTCGATGCCGCGCGCCGCCACGTTGGTGGCGACGAGGATCTGGCTGCGTCCCTCGCGGAACGACGCCATCGCCCGATCGCGAATCGCCTGTGAAAGGTCTCCCTGCAGCTCGACCGTGTTGTGACCGAGCTGACGCAGGCTGTGGTTGAGCTTCTTCACCCCGTGCTTGGTGCGCCCGAAGATGATCGCCGTGCCGCCGTGACGGTTGAGCAGCCGGCTCAACGTCTGCAGCTTGTTCTCTCGTGCCACGCGCAGCATGCCGTGCTCGAGGGTCGGACCACCTTCGGTCTTCAGCCTCACCTGCACCGCGTCCTGCGTGTGCTTCTCCGCCATGTTGCTGACCCACGTCGGCATCGTTGCCGAAGCCAGCACCGTCTGCGGCTGGTATGTCAGGCCGAGAATCTTCTCGACCGACGGCGCGAAGCCGGCGTCGAGCATCTCGTCCGCTTCGTCGAGCACGAGGTACTCGATTCGTGACAGCGACACCTTGCCCTGCCCCACCAGGTCGAGGATCCGGCCCGGCGTGCCGACGACGACATCGACGCCACTCTTGAGGGCGAGCCTCTGCGTCGCATATCCGACGCCGCCATAAAGAACTGTCGACCGGAGGTCGCACTTCATCGACCGGAGCACCTTCTCCACCTGGAGCGCGAGCTCTCGGGTCGGGGTGACGATGAGGGCCTTGGGCCCGGCGCCGCGCCGAGGCAGCCGCTCGATCATCGGGATCAAGAAGGCGAGGGTTTTGCCGGAGCCTGTGGGCGCCTCGATGACGACATCGCGCCCTTGCATGAGGGCTGGAATCGCTTCAGCCTGGACTTGAACCGGCTCGTCGATTCCGAGGGCGGCCAAAGCCGCGAGGGTATGCGGGCCTACGCCCGCGTCAGCGAATGATGACAACGTTTTCTCCTGATCCTCTCTAAGGTCGTATTTGCCGCGACGATCAGGACACCGTTACCGATTACGGCGAGAGAGGACCCGAGCGAGCGTGCCGGCAGGAACCGGCCGAGGCACTCACTGTACCGGTTTCGCCAAAATCACGTTTCCGGCACCATACAAATGCACCGATGAACATCCTCGTCACAGGCGGCACAGGCGCACTTGGACGCGAGGTGGTCAAGAAGCTTCGAGCAGCCGGCCACACGGCCCGCGTCTTGAGCCGAAAGTCGAGCACCGAACGCGATTGGGCGCAGGGCGACATCGCCACGGGCGCCGGCCTCGCCGAGGCGATGATCGGAATCGACGCGGTCGTCCATGCCGCCACGGCTGCTCTCCAGCCCTGGAAGTTGCGGTCGACCGACGTGGTCGGCACGCGCCGCGTCCTGGCCATGGCGCGCGCCGCCGGTGTGCGCCACGCGGTGTACGTGTCCATTGTCGGCATGGAAGGCGTGACGTACCCGTATTACAGGTACAAGCTCGAAGCCGAGGCGGTGGTGCGCGAGAACATCGTGCCCTGGACGATCCTTCGCGCCACACAGTTCCACACGCTCATGGAGACCTTTCTATCGGCGTTCAGCATGCCGCCGGGCTTGGCGCTGGTGCCGAAAAGCTGGCGCTTCCAGCCCATCGACCCCGCCGATGTCGCCGACCAACTGGTGGGGGTGGTCACCAGGGAGCCTGGCGGGTTGCTGCCTGATTTCGGGGGCCCCGAGGTGAGGGATCTGGGAAGTCTTGCTGTGCCGTGGCTCGCGGCGCGCCACTCTCGCAGGCGGCTCGCCAACCTGAAGCTGCCGTTCAAATTCAGCCGCCAGTTCGCCGAGGGCCGCCTTCTCACCCCCGAGCACAAAGACGGCACTACGACTTTTGAGCAATACCTGGAGAAGCGGTACCCTCGCCACGCATGAACGGCCTCGTCGACCGGTTCGGACGGACCGGTTTCGCAGCGCTCTCGAGCCTCATCTGGGCGTTGCCGATGGCCGCCTGGGCCGGGTCCGCCGACCTCTCGCCAATCGACAAGACCGCGTATCCGTGGATCGCCCTCGGGATCGGGCTGGTGATGCTTGTCGTCTGGATCGTGCTGCTGACGCGGCTGGGCCATATCCCGGTTTCGCAGCGGCAGCGGCGTTTCGACATCGGGCAGATGTCCCGCTCGGAGAGGATCTGGATCCTGGCCGCCGCAGCTTTCGCGACAGGCCTCATCGCCTGGCTGAACGCCGCCGCCACGGTCGACTGGGGCCCGCTGGGCAGTGCGGTCGGCGCCGGCAAGACTGGGCCCACCGTCTTTGCTGTGGCCCTGGCCGCCTTCCTCGTGGCGATGGTCGCCGGGATCTGGTTCAGCTGGCGTAAGGCCGGGATGGCCTACAGCACCCGAATCCACTAGGGGGCCGACCTGGAATACTTGCTTGCGCAAGCAAGTATCACTACTAGATGCACCCGACCGGATGCATCAAATTCCAGGAGGAACACAACATGGTCAGGTACGAAATCGATCCAACTCACACCAACGTCGGGTTTTCAGCGAAGCATCTTGCGGTGTCCACGGTGCGCGGGCACTTCAGCAAGTTCGACGGCTTCTTTGAGGGTCCGGACGGCGACTTCACCAAGGCACGCGGCGAGATCAAGATCGACGTCGCGAGCATCAGCACGAAGACGGACCAGCGGGACAACCACCTTCGCTCGGCCGACTTCTTCGACGCCGAGAAGTTCCCTTACATGACCTACAAGGTCACCGGTGTCGAGCACATCCAGGGAGACACCTACAAGGTCAAGGGCGAGCTCACGATCAAGGACACCACGAAGCCACTCGTCCTGGAGGCAACCCTCGACGGTCGGATTCCGGACCCGTTTGGAGGCAAGGAGCGGCTTGGCGTCACCGCCAAGGGACAGATCAACCGGATGGACTTCGGGCTCAACTGGGACGGCCTCGCCGGGGTAGTGCCCATGGCAAGCCACACCATCAAACTCGAGATTGACGCCGAGATCGTCGTCAAGACCGCCGAGTTGGCACTAGCGTAATCACGAGTTCCCCGACAGAGGGCAGGGGAAAAATCCCTGCCCTCTTTTTTATCTTTGAACCAGGAGGTCCAGCACTTACGATGAGCCCCGTGTCAAAGGTCAGCCGCGCGAAGGCGTTGGAGCTGTGGGAAGGCTTGTCTCGCGCGCACAGCGCGATGAGTGCTGCAATCGAGAGGGACATGCTGCCCGAGGCGGGCATGCCACTGGCCTGGTACGAGGTCTTGCTGCACCTCAGCCGCGCACCGCAAGGGCTGCTGCGCTACCAGGATCTGGCCAAGGTCGCCGGCATCACCGACAGCGGCGCCTCCCGGCGCCTCGAGCAGATGGTCAACGCAGGCCTCATCGACCGCCAGTCCTGCCCCACCGACCGTCGCGGCGTCTACGCCCATATCACCCCGGCCGGACAGGCCGGATTCGACAAGGCGCACTCGGTTTTTCTGCGGAGCCTCGACCGCAACCTGGCGAGCCACCTCGAGACCGACGACGCCGACGCGATGAGCGCCGCCCTCTCGCGACTCTCCTAAGGGTTTAGCTCGTCTCCGCTTTCTTGGCCAGGTTGGAGAGCAACGTCCCGAACTCCTTCGACACGCCAGGTCCGAGCATCCCCCTCAGGAACCCGAGCGGTCCCTTGACCTCGACCGTCTGACTGATCTTGGTCTCGGCCCCCACCGGTTCGACACGGCAGTTGAAGCGGAACATGGTGCCTGGGATCACGTTGGTCTCGAGCGCGAAGAACCGCCCAGGCTGCACGTCGACGATGCGCATCTTGTGATGCTGGCCGGCCTTGGTGTTCATGATCGCCGTGCTGCCGGTGGCAAACGGGCCCTGCAGCTCCATCGTGCTCACGTTGGGGTTCCACTCACCCCAGGTCGAGGTGTCCGACCAGATCTTCCACACCTTGTCAGGTGAGGCGGTGCTCACAACAGACGTCCCGTATTCAGCCATGGCATCGGATTCTATAGTCCCGATGTGAATTCCTCCGGAATCCCCCTCGGCTACGGGATCGACTTCGGCACCAGCAACAGCGCGATCGCCATTGCCTATGCCGACCGAGTCGACGTGCTCGGCCTCGGAGCCTTACGGTCTTCACCCACCCTGCCCTCCTTCGTCTACCTCCATCGGTCAGGGCGCCGATCCGCCGGCGAAGAGGGCGTCAAGACCTTCCTCAAGTCGGGGCACCGGAAGACCGATTGCTGGAAATGCCCGCTCGCGCCATACGGTTGGGACACGGAATGCCGCCAGTACCGAAAGGGTGGCGGCTGCAACGACGCGCGGCTCCTGTCGGGCGTGAAGCACGAGCTGGCGAAGCTCGGCTTTTCAGGTACCAACTCGTGGGCCGTCGACTTCTCGGTGTCGAAGCTGGTCAGCGTCGTCCTGGAGCGGTTGAAAGCCGAGGCGGACGCATCCGTTGAGCGAGCACCGAATCGCGTAGTGCTCGGTCACCCGGTGGTGTTCGCCGGGGCAGACCCACACGATCGGGCCGCCTCAGAGGCAGAGGCATTCAAGCGCCTCGAGCACGCAGCCATCAGCGTCGGGTTCACAGAGGTCGCGTTCCTACCGGAGCCGACCGCGGCAGTGATCGGTGAGGAGAAACACCGTGGCGTGGAGATGGCCGTCGATTTCGGCGGCGGCACCTTTGACGCGGCGATCATGGACTCGCGCGCGGGAGCTCCGCTCATCACCGGCATGGCCGGCGTGGCGGTGGGCGGCGAGATCCTCGATGGTGTCATGTTCGAGACGAGCGTCGGCCCCGCACTCGGGCTCGAGCGGCTTCCGAGCTGGCTCTTCAACGAGCTGCGCACTGCCAGCTCGGTGAGGCTCCTGATGGCAGATCCGGGCATACCCTCGATCCTCGCCCGGATCGGCGGCCGCGAAGCCGAGCTCGTCCACGCGCTCCTTTACGAAGGTCATGCGTACGACTTCTACAAGGCGATCGAAACGGCGAAGATCGCGCTGTCGGACTCAGAGCTCGTCGAGCTGAGCTATCCCGCTCTGGACCTTCGCATTCCGCTTCGGCGCCACGCCTTCGAGGCGATGATTCGCCCAGAGCTGGACCTGGTCAAGGACTCGATCTCTGCGGCGCTGACGGCAGCCGGCATCGAGGCCAAGGACGTCGATCGCGTCCTCTTGACCGGAGGCTCGGCCTACATACCTGCCTTTCGGGCCGACCTCGTGGAGATGTTCGGCGCGGATCGCCTCGAACAGCGCGACGCGTTCACAGCCGTCGTGCACGGCCTCGGCGTCCGCGCGCAGCAGCTCTGGTCTTAGCCCTCCGCCACCTTCAGGGATCGCACGACCACTGGCGGCGCCTTCTCGCGAGTCCAGTTCAAGAAGACGATCACCACCAGCAACAGCGCAGTGCCCACCAGCTGGATCGGGTAAATCGGCTGGTTGAAACCCCACGGCGGAGGCGCCGACGCGATGAGCGTGGCGGCGACGGGGTAGGCCATCTCGGCGATCGTCGCCAGCGAGGCTGGGGTCTTGGAGAGCGCGCGGTAGTAGAGCAGCAGTGCCAGCAGCCCCGGCACGATGGCGATCGCCAGCAGGTTGGGCACGAAGTCGCCGAAGCGGTAGTGGCCGAAGCCGCCGAGCTCGGGCTGCGCGAGCACCACGACAACCAGCACCGGTAGCGCGAGAGTGAACCGCAGCGCGGTCATGCTCCAGAAGGAGATGGAGCCGAGCGCGTATCGCCCCAGCACCGTTCCGCTGGCCCACAGCACCGCCGCGCCCAGCGCATAGAGTCCCACCTCGATGCGGCCGTTCTGGAGCGCTGAGATCGGTGATAGCGGATCGCTGGCGAACACGACCATGTAGACAGCGACGATCGCCACCGCCACCGCCGGCCAGAACCAGGGCCTTCGGCGTTCCCCCAGCACGATCCAGGCCAGCACGATGGCTATCAACGGCTGCGTCTGCTGGAGCACGAAGGTCTCCGCAAAGAGCTGGTGTTTGGCGGCGATGGAGAACGACTCGGTGAAGAGGACCGTCGCCAGCGCCTGGGCGCCCGCGGCGATGATGGCTACCGCGATCCATCCGCGCGCGCCAAGAAGCCGGAGCTCGTGACGGCTGCGGATCAGCACCGGCAGCAGGAAGAGGGTGATCAGCGCATCCTCGGCGACGACGATCTGGGTCGCGCTGAGGTGCTGGACCAGCTGGTTGCGGAAGTACGCGTCCGACGCCCACAGGGTCGCCGCGATTGCGACGAAGACCACCGCGTAGCGATCGATAACCCGATTCATCGGCCCCTTTTTCAACCCTTCCGACTTTCGAATGCTTCCAAGGTCAGGGTCGGCGTCGATCCTGCATGGAGGCCTCGATGACGTCGGCAGCCCTCATGTCGCCTGCGCCACCCCTTTGGCGGAGCCGGTCGGCCACTTTCTGCTTCGCCGCCGCGCTCCGACCTGGTCCGGCCTTCAACTTGACGTGGCTGCGCACGATCCGCAAGCGCATCGTGGCCAGCCGCCGAAGGCGGGAACCGTAGAACTTCCCGATCTCTATCGGCTCGTAAGCCGCGTCCGGCTCATAAGCCTTGAGGAGCCGCCCCAGCGCCCCGGCCACGTCGCCAGGGTCGGTCGACACAAATTCCGCGTCGCATTCGAAAGCCACCGCTCGGAAATGAAGGGTGGCTTCGCCGGCGTCCCTTTCG
>JAYUFT010000237.1:0-3828 GCA_043738605.1 Candidatus Dormiibacterota bacterium | reverse complement strand
TTGGCCTCTACAACGGCCTGAACTACTCGACCTGGGAAGTCAATCCGCCCAATCCGACCGGTTACGGCCCGACCATGATGACCATGTGCATGAACGATGCGGGCCTGGGCGCGACGCCGGACCCGCTGTTCCAGCCGGGCTACAGCCAGTTCTGCTACGAACTGCCGTTTATGCCGGGCCAGACCGGATACTTCGACACGCCAATCGTGCCGGTGGAAGCGTTCGCTTCGGGCAGCTACAACCGCCCGGATTGCGCCTATCCAGACGCGACGCCGGCCATTGCCAGCGTCACGGGCGATGTCGCCGGCCCATGGGTCATCGCTGCGCTGAAGACGCTCACGATCAATGCGCTGGGCGACCAGTCGGTAGACTGGTACGGCTACACTGGCCCGTCGCAGACCACAGCGCCGTGGAACCAGAAGAAGATCACGCGCCACTACGGTTTCGGAGGCGCCCCGGGCGCAGTCTCGATCGGCGGTGTGAACGCGATGGTCGGTTCGTGGAGCGATACCTCGATTACGGTTACGGTCCCCTCGGGGGTTCCGGACTGCGCCGTGCAGCAGCAGTCGGTGTATAACGGTTCGCCGGCTCAGTGCGGCCAGCTCGTGATCACCACGGCTGCGGGCAAGCAGTCGGTCGACACGGTCACCGTGACGATCGGCGGCAAGCAGCCTACGGTGCTGGCGTCCGGAGCGACGATCCAGTCCGCTATCGATGCGGCCGCACCCGGCGACATGATCATCGTCCCGGCGGGTACCTATAACGAGATGCTGGTGATGTGGAAGCCGGTGCGCCTGCAGGGCGTCGGCGCCGCCTCATCGGTGGTCGATGCCAACGCGCATCCGGCCGGCACGCTGCTCAACCCCTGGCGCGAAAAGGTTGTCTGCCTGTTCGGCCTGTCCGGGGGCCGTCCGGACACGAGTGCAAACAGAGCCTGCGTGAGCGGTTTGAATTTCGCGACCAATTCCGAGACGGGCGCTGGGTGGATCAACTTCCCGAACCTGGTGGTCGACCGCCTGCCGTTGGAAGCGACCCTCGGCTGGGATGCCGGCCTGAATGGCAACCTGGCGGAACAGCTGATCGAGCCCAGCCTGATGGGTGCCTATGAAGGCGCCGCCATCACGGTCCTCGGCAAGGGTGTGAAGTTCCCGACTGGAACCCAGATCCTGGATGCCTTTGGCCAGACCACGCTCACGCCGGCGGCGTTCCCCGATGGCACGGTGTCCCTGTCGAGTGCGGATTGCGAAACCGTGATCGCGGGTACCACCCCCCAGACCGCGTATCCGTCGAACTTCTATTGCAATCCATCGAGCATCGATGGCCTGGGCATCCGCGACAGCTCGCAGGGCGGCGGCGGCATCTTCGTACATGCCTACGCGCACAACCTGCAAATCGCGAACAATCGCGTGAGCAACAACCAGGGCACGATGTCGGGCGGCATGACGATCGGCGCTGGCGAACACGGAGATATCCAGCTCGCTGGCAGCGCCCCGTTGCAGTACCCGGCCTCCTGCGAGACCAGCGACGTGGAAAACCTGAGCCTGCCGTTCTGCTTCAACATGTCCATCAACATCCACCACAACGCAGTGGTCGACAATTCGTCGCTCGGCGATGAGATCTTCTCCTCGACGCCAGCCGGCGCGGGTGGTGTCAGCGTCAATACGGGCGCCGACTACTACAACCTCGCCAACAACTGGGTGTGCGGCAACCTCAGCTCCGGCGACGGTGGTGGTATCTCGCACATCGGCTTCAGCAAGCACGGCAACATCGAACACAACACCATCATCTTTAATCAGACCACCAATCCGTCCATCACGACCAATGGCGGCGGCCTGCTGGTGATGGGTGCGCCGGACGCCGATCCGACGACCTGCGGCGTCTCGACCGACCAGGACTGTCTGGCGCAGCCGAACACGATCCCCCCCAGTGATGGTACCGGCCAGGGCCTGGTGATCAACGCCAACCTGATCCTTGGCAACGCGGCAGACTCTGGGAGCGGCGGCGGTATGCGGATCCAGCACGTCAACGGTACGGACGTGCTGAATTTGCCGAACGGCGCTACAGCCTGCTCGGCTGACCTGAAGAATTGCAGCTGGAACTCAGTCATCGTGACGAACAACATCATCGTCAACAACGTGGCGGGTTGGGACGGCGGCGGCGTATCGCTGCTCGATACGCTGGCGATCAACATCGTGAACAACACGATTGCGTCCAATGATTCAACGGCTTCGTCCGGCGCGCTGTTCCAGTCGCTGTTCGCGCCGCTGGCCAGTTCGACATCGCCGACCAGCAACGTGACCTGCGGTGCCAACAACGGGCAGTCCTGCCCCCAGGTTGCCGGGCTGGTCAGCGTGAGCAACAGTCCGGTGCTGCAGGCCAACATTGATTTTCTGCCGGCGGGTGAGTTCAGCTGTCCGGCAGGGCACGGTGTGGCGGGTGGCCCGCACCCTTCGTGCTACTACAACTCGATCCCACTGCTGTTTAACGACGCGATCTGGCGGAACCGTTCGTTCTACATTGGTGTCGGCGGCTTCGGCGCGGCGGCAGCGAACCAGAACCAGCAGCACGTGGTGGCGCTGTACAACGTGGACGGCACCCCGGCCGGCACCCAGACCGTGACGGGCGGCTGCCCAGACGTGGCGAGTTACTGGGAGCTGGGCTTCCGCGGTGACACGGCCGCAACGGCACACGATTCATCCGGTTTCGCGCCGAGCTACTCGGTGCTGTCGGCGGCGAGTTACGGTGGAACCAACAACCTGACCAGCTCCCCGGCATTCACGAGCCAGTACTGCAATGGTTCGCGACAGCCGCCGGAACTCGGTGCCGGGGGATATGCGGTTCCCCCGGGCGTGAACGAGTTCAACGCGTTCCCGAATCCGGTGTTCAGCCTGACCCCGTCGGGTGTCGTGGACGAGGGCAACAACTGGATCAACGTGCGCTGGGGCCCTCTGGCCCTGACGAATCCCGCGAACCAGGGCAACGCTAACCAGAATGTGTCGCTGGGCGACTACACGCTGACCGCGGTCTCGTCCGCGATCAGCACCGGCACCGGCACCGTCAGCGGCGCCCAGGCGCCGAGCACGGACTTCTTCGGCAATCCGCGTCCCGCCCCCGGCCCGCGGTACGACATCGGCGCGGTCCAATACAATGGTCCGATCGCAGTGGGCGTCGTCTCGCCGGCCTCGCTGACTTTCGGTGCCACTCTCGTAGGCTCGACCTCGGCAGCGCAGACCCTGACGCTGAGCAATATCGGCACGGCGACTGAGACGGCCATTGCCGTAGCAGTCACGGGCCCGTTCACAATCGTCAATAACTGCGCGACAACGCTGAACGCGGGTGCTACCTGCACCATCAGCGTCGCGTTCGCGCCAACGGTGTACGGGGCGGCGACGGGATCAGTGACGATCACGTCCAACATTCCCGTCAGCGGCTCCCCGGTCACGCTCGGTGGAATCGGCCAGGTGCCGCTGACCATCACGGCCAGCAGCCCCAGCATGATCTTCGGCGGTCCGGTCCCAGTGATCACGGCCAGCTACTCGGGCTTTGTGAACGGCGACACCGCGGCTAGCCTGACGACTCAGCCGGTTTGCTCGACGACCGCGACCAGCACAAGCCCGGTGGGCACATATCCGTCAAGTTGCACGGGAGCCGTAGATCCGAACTACGCCATCTCCTACGTCGCAGGTACAGTGACCGTCAACCCGCCGCCGCCGACGCTGACGTCGATCGGTCCGACCTCGGGTGTGCGCGGCACCACGGTTCCGGTGACACTGACCGGCACCAACCTGAGCGGGGCTACTGCGGTGAACGCACCTGGGAGCCCGAACA
>JAYUFT010000236.1:0-3833 GCA_043738605.1 Candidatus Dormiibacterota bacterium | reverse complement strand
ATGTCGACTCGCGCCCGCCGTATCCGGCGCAACCCCGTGTAACCGACATCTCGACAAGCTCAGTCGCTTTCACCTGGGATCCAGTCGGCGACCAGGGTGATGGGGCCGGCAAGGACTTCTTCGCTGCGGGCATGGGCCAGTACTCCTCCTGGCTGACGCTTGGCAGCTCGACGAGACGTTTGCAAGCTGCCTCGACGCGAGCTCCACGCACGCTCACGCTATCGGACATGAAACCAGGGGAGCGGGCATGCGTCCACGTCATCGCTCTGGACAAGCTGTTGAACGCCACACCCGAGAGCGTCGCTTGCGCAGGGCCGCTGGCGCCACCGCCCATGCCGGAATGGAGTGCGATCGCGAGCACTGTGGCCGCGAATCCAGCCGCGCCTGGCCTGGTCGGCTTCGAGTCGCTCTTCTGGCTCGTACCAGCGCCGGCGGCGGTTACCGCCCACGAGATTTACGAAGGCATCGACTACGCGGTGACCGCGGTCCCGACCCGCGCGGCTTGGGATTTCGGCGACGGCGCCCGTGCCAGTTTCACCGACGCCTCGGGTTTCGGACTGCCCTACCCGCAGACTTCGCCGGTCACTCACGTGTACCAGGCCCACGATCAAGCCGGCTATCGAGTGAAATCGGCGGTTCGCTATTCGGTGAGCTGGACCGCCTCGGTCAGCGGGCACATCGCCGGGCCGTATTCACTCGGCACGACCAGCCTCGACGCGGAGTCCCTGCTCTATCCGGTCGAGCAGGCACAGCCCGAGCGGGTGTTCGGCGGTCAAGAAGCCGACCAACCGGTCATGGCGGCGATGGCAACTGCGACCACAGGTCCAGCGGGCGCGTTCGCCCGGTACTGGGAATAGCGCGCGGCGAGGAGCTTGACCGCCCTCTGCGCCTCAGCCCTCTCGGTCACCACTCGTGCGTCGCCGTCGACCCGAACCCACCACAGCCGGTTCCAGTCGTCCTCGTAATGGTCGACGAGGATCGAGACAGCAGGGTTCGCTGCGATGTTGCGCAGGCGCTTGAGATTGGTGCTCCGCTTGGGCTTGAAGTCAACCGCGAAGTACAGGGTCTGCCCATCGATAGCGAAGCAGACCGGAACGACGTGAGGCCGTCCATCGGCGCCGGCCGTCGCCAATCGCGCAACCGGCGCAGACGCGAATCGACTGCTCATCTCACGCTGGTCCATCAGCGCAGTTTGCGACTATCGTTGCCCGATGAGCGAGGTCTGGCGTGCGGAGGCTATCTTTGACCCGTGCAGAGGCTCCGCACGTACACGGTCGAGGAGGCGAACAACGAGCTGCCGCGCGTGCGCAGGATCGTCGCCCAGATCGCCGAGCTCTCAGCTCTCGTACCTGAGCTCGAAGACCAGGCGCGCATCGCCGAATACGAATCCAAACGACCGAAGGCGGGTCCCGAAAATCAGGAGCGCAGACAGCAGGCTCGCGACGCCGTCGGTGGCGCCGAGATGGAGCTTCTGAAAGCGGTCGCGAGCCTGAATGGAATGGGCATCCAGCTCAAGGGCCCACTCGAAGGCCTCATCGATTTTCCGTCGTACCGGGATGGCGAGCTGGTCGAGCTGTGCTGGAAGCTCGGCGAAGAGCGCGTCGAGCATTGGCACCATATCGGCGAGGGCTATGCGGGCCGAAGAAAGCTGCCGGCGGCCGACTAGGTCTCGGTTCGGACCTTGCCTTTGACCGCTTCGTAGACAAATTTGGCGACGCCGGCTGAATCGAGGCCGTGCGCCTTCAAGATGTCGGATGCCTTTCCCTGCGGCAGGAATTCGTCTGGCAAGGCCAGCGTGCGCACGCGGCCCGCGAGCCCGTGAGGCGCGAGCGTCTCCAGCACGGCGCCGCCGAAACCGCCGGCGCCGACGTTGTCTTCCACAGTGATCACGACCGGGTGCCCCCGCGCCCAGTCGACGATTCGGGGATCGACCGGCTTGATCCACCGTGAGTTGACCACCGCGCAGGAAACTTTCTGGACCTCGAGCCGTTCCGCGGCTTCCATCGCGACCTCGACCATGCGGCCGACGGCGAAGATGACCGCGTCGGATCCCTTGCGCAGCTCTTCCCACCGGCCGATCGGCAGCGGTTCGACCGGCAGCTCAGGCGTCGACGGCACAGGGCCCTTCGGGTAGCGGATCGCGATGGGTCCGTCTGAGGCCAGCGCAGTCTCGAGCAGGGCGCACAGCTCCGTCGCGTCCGCAGGCGCCGCGACCTTGAGGTTCGGGATCAGGCGAAGAAAGGAAAGGTCGAACACCCCGTGATGCGAAGAGCCGTCGGGGCCAGTGACGCCCGCGCGATCGATGATGAACACGACAGGCAGCTTGTGCAGCGCGACGTCCATGATCGTCTGGTCGAAAGCGCGCGCCATGAACGTGGAGTAAATGCAGACGACCGGATGCATGCCTGCGAGCGCAAGGCCGGCCGCGAACGTCACGGCATGCTGCTCGCAGATGCCCACGTCGAAGAATCGCTCGGGAAATTCCTTGGCGAAGTTCAGCAGCCCTGTCGACGAGGCCATCGCCGCGGTGATGGCGACAACTTCAGGCCGATTGGTGGCCGCAGTCATGAGGGCTTCACCGAAAACATCTGTGTAAGTGAGCTCTGTCGACCTAGGGCGACCGGTCAGCGGGTCGAAGGCGCTGACGCCGTGCAGCTTGTCGACCTCGTCGTCGACGGCGGGTCTGTATCCGTGGCCCTTCTCCGTGATCACGTGCACGACAGTTGGCGCTCGCAGGCGCTTTGAACGAGAGAGCACCTCTTCGAGCGCGGGCTCGTCATGGCCGTCGACGATCCCGGCGTACTTGATGCCGAGAGTTTCAAAAATCGTCGAGGGTTGGAGGAGCTGCTTGAGTCCCTCCTTCACGCGATACGCGGCTTGATCGGCTTTCGGTCCGACCAGAGGCAGGTCGCGGAGCAGGCGTGAGATGTCTTCCTTAATGCGCTCGTAACGAGGATCGACGCGTAGCTGCGAGAGGTGGCGCGCAAGGCCGCCGACGGTCGGCGCGTAGGAGCGGCCGTTGTCGTTGATGACGATGATCAGGTTTGGCGGCTGGAGGTGCGCGATCTGGTTCAACGCTTCGTAGGCCATGCCGCCGGTGAGCGCGCCGTCACCGATGACTGCGACCACGTGACCGCCGACGCCTTTGCGCAGCCTCGCTTCGGCGATGCCGAGCGCATAGCTCAGAGACGTCGACGCGTGGCTGTTCTCGACGAAGTCGTGCTCAGACTCTTTTCGTGATGGATATCCGGAGAGGCCGTCGGCCTGGCGGAGCCGGGCGAAATCGCGCCAGCGCCCAGTGACGATCTTGTGGACGTATGCCTGATGACCGGTGTCCCACACGATCGCGTCCTTCGGGCTGTCGAATACGCGATGCAGCGCGAAGGTGAGCTCGACCACGCCCAGGTTTGGCGACAGATGGCCCCCCGACCGCGACGTCTGTTCGACCAGGAAGGCGCGCACCTCGTCCGCGAGCTGCGTGAGCTGGGCCTGGGTCAGCTTCCGAAGGTCAGCCGGGGATTCGATGGTCTGGAGGATTCCCATCTAAGCTCCTAACGCTTGGCCCCGCTCATGAGTTCCGCCAGCTCGATGCAAAGCCGAGTCCCCGCTCCGGACGGTCCTCTCAGGACCGTTGTCAGCTCCGAGTTCGTATTCCAGCTCGAAGCCGCAATATCGAGGTGCGCCCACGGCTTGCCCCGGGCGAACTCTCCGATGAACATGCCGCCCAATATGGCTCCCGCCTCGCCGTACTCGGAGTTCCTCAAGTCGGCGATCTGGCTGCGCAACAGCACGCGGTAGTCGGCGAATATCGGCAGGCGCCAGACCCGGTCGCC
>JAYUFT010000235.1:0-3856 GCA_043738605.1 Candidatus Dormiibacterota bacterium | reverse complement strand
CTGTGGTTGCCTTGACGTTTGCAGTCATCTTCGTCGCCGTGCTCGCGTATCAGGGCAGCCATGCGTGGGTCCTGATGCCCGGGCAGATAAAGCGGGGCACCACGTTTGGCGACAGGTATTGGGCCGGATCGAAATGGATGCCTGCGAGCTCGGTCGTGTTGAAGCGCGTGGTGTGGCCCTCCGGGCGTGGCAGCAGCGACAGGGTGTTTGTCGTCACCGGTCGCGCCGCGCGCTCCAGCGTCCTGACAGTGTTCAACTGGAATGGCAACGAGTCGAGGCTCGCAACCGGTGGCAGCAGATCGCTGGCGCGCACGGGCCCCGTCGTGCCCGATGCGCCAAGGGCGATGGTGGCGGACGCCGATGAAACGCTCAGGTCTGCGGTGAGCCCGGCGGTTGGCGAGATGGCCGACCTCCTGGTCAGCGAGCTCGGCGTGCCGCTCACCTTCGAATGCGACAAGGCGCCGCCCCCGCCGCGGCCACGACCAAGCCGGCCTGGGCTGTTCTAGCTCGGTCGCTTGAACAGGGTCTGGAGCTTGACCGCCAGTCCCATGTCGCCCTTGACCTGCAGCTTGCGCGACATGAACGCGGACATGCCGTCCATCTGGCCCAGCATGATCTTCACGAAGTCGCCCGAGTCGGCGACCAGCGTGAGGTTGGCGTTCTCGGGCGCATCGCCCTTGCCGGACTCGGCCTGGCCGTCGTGGATCTTGACCCACCACTTGCCGCCCTGGTCCCCGCTGAGGTCGAACTGGATGGTCGCTTTTGTGGTCCCTGCCTTTTCCGCCACCAGGTAGCGCGGCAAGGCTTCGACGATCTGGTCGGGTGTCAACTGGACTTCAGACATTTGCTCCTCCTGAGGAGATCGAGCTCAATAACGCTTTCATCTTAGGCGGGTCAGCGACAATGCCGGAGAAATGGCGGCTGAGCTTGGCTTGACCGAGGTGGCGACCGACGTCTTCGAGCTCCGCCTGCCCATCCCTTTCGAGGACGGCCTGGTCAACGTCTTCCTGTTTCCGGATGGCGACGTCGCGGACCTCGTGGACTGCGGAATGAACACCGAGGACTCGGTCGAGGCGATTCACGCTGCGGTGCGGCGCGTGGGGGCAAAGCGCCTGCGCCGCCTCGTGGTCACTCACATCCACCCGGATCACTACGGGGCCGCCGGCATCTTCGCGGGTCCGGGGCTTGCCGACCTCTACCTGCATCGGCTCGAGGTTCCCCTCGTGGAACCCCGGTATATCGAGCTGGAGCATCTCGTGGCCGAGGTACGCAGCTACCTGCTGGTCAACGGCGTCCCAGAGGCCGAAGCGGAGGTGCTGAGCAACTCTCAGCGCGCGTTGAGCGACATCGTGAAACCGGCGGTGGCCGCGGTCCAGCTCGAGGGAGCCGAAACGTTGGAGGTGGGGCGTCGCCGTTTGAGGGTGGAGTGGACGCCTGGTCATTCGCCCGGACACATTTGCCTATACGACGAGGGAGACAAGCTGTTGGTCGCGGGTGATCACATGCTGCCGGAGCTTTCACCCAACATCGGCCTCCATCCGCAGAGCACGCCGGATCCGCTGCACGAATACCTCGACGGCCTTCGGCGTCTCGCGGGCTACGAGCCTCGGCTCATCCTGCCCGCGCACGGCCGGCCTTTCACGGACGCATCAAATCGGGTGACGGAGCTGCTCGCGCACCACAAGAGGCGACTGGATCAGATCGCGTCGATCGTTTCGCGAGGGGAGCGCAATGCATGGTCGGTGGCGCTGGAGCTTTGGGGTCCGCGCGACAACGCCTGGGAGAAGCGCGCGGCGCTGCAGGAAGGCCTCGCGCACCTGCAGGCCCTCGCGGTCGAGGGTCGTATCAAGAAGTTCGTCACGCCGACCTCCGTCCGCTGGAGCGGCTAGAGGGAAAAGTCCACGACCGACGTGAAGATCTGCGCCTTCGGCTGGTTGTTGATCAGGATGCCGCTGCCCCAGCTCAGCACCACCTTGCTGTCTGAGAGCGTCGAGATCCCCGTGGTGTCTCCCGGCCAAACCGAGACGTCACCGGACCGGGTGGATACGAGGATGGGCGTGGTCAGCCAGCCCCTGGTGATGGAGTAAGGCCGCACGAACAGCTGGTAGGCGCCGGAAACGTCCGTGAGCCAGCTCACGTATGCAACACCGGGCCCGCCGCCGGCCACTTCCATGATGTGGACGGCGTTGCCGTCAGACCCTGTCACTCGAACCAGGGCCGACCAGTGCTTGCCGCGGTCGGTCGAGAAAGACAGCCAGCCCGCGTCCTCGGATCCCTGCGTGTCCCACGTGGCATAGAGGTTGCCTGCCGAGTCTTCGCTGAAGGCGCCGTCGATCCACCACTCGGATAGGGACATCGTCAAGTCGGGCGGTCCAAGCAACACCGGCTTGGACCAGGTCGATCCTCCGTCACTCGAGGATGTGAAGTAGGTGTTCGCAGGGTCCATCGTGTACGTCGTCGTGTTGGTGATGTGATAGCCCTGGTACGTGAGGTCGATCCGCCCATTGGCCTCGACGAACATGGGCGCGCTGTCACCGCCGCTTGAAGGGAATCCGGGGCTCACGGGGATGATCGGGCCCCATGTCTTGCCGTGATCCGACGACTTCTGGATCACGACGTTGAGGTCGCCGGTCGCGAAGGCGCAACTGCCGTTGGTCGCGCAGAGGTAATTGATCGAGGTGCGGTTGGGTCCGTAGTCCCACGTCACGTAGACGGAGCCGTCCGGACCGACTGCGAGGAAGGGCCGGTCGCCCCAGTTCTTTTGATCCGGGGGCAACAGCGACGCGACCTGCGGAAACGTCGCGCCATGGTCGAACGAAGCAGCAACGACTGGGTAGTACTCGCTCGACTTGGCGATCATGAATGCGGCATAAACCGTGCCGTCGGGCGCCACAGTCACCACCGGATCCCAGACGTTCACATTCGAGCCCACCGATCCTGGGACCGAGATCGGCGTCTGGAAGTGGTGCCCGCCATCGGTCGATCGCGCGAAGGCGATGCCACGGCACCCCATCCACGTCTCGTACACGTAGCCGAGTGTCCGATCAACGGCCTGGAGGACCTCGGCGTTCTGGCCAGAGCAGCTCGCGCTGATGTTCACGTTGGGTCCGACGCTGTATGTCACAGCGGCCGAGGCGACACCAAGCGTGGTGATGATCGATATCAGCGCTGCGACGGCGACAACACCGAGAGCCTTGAGCACGTTATCTGGTGACATCCGAGCCATTAGGGCACAAATCGTCGCCACCCGGGCGGTCGATTGGGCCTTTTGGGCCCTTTTGGTCGTATCCCTTGGCTACCGCGTATTTACAGCTTCGCTTGCGGTTTTGATGCCGAGGGGGAAGAGGTCGGCCGAGTAGCACCCCACGCCGACCACGCCCGGGCCGGCGTGCGCCCCGACCACCGGGCCCAGCGGTTGGATCATCAACGTGTCGGCGATCGGCTTCAGCTCGCGGGCCACGCGCTCTGCGTCGGCCTCGGCGTCAGCGTGGCCGACGATGATGCAGACGCCGTTCCCTCGGTCCAGCTCGCGTGCCAGCGCGACGATTCGCGTGAGCGCGCGCTCGAAGGTGCGCACCCTCTCGAGCGGCGTCACCAAACCATCGCGGATGCACAGCACGGGCTTGACCTGCAGCACCGAGCCAACCAGCGCGTTGGCGCTACCGATGCGCCCTCCGCGCCGCAGGAACTCGAGCGTCGCCACCGAGAAGTACGTCTGCAGATGCGGTTTCATCGCCAAGACCTTCGCCTCGATCGCTTCGGCTTCAGCGCTTCGCGCAGACAGGGTTGAAGCGACGAGGGTGATGAGACCGAGAGACATCGATGCGACCCCGGAGTCGATGACGCGAATGCGTTT
>JAYUFT010000234.1:0-11569 GCA_043738605.1 Candidatus Dormiibacterota bacterium | reverse complement strand
CCGAGCGTGTCCAACACCTGGGCCTGTCCCCAACCAGCACCACGGCTGTTGAGCAGCGCTCGCCCTTGCGAATTCAATTGATCCGCCAGCACTCTAGGGAGGCTGCCGCCAAGGTCCGGTGCGCCCAGATAGAAACTCCGGATGTAGCCGTGTGCGTCAATCAGCGCAAGTGTTGAGCGGTGAACGTCGCCCGTGCTAAGCACAACATCGAAGGGTTTCCAGAACCGGGCCACGGCGGCTGCATCCCCAGTGAGGAATATCCAGCTGGCTCCGACCCTGCCTGCGTAGCCGCGTAAGACGTCGGCAGAATCCTTCGCAGGATCTGTGGTGACTTCGATCAACAACACCGATGCAGGCAGTTGCCGTTGCAGCTGCAGGAAGAGTCCGGTATACAGCGGGCAGGCCTCCTTGCAGGTGGTGTGAAATGCGGCCACGAGGACGTCATGGCCGGCTATGGATGCGTTGTCGAATGGTCTACCGAACTGGTCGTTCAACCGGAACGCCGGCATCCCCTTCATCTGACCTGAAAGCTCGCTGAGGCCAAGGCTCACGCTCTCATTTCCGACGTAGATGCTTGCGGTTGAAGCACCGCCGTCGACCACGCCAATCAGGATCTGGTTGAGCCCACCTTGCTGGACACTGATCGACACCGACAGCTCCTGATTGGCGACTTTCAAAGTGTCATAGGAACCCACCGGCGCCCTCGCCTCCAACAAAGTCAAGGTTTTGGGCGCTGCCGGAACGTTGACTCCCGGGAAGATACCGATTGAGGTCCACCCGGAAGGAGTGTGAAACTGCAGGGTCGAGCCTGCTAAGTAATCTGATTTCCTGGCACTGGCCAGAACCAGCACGTCACCCCGGACTGGTGCGAGCAACACTCCGCTGAGCACTAGAACGACAACTGCCACGGCGATGGCCCACGCGGCGACCATTAACCACCGGCCCCAAGCGATCATGGTCCGAGTAGGCCCACATACACCTCAAGTTGGTGGCGATCAACCGGCCCCACGATCTTCGACACGACCAAGCCATGCCGGTCGATGAAGAAGGTTTCTGGTGGCGCTGTGACCCCCCAATCGCGGTAGCTACCCTTGGTTGATGGACCAACCGGATACGGGCTCAACACATCAGCCTGGTACGCGCGAGCAGCGGAATCCGAGTCCTGGATATCGATACCGACGAACTGAACGCGGCCCTCGTACTTGCGGGCGGCGGCGTTGAGAATGGGCGCCTCTTGCTTGCACGGAACGCACCATGAAGCCCAAAAGTTGACCACCAACGGCGTGCCGCGAAAGTCGGACAAAGCCAAATGCCTTCCATCCAGTGCAGCGACTGTCAGGTCGGGTGCAGTTTGGTTGAGAAGGTTTGTAGGGGTCATGTTGGAAGCGTGGATGAGACCCCAACCAAGGGCTAGCACGAGCACGCCCGCCATGCTCCCTCCGGCAATCCACCCGACCACCCTTAGGCGCATAACTACACCGCGATAGTACCTGAGCTACGATCTGCCACAGGTGAATCTGATCAACCCCGTCATGGCTAACCGCCTGGCAAAGTGGCCGGCTAATGCGTACTCGGGCCAATCGCCCAAGCGGCTTCCACTTGGTCGCCCCAGGGAGCAGTAAAGGTTTCGGCTTCGGCATGAAACCCATCTTTGAGGTGGATCCTGCTCGCTGCTCCAGGCCCAACTACGAAGTCGTTTCCGCAGCAGCAACCTTCTTGGACAGAGTCAGAGCCTCGGGAGAACGTAACCGCAGGGGTGCATCCACAGGGGCAGTCGTAACCGGCCTCCAACGTAGTGTCAGATTGTTTGGTTACCTTCAATTGCATTTTGTAATCTCCTGAGCCTGCGATTGGCCGATACCGGTCTGGAACATATTCACCATACCCCGCCGGGGTACTAGTCGCGATGAACGAGGTTTTGCTATGAGTTGGCTCTCCAACGGGAACCCAACGCTGGCTGCGATCCTTGCCGGCTTGGCAGCGTTCCTTGGCTACGCCCTGTTCCGGCTAGCAACCGCTCGATCGAACAGCCAGCGGACGGCCGCATCCCTAAAGTTGGGAATTGCTCTGGCGGTTGGTCTGGCCGCGGTATTTGCGGTCGAAGTACGAGCCATGACTGGCTGACCTCTGGCCACGGACGGGCAATGCGCCGGACTTGCCAAGAAAGCATAGTGACGGGCTGACCCTGCGACCCCGCCCGTGTACTATCCATGGCTAGTAATGGCAGGACCCTCGGGGTGCGATGAGTCGGCGTAGAAAGCCCCAACCTCGCAGGGCATTGCCCGCGGCCGACCCAGATATCAGGCACAGGCCGAAGCGCCGTCGCCCTTGGTCAGCGGAAGCCGTCGTCGTTGCCATGTTTGTTGGGATCATCGGTTACGTGGCCGTCGAGATTGCCTTGCCAGATAAGCCACATCCAACTCATTGGATTGTCACGGTGGTCTTAGCGCTCTTGGCTTTTGGCGGAATCGAGGCTTTCGACCGGCGCAAAAATTTCTTTTAGACAGCTCCATCAATGGGTTGGCTGGGCAATCCTGTTCGGTCAGATTGGCTGCTGGCAAGCAGCATGCCATGCCAATCTGACTCTGAAGTGACTCGGGCAGGTACGGTCCGCGACGAGCCGCATGAGCGTCGCACCCAACCAGTTTCGGAGGTTGCTCGATGACTGACCTATCGGTCCCCATCTTCGGCGCACTTGCCTGGATCGATGTGGTCTTGCTTATATGGTTCGCCGCAACTGCCATCAGCGTCGTGTACGTCGCTTATGACGCCTTCACCAAGAACCCGGAGATGACTGTTATGAAATGGGGCTGGGTCCTGGTGACGGCCTATCTCGGCCTCGTCGGACTCGTCCTTTACATCATGTCGTGTAAGGAACCCGGGCCCCGGCTTGCACGAAGAGTTCGTAAAGCCCCTTTGGAAGCAAGGTTTGGGTTCCGTCGTGCATTGTGCTGCGGGTGATGCCACCGGGATCATCGTTGCGGCTGTCATCACCGCGGCACTCGGGCTACCGATGTGGCTCGACTTGATCGTCGAATACGCCGCGGGGTTCGGCTTCGGCCTTTTCATCTTCCAGGCGTTGTTCATGCGCGACATGATGGGCGGCTCCTATCCGATGGCATTGCGCCACTCGCTGCTCCCAGAGTGGCTGTCGATGAACTTCATGATGGCGGGCATGTTCCCGGTGATGGTCGCGCTAATGATGGGCCGCGACATGCGCGCCATGGAACCCACACAATTGGTGTTCTGGGGAACGATGGCGGTTGGCGTGATGGCGGGAGTCCTCGTCGCCTATCCCGTCAACACGTGGATGGTGGCCAAGGGGCTGAAGCATGGCATGGGCACGGTGCGCGCCCTCGGCAAGGGCGGCCACAGTGTCAAGGCTGAGAGCCAACGCCTTGCCGGCCACGAGGCGATGTCAATGGCGAAAGGCTGATGGCGGCAACGAAACATCCCAAGGCCGGAGCGTCAGGAAAAGGCGAGGCCGGTATGCTGCCGATCGCGCTGCGGCCTACTCGCCCGCAACTCACCGCGATGGCTGTCGCGTCGATCGTGGCGTTAGCCGCAGGCCTCCTGTGGTCGGCATATACAACCAATCTCACCCTTAGCGCACGGGATGTCGGTGGCGCGGTCATGCCGCCCGGGATGATCATGAGCCGCGACCTCCCTGGAGCTGCGATGCGCGATATGGCCGCGGTCGATCCGAATGACGTGTCCTACCGCGCCTCCCCGAACGCCCAGGGGGACCAGGTGCTCACGCCTCGTCTTGAGGGGAACGTAAAGGTCTTCGATCTTGAAGTGTCGGTAATCGAGTGGTGGATTCTGCCCGATAAGCCTGTGCTGGCTTACGCCTTCAACCATCAAATACCCGGACCGCGCATCGAGCTACGGCAGGGTGATCAGGTGCGTATCAACGTGACCAACCACGTGCCTGAATCAACGACCGTGCATTGGCACGGCCTCACCGTGCCGAACGGCATGGACGGCCCCGCTGAGGTGACGCAGCCACCGATCCAACCTGGGTCAACTTTCACGTACGCCTTCGACGTGACCCAAGCGGGAACGTTCTTCTACCACTCCCACGACCACCCGGATCGCCAGCAGGCGCTCGGCGAATACGGCGCGCTGATCGTCTCGCCGGCCGACCCATCAGTCGATGCTTCCTACAACTATCAACACGACGTGCCCATCCAGTTGCAGGAATGGCTCGTCCGCGACGGTTGGACATTCCCGGCGATGCTCATGGATGGGGCACTGCCGAACTTCTTTACGATCAACGGCAAGTCATATCCGGCAACGCCGGTTCTTAAGATGCGCGTCGGCGACAGAGTTCGATTTCGGTTCATCGGGACCAACAACAACTTCGTGCATCCGATGCACATCCACGGCGGGCCATTCACCATCATCGAGACTGATGGCAACCCGGTTCCTGTTACGGCTCGAGTGGAGAAGGACACGGTCGAGGTCGGTCCGGGCGAGCGTTACGACTTGATCTGGGAAGCTCGCCTGCCCGGAAAGTGGTTATTGCACTGCCACATCCCCCATCACACCACCAACGACAATCGCGAGGAGCAAGGCGGTGGCGGGTTGACGATGATCATCGAAGTGAGCGCTTAACGCTTTAAACCGTCGACGAATCCGGGGCTGAAGCCCGCTCGACTACCTTGCCTTTCGCGTGTAGTAGCACTCAACGAGGCTAACCGTCACCTCGTTCATCGCCCAGGTGGTCGTCTTGATCGTGGTCGTGGCCGCGCTCGTGCTCAAACGTCGACTTGGGATCGCAGGCTACATGCATTACAGCGACCAACTCGCGCCCAACCCAGCGTACCCGTACATCGTGAACCGGATCCCGTTGAAAGTTAGGTCGTTCGCACTGGACTGCTGCCAGGGCTGAAATCTACCAGCCAGCACCGGGAGACCAATCCTGTAGTCGCGGCCAAGAGCCAGAACTCCCGAATCAAGAGCGAGCCGCCAAATGGCAGACTGGGTTCGTTTCGCGGGCCGGATGTGCGACCCCTGCAGAAACTCTTAGGGGACGACCTTAATCCGTTCTCTCGATTGCCCATCTTCGTTCGCCAGCTTCCAGAGTGGTCCGCCGCTGTGGCTGTCATCTTGGCTGTCAGGACCGCCGAAATTGGCGGGGATGGATGGGAATCGAACCCACCCAGGACGCCTCGCAGCGCCCCGCAAACGATTTTGAAGACCGCGGGCCCGGCATCCGCAGGCGTCCATCAGCGTCCGCACCAGTGGAGCCGTGAGCGTCGGTAATCCCTGATCGTCCGCATTCGTCCGCAGTTATCCGCCAACTTGGCTGTCTTCTTGGCTGTCACCGCTCCGGGATGTGACCTGGTGCCTACCTCGCCCACCACATACGCCTATGCCAAGCGTTCTCGGTCCGGTACGTTGTGCCGGATGGCTGCTCGGGACTCGAACCAGAACTTCCGGGACTCCGTCGCGCTCTCGCGTCTCGTCGACCCGCGGCCGACCCTGGAGAACCTCGCCCGAAACACCGGTCTCGCCTACGACGATGTGGTCCACCACGCGCTGGTCCGCTATGCAAGCGCGGGCGCCGAAGCGCTTCTCGCCTGGGAGCCGCATGCACTGCGCGAGGTGATTGCGGCTCGGAACGCGGAAAATTGGGCAATAGTCGGGGCGATCATCGACTGGCTGGAGGCAGGCCTCGACTCATCCGAGTGGCACTGAGCTGCGAGGGAGCCTCAGGCACCCTCGGCGAGATCGAGCTGGGCAAAGCCTGAATCGAGGCGTCGCTCACCGGCGGTCCAGGACAGCGGCTTCCTGAATACCGGGCCGGCGAAAGCGAACGAGTGATACTCACCGTTCTCGCCGCAGGCGTCGACGCCAGTCCTTGCGATCTCAGAAGCGAAGCGGTCGTCGATGACACGGCCGAGCCATGACTCGTCCAGCTTCGCCAGCTCCACGCAAGTGATCACTGCACGACCGCCCGACGACACGAACTCCTTCAGGAGAAGTTGAGGCGACTCGCCCCAGATCGGCTCGACGTGGTTCAGTCCGGCAGCGTTGACACGCTCTTCATACCAAGCCCGCACGTCCGCCAGGTGGATGTCGCCGAGGACGACCCCACTGAATCCTTCGTCGCGAAGCGACGACAGCTCATGTCGGAGGTTGGCTTCCATCTCGGGCCAACTGGTCGGGATGGCGTGGAGATCGATCCCGATCGCGGCGGCCTGGGCCTCCAGCATCTCGACCCGGGTGGAGTGAAAGCGAACCCGCCGTGTCGCACTGTCATAAAAGGAGAGCAAGCGGTCAACCACGATTCCCGACCTGATAGCGCGGTCTAGCGCGAGGGCGCTGTCTTTGCCGCCGGACCACATCAGAGCGTGCCTTTCGCTCATGCGCACTCAAGCATGCGGTTCGAACCTCCGCCTGGGCGTCGCGCAGACCCCCAGGCCATGCGCCCAGCTAACCGCTTGCAAGGTTTAGATAGTTTTCAGCATAATTTGGCGGTTGAGCACTTTGGCCCGCTCGGCTCGGTCACCCTGGCTCAGTCTCGGCGAGGCGAGTCGCCTGCTGGGCGTCACGCCGGCTACCTTGCGTCGCTGGGCGGACCAGGGAGACGTCGCCGCGTTCGTGACGCCAGGCGGGCATCGACGCTTCCCGCGGACTGTGATCGAGGGCCTTGTGCCCCAATCCCGGGTTCGCCGACCGCCACTCACCGGCCTCGGAGCCGCCGCCGTGCGCGTGGCACGGGTTTACAAGCGGGCAAGGCGGGTGGGCCAGCCGGTCGCTTCGCCCTGGCTCGCGGCCCTGTCCGACGCCCAACGGGCCGAGCTTCGCGAGCGAGGTCACCGTTTGCTCGCAACGCTTTTGGAGCACCTCGATGAGGAAGGTCCACAGCGATCGCCGGAGAAGCTGGAGCAGGCCGGCGCCTGGGCCTTTGAGTACGGGCAGCGGGCTGCAGCTCTAGGCGCCTCGCTTTCAGAGACGGTCGAGGCTTTCGTTCGATTTCGGGGAGCTTTCGTTGGCGAGCTCGCGAGCATCGCCCGGCGGCGGCGGCTCGACACGCGGGAGGCAACGTTGCTCCTGGTCGAAGCCGAAAGCGCCGCAGACCGCCTGCTGGTGGCCCTCATGAGCGGCCACGCCGACAAGGCCTGATGTCCGATCAGGAGCCTTGGGTGATGGCGGTTCAGGCGGATACCGCCACCGCAGATGAGCGAGCGGAGCTTGCGCGAGCGGTGGAAACGCAAATCGAAGGTCACCCTGAGTGGATCCTGCTGAGCACCTGCCACCGGGTGGAGCTTTACGGGTTCGGCGCCAGGCCGGACCTCCACGCGTCGCTCCAGGTTGAAGCGGGTGAGGAGGCGGTGCGGCACCTGATCCGTGTCGCGACCGGGTTGGAGAGCGCGATCGTCGGCGAGGACGAGGTCCTTCACCAGGTTCGGGAGGCATTGGGCCAGGCGCGAGCCTCGCGCGCGGTGGATCGCCGTCTGCAGCGATGGTTCGAAACGGCGATTGCCGCCGGCCGCCGCGCGCGCGCTGGCCGGACTGCCTCCAGCGGCAACCTGGCGCAGAGGGCGGTGGCCTGGCTGGCGGAGAGATCGACTCTTGGGGGAGGCTCAGTCCTTGTCGTCGGTGCCGGCCGGATGGGATCTTCTCTCGCTCACTCCGCCAGGCTGGCGGGAGGCGACGTTACCATCGCGAGCAGGGACGTGACCAGAGCCAAGCGCCTGGCCCAGGTTTACGGCGGTCAAGGGGTCGACCTCGCGGACGGCGCGAAGCTCGTCGTGAAAAGCGCCGCCATCGCGGTGGCGCTCGCCGGAGTTTGGCACGAGCTGCTGCCACGAGCGGGTGAGCTGCCGCCAATCGCGGATATTTCGGCGCCGACCGCCGTTCCCGAAGCTGTCAGGGCGCGCGCCAACGGTGACTTTCTCGGCATCGACGATCTGTATGTCCGCTTACCGGCTCTTCCGCGCGGCTACATCGACGAGGCAGGACGAGTCGTGGCCTCGAAGACGCGCGAGTATGTCGGTTGGCTGGAGCGCGGCACGTGAACCTTCGATTGGGTACGCGCGGCTCAAAGCTAGCGTTAGTTCAGAGCGAGCTTTTCGCCCGGCGCCTCCGTGAGGCGGGCCACGAGGTTGAGCTCGTTCGGATTGTGACCGAGGGCGACATTCGCCCTGTCGACATGTCCCCGGGCGAAGGCGTGTTCGTCGCCGCGATCGCCCGCGCACTTGTCGCGGGCGAAATCGACATCGCCGTGCACAGCGCCAAAGACATCCCGCTGGAGGAGCAGCCTGAGCTGCTGATCGCCGCTTATCCGGAGCGCGCGGACCCGCGCGACGTCCTGGTCACCCGAACCGGGACCAGCACGCTGGACTCGCTGCCACGAGGAGCCGTTGTCGGCACCGACAGTCCGCGCAGGATGGGATTTCTGCTGGCGGCGCGCCGCGATCTCCGCGTCGTGCCACTGCATGGCAACGTCGACACACGTCTTGGACGCCTCGATGAGAATGCGGTCGACGCCTTGGTGCTCGCGGCGGCCGGGATCGATCGCCTCGGTCGGAGCGAGCGGATCGACCAACGGCTGGAACCGGAGCTGATCGCCCCCGCACCGGCGCAGGGAGCCCTGGCCGTCCAGGCTCGCCGCCGGGACGCCGACCTGCTTCGCCTGCTGGCGGCGCTCGATCAGAGTTCCGTTCGCCTCGCGGTCGAAATGGAGCGCGAGGTCTTGAAGGCGACTGGCGGTACCTGCCGCGCGCCGGTTGGCGCTCTCGCGTCGGTTGACGGTGACTCATTCACGCTGCTCGTGGCCGGGGTGAACAGCAACGGCACCGGCAAACGGGTCGAGCACATCAAAGGCACCTGCTCCGAGGCGTTGATTCTGGCTGCAGCTGCTGGGCGCCGACTTGTCGCGGAGGTGGCGCTCCGATGACCGCCATTCTCGTGACGCGACCAGCAGGCGGCGCCGACCCGATAGCTGGCGCTCTCAAGACTGCAGGGTACCGAGTTCATTCGGTCCCCACCGTTGCGATCCATCGCCTTCAGTTCACTCGGCCGGAACTTGAGAACTACGACTGGGTCGTCGTGACGAGTGCGTCAGGAGTCGATGCGTTGGACGATCTCCCGGCGGGCCCACAATGGGCGGCAGTCGGGCCTGCGACCGCGCGCGCGCTGCGGGCCCGTGGCATCGAGCCTGCGCTGGTACCTGAGGAAACGAACGGCCTGGCGCTTGCGAACGCGATGCCGGATGCAGGCGGCAAGCACGTGCTGCTCGTGCGCGCGGCAGCCGCTGCTCCAGATCTTCCGGGTCGCCTCCGTGAAAGGGGCGCCGAGGTCGATGAGCTGGCCGCTTATGCGACGGTCGAAGGACCTGCATCCTCTGCTGAGCCCCTGGCGGTGGCGCTCGCTGATGTCGACCTGTCGGCTGTCGTCTTCGCATCCGGCTCGGCGGTGCGCGGATTCCTCGCACTCGGCGGGACCACTGCGTTGCCTGCCATCACCATCGGGCCCCGTGCAACAAAAGTCGCTCGTGAGACTGGTTTCCGCGTCATCGCGGAGGCAAAAGCACAGAGCGCGCAAGCCCTGGCGGCCGTAATCATCAGTGCCATACCCCTGGAGGAAACCAAAAGTGCGTGACCTGATTGCCACTCGCATCGTCGACCTGCCCGGGAGCGAAAGGCCTCGTCGGCTTCGCGCCAACGGCGCGCTCCGCACGCTCGTGCGGGAAACCCGACTTGCTTCAGCCGCGCTCGTGGCGCCGCTGTTCGTGGTCTCGGGACGTGGCCGCCGGGAGGAGATCTCATCCTTGCGGGGGCATGCGCGTTTGAGCCCAGACCTTGCAGTCGCTGAAGCGCATCGGCTCGCCGACCTCGGCGTTGGAGGCGTGCTGCTCTTCGGCATACCCGACGCCAAGGATCCTTACGGCCACGCCGCCGCCGACCCTGACGGTCCGGTACCGGAAACGCTGCGCCGGCTGAAGGCGGAGACCCTGCCGCTGGCCCTCGTCGCCGACGTTTGCCTGTGCGAGTACACGACCCACGGACACTGCGGCGTGCTCGAGGGTGAGCTCGTGAACAACGACGCGACTCTGCCACTGCTGGCCGAGGCAGCGATCACATACGCCGAGGCCGGAGCGGACATCGTCGCGCCGAGCGCAATGATGGACGGCCAGGTTGCGGCATTGCGTTCCGGGTTGGACGCGGCCGGCTTCAAAGGAGCTGCCATCCTGGCCTACGCGTCGAAGCATTCATCTGTTTTCTACAGCCCTTTTCGCGAGGCTGCCGGTTCGACGCCGAGCTTCGGGGACCGCAAGTCCTATCAGATGGACTCCGCCAATGGTCGTGAAGCGTTGCGCGAGATGGAACTCGATGCCCATGAGGGAGCCGACATCCTGATGGTGAAGCCGGCGATCACATCACTCGACCTCCTCGCGCGCGCCCGCGATCGATTCGATTTGCCGCTGGCCGCCTACCAGGTCAGCGGCGAGGCGGCGATGATCGAGGCCGCCGCTGCCCGGGGCTGGATCGACCGACGGGGCGCCATTCTGGAAACGCTGACTGCGATCGTTCGCGCCGGCGCCGGGAACGTGATGACTTACTTCGCCGGTGACGTCGCCGCCTGGTTGAGAGAGACCGGATGACGGACAGCCGTTTCGTTCACGCGCTTGCACTCGGTCTCGATCCGGCCTGGCGGCGGCTGACGGCAGACGAGCGATGCCAGTCGGCAGCGGAGCTGGCCGCTGCCGTTGACGCCGAATCGGATGTGGCCACGCATACCTATTCGATGATCGGTCTTCAAGCCGACGCGGATCTTCTGCTCTGGAGCCTTGCGCCCTCGCTGGATGCGCTGGAGGAGAAGGCGGCATCGGTGCTGCGATCCGGGATGGGCCGGTGGATGAAAGTGAGTGAGAGCTTCCTCGGCATCATCCAGCCCTCCCAGTACGTTAAGAAGCCAACGCTACAGGAGCAGTCATTGTTCTCCGGCGAGCGATCCCGTTATCTAATCGTTTATCCATTCACGAAAAGCACCGATTGGTACCTGCTCGGCCGCGAGGCGCGCCAGGGGATCATGAACGAGCACATGAAGATCGGGCATGACTTTCCTGATGTACACCAGCTGCTCGCCAACAGTTTTGGCATCGACGACATGGACTTCCTGGTGGCTTACGAAACCGACGACCTACCCAAGTTTGGAGAGCTGGTTCGTGCGCTCCGTGGGACGGACAGCAGGAGATCCACGGTCCGTGACACGCCACTACTCACCGGAATTCATCGCCCCATCGCGGAAATCACCGCCCTCCTCGGGGCGACGTGATCAAGGCCGGCGTAAGCGCGGCATGGCGTGAAAGGGCCGCACAGCTTTTTCCGGGTGGCGTAAACAGCCCGGTCCGGGCGTATCGGGCGGTCGGCGGCGATCCACCGATCATCGCGCGCGGTCAAGGGCCTTTCGTCTGGGACGTTGACGACAACCGCTACATCGATTTCGTGGGCGCTTTCGGCCCACTCGTCCTGGGCCACACTCACCCCGTAGTGGTCGAGGCGATGCGGAGCGCCCTGGAAGCCGGCGGCTCGTTCGGCGCGACCAGTCCCGG
>JAYUFT010000233.1:0-11595 GCA_043738605.1 Candidatus Dormiibacterota bacterium | reverse complement strand
GCGAGGAGTCGACACTCGAGTACGGCATCAGCCTGGCGGCGTCCATGGCATCGCAGGTGCATAGTCGCGGGCGGCAGGTTGGACTCATAGCCAACGATGCGAAAGGCACGATCCTCGAGCCACATCGGGCCGTACGGCAGGACCGGCTGATCCTCGACTATCTCGCTGTCGCTCAGGCCGACGGAAGGGTACCGCTGACCAAGACGCTCGCCTGGGATCGACTCCGCCGGTTGCCTCGTCGCGCCACCGCCGTGATCACGCCGAGCGCCGACCCCGAATGGGTGCGCCTTCTGCAGGCGGCTCGCGGCCGGCGCTCGAGCATGATGGTTTTCTACCTCGACACTGCCAGCTTCGGCGGCCCCGATCGCAACCCCAGCTTCGACCTGGGGCAGGACGTCGACCTCTATGTGGTCCGTTGTGGTGATGACTTCGCGCGCTTGGTGAGGACTCGAGATGCTCTCCGCATCGGCTAGCAGCTCCGCCGCCCCGTGGCCGGGGAGGATCTGGAGTCGCACGCGGGCCTCGATGACCGGCGCCGTCGCCTGGTCGGCGGTCCTGATCCTGCTCCTGACCCTCATGATCGCCCGGTCGACCGCTACCGCCGCCTGGGTTGCCGGCATCGATGCGGTGGTGCCGGTTGCCCTGGCGGGGGCGGTGTTCATGGGTGTGCTCGCTGTTTTGCCGGTGCCTTGGCCTGCGGGCCCCGTCGCCGGTCTGATCGCGGGCCCGTTTGCAGCGCTAAATGCCTCCTGGTCGCAGCTGCACGCGACGCATCCGGGCGACCCATTGTCGATTGGCCTTGCGAGCCTGTGGTGGACGCGCCTACACGGCGGCGTCATCCCGGGAGACCCCGGGCTGTATTCATTGTCGGACGACGCGTCGTTGTACCTCTTCCTGATCAGCCTGCTCATGTGGATCACGGGCGGCTGGTTGGCCTGGTGCGTGCTGCGCTGGCGGCGGCCGCTTCTGGGCCTGGTGCCGGGCGCTGCCGCCTTTGCCACCAACCTGCTCAATTCCGCCAACCAGAACGGTTACACGCTCGTGATCCTCGGGCTCACCCTGGCGTTGCTGTTGTGGACCAACTACACGACATCGGTGGCCAACGTCACGCGGGCCCGGGTCAAGCTCACCGGTGACGCGCGATGGGATTTTTGGGAGAGCGGCCTGGTCGCCACGGCCGGGCTGATCTTTCTCGCGCTCCTGTTGCCTCCGCTGTCGACCACTGACCGCACCGTTGAGGTGCAGGCCAGCGCGTTCTCGAGCTGGGCCGCCCTCCTGCAGCGACTCAACCACGGCGCTTCGCTTGGCCCCGGCATCGGTACGAGCGCAACAGGCTTCTCGACGGACGTCGCCCTGGCTGGTTCGATCAAAAAGAGTCACGCCATCGTGTTCACGTACACGTGGAACGGAGATTCCGGGCCTCGGTATTTTCGTGGCGTCAACATCACGGACACGTTGCAGGGGCAATGGCGATACTCCGTCTCGCCTGACGTGATTCGAGTCGCCAAGGGCACCACTCCGCAGTACGCCGATGTGGATCAGAAGCTCGGCGCGACGACCTTCACCGTCAACATGATCTCGCCGCCCGGCGGCGGTAACCAGGACATCCTTTTCTACCCCGGCATCTTCAACAAATCCAACCGAGACACGCTGGTGCGCCAGGTCGCGATCGTCACCGATCCCGAGATCGCCACCGTCGATCGGTTGTCGAGTCTGCTGCCGGCGGTGTCAAACGGGACGTACTCCATCACCACGCAATACTCTGTCGCCACCGAGGACGAGTTGAACCGGTCGGGCACGGTTTATCCGAAGTGGCTGGCTGCATATTCCAGCCTGCCGGCCGAGGGTTACCGGAGCCCGGATGCCCTCGCGAGGATTCAAAAGCTTGCGGTCGAGGTCACCACCAGGGCCAACGCCCGCACGCCTTACCAGAAAGCGAAGGCAATCGAGACCTACCTGCGGAAATACAAATACACGCTTACCCCGCGGGCGGCGCCGGCCGGAGTCGACGCGATCGATTTCTTCCTGTTCACATCACAGGAGGGGTACTGCGAGTTTTTCGCCACAGCGATGGGTGACATGCTCCGCAGCCTTGGTATCCCGACACGACTGGTCAACGGGTTTGGCGCGGGTCTGCCCGATGTGACCACGCACTCCTGGGTCGTGCGCGGAGAAGATGCGCACACATGGGTCGAGTCGTACTTTCCCGGCTACGGTTGGATCACATTCGAGCCGACGCCTGACAGCGTTTACACGCCTGTCCCCCGCGGCACGAAGGGCACCACCACTTGCAATACCGAGAACCAGTGCAACCCGCAGCCCCCTGGTAGCACGGTTGGCGACCCGAGCCCGCAGCCAACGTCGACTGCAAAGGTCCCCGTCCCAGGTGGCGGCAACACCCCTGGCGGCACCGGCCCTGGTTTCACTTTCCGCATGCCAGACGGCGGGACGCTGACGAAAATCGTCGGCATTCTGCTGGCGTTCGTTCTGGTGTTGCTGGCCGCCGCCGCGCGCTACCTGAGGCCGCGATCGGTGACGCTGGCGTGGAAACGCGCCCTCGTCCTCGCACGGATGGCGGGCGCTGAACGGAGGCCCGGCGAGACCCCTCTCGAGCTCGCCCGGCGCATTGCGGGCAGGTTCCCTGAGGCAGCAGGCGCCATGCGCTCGCTTGCCGATGGCTTTGTCGTGGCCGCCTATGCTCCGCCGGAGCTGGCGCCAAGCGCGCGCACCTCGGTCCTCGAGTCTTGGTCCGCCCTTCGCCCGCTGCTCCTGCGGCGAGTGGCCTCGCGCCTGCGCCTCACGAGGGCCTAACCTCTACCGCGTGACTGAAGCCGGCATGGCGGGGCGGACGTACCCGGCGGTCACATTCGAGATCGACAACGACCGTGTCGCCGCCTTTGCGCGAGCCATCGGCGCGGACCCAGCGGCCGGGGTGCCCCCGACGTTCGCCGCCGTCTATGCACTCGGCGCCACCGCGCCGCAGCTATTCGGCGATCCGGCGGCGGCCATCGATTTCGCGAAGCTCCTTCACGCGGAGCAGGAGTTCGAATGGAAGCGGCATCCTCAGCCTGGCGAAACCGTCACCTCGCAGGGGCGGATCGCTTCCGACATGAGCCGCCGAGGCATTCGCTTCGTGTCGTTCGAGACCGAGACGAGGGGGGCGGACGGTGACGGTATCTGCAGCTCTCGCGCGCTCTTCGTGATCCGCCAATGACGCGAACGGTGACTTTCACCAAAGAGCAGATAGCTGCCTACGCCGAAGCGTCGGGCGACCACAACCCGATTCACCTCGATGACGAATTCGCGCGCTCGGTCGGCCTGCCTGGGGTCATCGCCCACGGCATGTTGCAAATGGGCATTGCAGGCACCGTCGCCGCCGAAGCGGCCGGCGGCGGCGAACGTCTGCGCCGTCTCGTCTGCCGGTTCTCGGGGATGGTCGTGCCTGGAGATAAGGTCACCTTCAGCGCTGGGTTGCTGGCCCAGGGGGGTGCGCCGGGCGCTGGCTCCGCCAGGCCCCGCGCCTCGAGGGGGGACGTCCCCCCTCAAACATTCAAGCTGGATGTTCGCGCTGTCAAGGAGAACGGTGAGGCGGTCCTGACCAAGTCGTCGGCAGAGTACGTTTAGCCGCGCATGACGCTCGACTTCTCGCCGACTCCTGAACAGGAGGCGATCAGGCAGCTCGCTCACGAGTTTGCTGAGAAAGAAATTCGACCGGTCGCGCCGTACTACGACGAGACCGAGGAGTTTCCGTACGAGGTGGTGAAGAAGGCGCACAAGCTCGGCCTCACTCCGGCCGCTTTCCTGCCAGAGGAATACGGGGGCCAGAACCTCGACTTTCTGACCGAGCTGATGATCAACGAGGAGCTTCACTGGGGCTGCGCCGGGATCGCAGTGTGCATCCAGTCGATGGCGCTGGCGATGGCCGGCATCCGTTCGAGCGGAACCGAGGAGCAGAAGAAGCGCTGGCTGCCAGAGTTCACGAACCCCGACAAGCTGGTGCTCGGCGGTCTTGGCTTGACCGAGCCCGACTCGGGATCGGACGCTCTCGCGATGAAGACGCGGGCGACGCGCACGGGCGACGGCTACGTGCTCAACGGCACCAAGCAGTTCTGCACGAACGGCGGCATCGCCGACTACCACGTCATCTATGCGAACACCGATCCTTCGAAAGGCCCGGCCGGCATCGCCTCGTTCCTCGTCCCCAAGGGCACTCCTGGGATGCGGATGGGGCGTAAGGAAAAGAAGCTGGGCGTCCGAGCGAGCCACACGGCCCAGGTCATCTTCGAGGACTGCCAGATCCCGCTCGACCATCGCCTTGGCGGCGAGCCTGACGCCGACAACGCCGGACCTGGTGCACTTGGCGCCCTGATGACGCTCGAAGCGACGCGACCCGGCGTGGCCGCCGGCGCGCTGGGCATCGCTCGCGCGGCTTATGAGTTCGCGCTCGAGTACGCGCTGGACCGCAAGCAGTTCGGCAAGCCGTTGTGGCAGCACGAGGCCATTGGTTTCAAGCTCGCGGACATGGCGATGAAGATCGATGCGGCGAGGCTCCTCATCTGGCGCGCGGGCTGGATGGCGACGCAGGGCCAGCCGTTCGACAGGGCGGAGGGCTCGATGGCCAAATGCTTCGCTGCGGACGTGGCGATGGAGGTCACCACCGACGCCATCCAGGTGCTGGGCGGCTACGGATACATAAAGGAGTACCCGGTCGAGAAATGGTTCCGCGATGCCAAGATCTACCAGATCTGGGAGGGAACCGCGGAGATACAGCGGCTGGTCATCTCGCGTGCGATCTCCGGCTCACGCGGCACCATCAGGTTGAGGGGGTAAGAGATGTTCGACCTATCGGGAAAAGTGGCAATCGTCACGGGCGCTTCGCGCGGCCTCGGCCGTCAGGATGCGTTGACCCTCGCGCAGGCCGGCGCCGACGTCGTCATTACCGACATCCTGGTCGAGGACGACCCTGACCTTCAGAAGTCGGCGGAGGAGCTGGGATCGGCGCTTGCCCAGTACGCAACATCGCAGGGCTGGGTGCACACGAATCAGACCGCCGAAGAGGTTCGCAAGATGGGACGGCGGTCGGTCGCGATCAAGATGGACGTCACCAATCGCGAGCAGGTCCGCGCGGTGTTCAAGAAGGTCAAGGACGAGTTCGGCCGCATCGACATTCTCGTGAATAACGCCGCGACCCTGGACAATGCGGCGCAGATCCAGAACATGAGCTACGAGCTCTGGGATCGCGACATCAAGGTCAACCTCACCGGTGCGTTCAACTGCACCAAGGAGGTCTGGCCTTACATGATCGAACAGAAGTGGGGTCGTGTGATCTTCATGGCCTCGGTGGCCGGCACCATGGGTGGGTTCGGTCAGGCCAGCTACTCGGCGTCCAAGATGGCTGTCATCGCGCTGGCTAAGACCGCAGCGCTCGAAGGCGGGCGCTACAACATCACCGCCAACGCGATCGTGCCGGGCATCATCGGCACCGAGGCCTTCAACATGGGCAACCCCGATATGAACGAGCGGATCATGAAACGCACTGTCTTCAAGCGCCCAGGCGAGCCGAAGGACATCTCGCACGCGATCGCGTTCCTCTGCTCGGATGAAGCGAGCTACATTACGGGCACAGCGCTCGAGGTGGCGGGCGGCATCCCGTTGTTCACATTCTGAAAGTGGGCGAATGCGTAGACGTCAGGCGCGACGGAGCAGTCGCGCGCGTGGTCATGCACCGCAAAGGCAACAACGGCATCGCCGAAGACCTGATGTCGGAGCTGTCGGCGGCCTTCACTGAGCTCGGGGAAGATCCCACTGTGCGGGCGATAGTGCTCGCGTCCGAGTACGAGAAGTACTACAGCGTGGGCGCCGACCTGACCATGCTCGCCGGCATCGATCGCGAGGCTGCCGACGCCACCGACCAGGTCGCCGGTTTCATGAAGCGCATGAACGCCCATTTCTCGGCGATCGAGAGCTGCCCCAAACCGGTCATCGCGGCGATCAACGGCCACGCCCTGGGCGGCGGCAGCGAGCTCACGCTCTGCTGCGACTTCCGGATCATGGTCGAGGACGGGCGCTCGAGGATTGGCCAGACCGAATCCGCGCTGGGGATCATCCCCGGAGCCGGGGGCACGCAGCGGCTGCCCCGCCTGATCGGCAAGGCCATGGCCACGCGCTACCTCATCGAGTCGACGCGGCTGTCGGCAAAAGAGGCCGAGGCGGTCGGTTGGGTCGACAGGGCCGTGGCGCCGGAGGAGTTCCAGGGAGCGGTCGACGAGCTGGCCGACAAATTGGCCAAAGCAGCCACGTTCGCGATCGCGATGATCAAGGATGCCGTTCGACGCGGGTTCGACCTGCCGCTGGATCAGGCGCTCGAGATCGAGGCGCACAACTTTGCGCGCGCTGCCCTGAGCACCGACGCCGCGATCGGCATCATGAGCTTTCTGAGCAAGCAGGAGCCGGAGTTCACAGGCTCCTGATGAGCTAGCGCCGGCTCTCGCCGTTCATGCCGAGCTGCGCAGTTCGGCGGCGCACGATCTCGACCACCTCATCTACGCGCTTCGGGTCGGTGCCGAGGCACCGGATGACCAGCTCCTTGGTCTCGAAGTTCGGGTATGAGCCAACGGATACGTCCGGGAAGGATTCCTCGAGCTCCCGCATGAGCGGATAGAACCGGGCTTCGACGGCGAAGGTGAACCGCACCTCGCGGACGGTGGCCGCCGAGCCTTCGGCGAGGAACTCCGGCTCTATCTCCTCGGTGAAGATGCTCTTCAGCTCCAGCGGCACGCCGGGAAGGACGAAGACGCGCTTGCCATTGGCCTCGTAGAGGACGCCGGGAGCCATGCCGCGACGGTTCTTGAATACGTGCGCGGGGTCGGCTGGGATCCGGGCCATGCGCAGGTTGCCCTCGGTGACGTCAGGTGAATCGAGGAGTCCAGCCTCGTGCATGCGGCGCACTCGCCGCTCGATTCGCTGGCGCGTCTCGTCCCAGATGATCAGCTCGCGTCCAAGCGCCTCGGCCAGCGATGCAAAGGTCCTGTCGTCGGGCGTCGGCCCCAGACCCCCGCTGCAGAAGACGTGGGTCACCTCGGAGTCGTCGAGCTCTCGCCGTACCTGCTCGACGATCTCATTCGGGCGGTCGCGGATCGCGGTGATGCGCTTGAGCGGATAGCCGAGGATGCGCAGCCGCTCGGCGAGCCAGGACGAGTTGGTGTCCTGGGTAAACCCGCCGACGAGCTCATCCCCAATCGCGACAATGCTCGATGACGCCATGCGGGGGACGATACTCGATGGGTGGAACCGGAGCGCCTTCATGGAGTCATCAAAGGAGACGTGCAGGGTGTCGGGTTCCGCTTCTTCCTGATCCGCCGCGCCCAGGCGTTGGGGCTGACCGGCTGGGTGATGAACCGGGACGACGGAATCGTCGAGTTCGTCGCGGAGGGAAGCCGGCAGGACCTTGAACAGCTGGAGCGAGCCGCCCACGAAGGGCCTCGCATGGCCCGAGTCACCGCGGTCGAGATCAACTGGTCGGCAGCGACCGGGAACCTCAGCCGCTTCGACATCACCTAGTCCGTGTAACCTAACGCTCCGCGCCGGAAACTAATTCAGCGCTGCAGGCAGTGCATAAGTAAGAGCGGTAGTGGAGGACGTGGTCACCTAAATGGATCCGAATACAGTCTTGTTCGCCGTGGCCGGGGGCGTGGCCGCGGTCGTGTTCGCTGTCATCCTCATCGGCCTCGTCTTGCGCACACCCACCGGCAACGACCGCATGCGGGAGATCTCGGCCGCCATCCAGGAGGGCGCTTCCGCCTACCTGAACCGCCAGTACACGGTCATCGCGATCATCGGCGCAGTCATCGCAGTGGTGATCGGGCTGGCGATCAACTGGAAGACCGCGGCGCTCTACGTCATCGGCGCCGTTCTCTCGGCCGCCGCCGGCTACGTGGGCATGAACATCGCCGTGCGCTCAAACCTTCGAACCGCGGAAGCGGCTCGGGGCGGACTCAACAAGGCGCTGCAGGTAGCGTTCCGCGGCGGTTCGGTGACCGGGTTCATGGTCGTCGGCCTTGGGCTGCTCGGCGTGGCGGGCGCCTATTACGTCTTCCATGATCCAGATGCCCTGGTCGGCCTCGCTTTCGGCGCGAGCCTCGTGTCGGTCTTCGCCCGGCTGGGCGGCGGCATTTACACCAAGGCCGCGGACGTAGGCGCAGACCTGGTCGGCAAGGTCGAGGCCGGCATACCGGAGGACGATCCCAGGAACCCAGCTGTGATCGCGGACAACGTGGGAGACAACGTCGGCGACTGCGCGGGCATGGCAGCCGACCTGTTCGAGACCTACGCCGTGACCATGATCGCCGCGATTCTGCTCGGCTCGCTGCTCTTCAAGGACCAGATCGGCTGGGTTATCTACCCGCTGCTACTCGGCGCCGTCAGCGTCGTCGGGTCGATCGTGGGGACGTTTTTCGTCCGCGTCTTCAACCCGAACTGGATCATGGGCGCGCTTTATGCGGGTCTGCTGGTCGCTGTCGCTATTGCGATCGTCGGCTTCTACTTCGTCACGCAGTACATGACCGGCAACGGCTATCTAAAGGCGGGCGGCGGCGTGTCGGACCCGAACAATCTCTTCTACGCGGGTCTGATCGGCGTGGTGATCACCGTCCTGATCGTCGCGATCACGGAGTACTTCACGGAGACCGCTTACTGGCCCGTGCACCTGATCGCGAAGGCCTCGGTAACGGGTCACGCCACGAACATCATCGCCGGCCAGGCGATCGGCATGATGGCGACTGCGCTTCCCGTGACTGTGATTGGTGTCGGCATCCTGCTGAGCTACAACCTCGGCGGACTGTACGGCATCGCGATCGCCGCGACGGCCATGCTGTCGATGACAGGCATAATCGTCGCCATCGACTCGTACGGGCCGATCACCGACAACGCCGGCGGTATCGCGGAGATGGCAAACCTACCCGAGTCCGTGCGAACCGTCACGGATCGTCTCGACGCGGTCGGCAACACCACGAAGGCAGTGACCAAGGGTTACGCGATCGGCTCGGCCGGCCTCGCCGCCCTTGTCCTGTTCTCGTCTTACACCGAGGAGCTGACCCGGGCCGGGTATCCGACCAAGTTCGATCTCTCCGACCCTCACGTGATCGTGGGCCTGTTTCTCGGCGGTATCCTGCCATTCCTGTTCGGATCGCTGGCAATGCTGGCGGTCGGTCGTGCCGGAGGCCTCGTGGTGGAAGAGGTTCGGCGCCAGTTCCGCGAGATCAAGGGGATCATGGAGGGCACCGGCAAGCCTGAGTACGGAACCGCTGTACGCATCGTGACCGCCGCCGCGCAGCGCGAGATGATCCTGCCGGGCGTCATCCCGGTGATCGCTCCGCTGGCCGTGGGCTTCATCCTCGGCCCGCAGGCACTCGGAGGGATGCTCATCGGCGCGATCGTCACCGGTCTGTTCCTGGCCCTACAGATGACCAGCGGCGGCGCTGCGTGGGACAACGCGAAGAAGTACATCGAAGAAGGGAACCTCGGTGGCAAAGGCTCGGAGGCTCACAAGGCCTCGGTGACCGGCGACACGGTGGGCGACCCCAACAAGGACACCGCTGGACCGGCCATCAATCCGATGATCAAGGTCATCAACATCATCGCGATCCTGATCGCGGCGTCGGTCGCCGCCCACCACCTGGTTCAGTAGGGGTACGCCCGCTAGACTCGTCTCGAGAGGGTGGACGACTACCAGAAAGAGATCGCCGACCTCGAACTCCAGGTCGAGCAGATGGTCGCGGCCGAGGGGGACGCTAAGACCATCGCCGAGCTGTCGATGCAGCTCGAGATACTGAGGGCGATCTATTCGCGCGCGATTGACCTTCTGGCCCGCGGGCGTTCGGATGACGCGCTGAGGTACGGGCTGCGCATACAGGGCTATGGCGAGTGGACGCTCGACAACGTGTACGCCTTCGTTTACGAGCGCGCGGTCGAGTTGGAGCCCAGGGCCCACAGCTCGTTCGTCGGCGGCATCAAAGCGACCGACTTCGCGCTTCTTCTCAACTCATAATCTCGGGTATGGAAACCCCGCTCACTCCCCTCGAGTTCGGTCGCCGTGCCCGCAAGCTGTATGGCGGCCGCGAGGCTGTCGTCGACGGCGACCTGCGGCTGACGTATGAAGAGTTTTTCGACCGATGCGATCGATGGTCGGCGGCGCTGCAGGGCCTTGGGGTCAAGAAAGGAGACCGGGTCGCCTATATCGCGCCTAACACGCACGAGCAGCTGGAGTCCTTCTACGCCGTTCCCCAGATCGGCGCTGTGCTCGTGCCCATCAACTACCGCCTGACTGCTGATGACTTCGTCTATATCACGTCGCATTCGGGCGCCAAAGTCTTGTGCGTTCATCCCGATTATCTCGACGCCGTCGACGGAGTCCGCGACCAGCTCGGCGCGGTGGCGCACTTTGTGAGCCTTGGGCCGGCCGGCGGTCGGAAGGGCTGGCTGGAGTACGAGGCGGTGGTCACCAAGTCAAAGGCCGAGTTCAAGCGTCCAGAGATCGCCGAGGGCGATCTGCTGACCATCAACTACACGAGCGGCACTACAGCCAAGCCCAAGGGCGTGATGATCACGCATCGCAACGCGTGGGCCAACGCCGTCGGCACCCTCGTGCACTTTCACATCACCGTCGGCGACCGGTATCTCTGGACGCTGCCGATGTTCCATGCCAACGGCTGGACCTTCGTCTGGATCATCACTGCGGTGGGTGGCACGCACATCTGCCTGCCGAAGGTAGAGCCCGCGCGTGTCTTCGACCTCATCCGAACAGAGAATGTCGGCTGGCTCTGCGCAGCGCCAACGATCCTCATTGCGCTGGCCAACGCGCCGGAGGACGTTCGGGGCGTGGTGCCTAAAGGGGTGCAGGTAATCACGGCGGGCGCGGCGCCCGCGGCGGCGACCATCGAGCGCATGGAAGGAGATCTCGGCTGGGAGGTCACACAGGTTTATGGGCTGACCGAGACCGCCCCGTTCATCACCATCTGCGAGCCCCGGCCGGAGCACAAGAAGCTCGGCATGACCGAGCGTGGGATCGTCAAAGCACTGACCGGAGTCGAGCTGATCACGTCAGGTGAGCTGCGGGTGGTGGACACGGACGGCAATGTTGTGCCGGCCGACGGGCATAGCCTGGGCGAGATCGTCGCGCGCGGCAACGTGATCATGCTCGGGTATTACAACGACCCGGAGGCGACCAAGAAGGTCATGGGCGACGGCTGGTTCCACACGGGCGACGCGGCGGTGGTGCATCCCGACGGGTATGTCGAGATCAGGGATCGGATCAAGGACGTGATCATCAGCGGGGGAGAGAACATCTCGAGCCTGGAGGTCGAAGGCGTCCTGCTGCGCCACCCTGCGGTGCAGGAGGCGGCGATCGTCGGGCTGCCGCACGAGAAGTGGGGGGAAGCGCCGCACGCATATGTGGTTTTGAAGTCGGGGGCCACCGCCACAGAGGCGGAGCTGATAAAGCTGTGCCGGGACCGCCTGGCGCACTTCAAAGCGCCGCACAGCGTGACGTTCGTGCCGGAGCTGCCAAAGACGGCGACTGGAAAGATCCAGAAGTACGTG
>JAYUFT010000232.1:0-3927 GCA_043738605.1 Candidatus Dormiibacterota bacterium | reverse complement strand
CCTTCGGCATCATCGCCCAGATCGCACCTGAGGCAATCACGGTTGCTGTCGCCGAGCCGAAGGCCAAGAAGGTCGGGCAGCCCCGCGCCGAGAGCCCGGGGGCACCAAAGGACGAGCCGGCCGACGACGCCAAACCCAAGCGCGCCGCCAAAGCGACGAAGGCCAAAGCGGAGAAGGGCTCATGAGCGTTTCGACGCCGACGCAAGCAAAGACACAGGACACAGTCGGTGATTCCACGCGCGGCCAGCGCAAAGTCCGGCTGGGCACCGTGATCTCGGACAAGATGGACAAGACGGTGATCGTCCAGGTCGGCTCGGCCAAGGCGCACCGCCTTTACAAGAAGACCGTCCGGCAGCGCACCAAGTTCAAGGTTCACGACGAGAAGAACGAGTGCGGCATCGGCGACCTCGTTCGCATCACCGAAACCCGTGCCATCTCCAAGGAGAAGCGCTGGCGCGTACTTGAGATTGTCGAGAAAGCCAAGTGATCCAGCAGGAAACACGCCTCAAGGTCGCGGACAACTCGGGAGCCAAGGAGATCCTGTGCATCCGCGTGGCCGGAGGCCATTACCGCAAGTACGCCTCGGTGGGCGACATCATCACGGCCACCGTCAAGTCGGCGCAGCCGGGCGGCCAGGTCAAGAAGGGCGAGGTGGTGAAGGCGGTAGTCGTCCGCGTCACCAAGGAATACCGCCGCCCCGACGGCTCGCTCATCCGCTTCGACGAGAACGCCGCGGTGCTGCTCGCGCAGGCAAACAACCCACGAGGCACTCGCATCTTCGGACCGGTTGCGCGCGAGCTGCGCGAGCGCAACTTCATGAAGATCATCAGCCTCGCACCGGAGGTCCTCTAACCAACCATGCTGCGTAACAAGGTTCAATCCAAGCGTCGCTGGCTCGACCTCGCCCCCGGCGATCCCGTGATCGTCACCGCCGGCAAGGACAAGGGCAAGCACGGCGAGGTTCTTCGCACGCTGCCGGACAAACACAAGATCGTGGTCAAGGGCGTCAACATCCTCAAGCGTCACACCAAGGCGGGACAGTCCCGTGGCGGTGTCAACGTCGCCCAGGGTGGCATTGTCGACTTCGAGGCTCCGCTCGACTACTCCAACGTGATGCTCCTCTGCCCCTCGTGCTCGAGGCCGACCCGAACCAAGCACATCGTGCTCGAGTCGGGCGCGCGCGCCCTCGTGTGCCGCCACTGCGGCGAGGCGTACGAGCGCGTTCGCAAGACGGAGGCCCAGTGAGCGATCAATTAGGCCCATCCTCAACGCCGCGCCAGCGCGACAAGCAGAAGACAGCGCCGAAGCAGAAGAAGGCCGACTCGAAGGTGAGGGTGGCGGTGTCACAGGGTCCTTCGACCCGTGCTGAAGGACCGCCGCGAATGCTGAAGGCGTACCGCGACTCGGTAGTCCCTCAGATGACCAAGGAGTTCGACTACGCCAACACGATGGAGGTGCCGCGCGTCGCCAAGGTCGTGGTCAACATCGGCATCGGCGAGGCCAAGGACAACGACAAGGCCCTCGATGCCGCTGTCGGCGACGTCGTCACGATCACCGGGCAGAAGCCGGCTCTGATCAAAGCACGCAAGTCGGTTGCCGCGTTCAAGCTGCGCGCCGGCCAGACGGTCGGCATCAAGGCCACTCTGCGCGGACGGCGGATGTGGTACTTCCTCGACAAGCTCCTTAACGTCGCGCTGCCTCGGATCCGCGACTTTCGTGGCGTCAGCCCCGAAGGGTTCGACGGCCGCGGCAACTACTCGCTGGGCCTGCGCGAGCAGGTCGTCTTTCCTGAGATCGACTACGACAAGATCGACAAACTCCGCGGGCTGGAAGTGTCGATCGTGACCACAGCCCGCACCGATGACGAGGCCCGCAGCCTGTTGACACGGCTCGGAATGCCATTTAGGAAGAGGTAGGAGAAAGCTTGGCCAAGAAATCTTCGCTCGAGCGCTGGAAAAGAGACCTGGTGCACCCCAAGTACAAGGTCCGGTTCCATAACCGGTGTCGCCTGTGCGGGCGCCCGCGCGCTTTTCTGCGCAAGTTCGGCATGTGCCGAATCTGCTTCCGCAACCTTGCCGCCGAGGGACGCATCCCAGGCATTACGAAGTCGAGCTGGTGATGGCTACGGCAGTCGCGAAACCCGTCAAGAGAGCTCCGATTGGAGTCCTCAGCGACCCGATCGCGGACATGCTGACGCGCGTTCGCAACGCGAACAGCGCGAAGCACCCGGAGGTCAAGGTGCCGGCGTCAAAGCTAAAGCTCGAGATCGCCAGAGTGCTCAAGGACGAGGGCTACATCGCCGGCTTCGAGGTCGAAGCCGACGGGGCATCCCAGACGATGCGTATCATCTTCAAGTCTCGGCCTGATCGCGAGCGCGTGATCTCCGGAGTGAAGAGGATCAGCCGCCCCGGCCTGCGAGTCTACGCACGCAAGACGGAGATCCCCAGGGTCCTTGGTGGGCTCGGAATCGCCATCCTCAGCACAGCCGAAGGCGTCATGAGCGGGCGCCAGGCGCTCCGCAAAGGCGTGGGCGGCGAAGTGCTGGCTTATATCTGGTAGGAGTTTTAGAGAAAAAGTTGTCTCGTATTGGAAAGCTGCCGATCGACGTGCCGGGCGCGGTGAAGGTCACCTTGCAGCCAGGCCACGTCGTAGTCGAAGGGCCGAAGGGCAAGCTCGAACGCACCCTGCCGGCGGACATCACCGTCAAGCAATCCAACGGGCAGCTGGTCTTCGAGCGGCCTTCCGACGGCTACAGGCATCGTGCGCTTCACGGCCTGGTCCGCAGCCTCGTGGCCAACATGGTCACCGGCGTGAACACCGGCTTCACCAAGCATCTCGAGCTGGTCGGCGTGGGGTACCGCGTCGCCAAGCAGGGCGACGAGGTGGTGCTCAGCCTCGGTTACTCGCATCCGATCAAGTACAAGCCACCGCCGGGCGTGTCGATCGAGATCCAGGACCAGACCAAGTTCTCGGTGAATGGGATCTCGATCGAGGACGTCGGCCAGGTGGCCGCCAACATCCGTGGGATGCGACCGCCCGAGCCTTACAAGGGCAAAGGCGTCATGTATCGCGGTGAGAAGGTCCGGCGCAAGGCCGGCAAGGCCGGCAAGGGCGCCAAGGCGGCCGGATGATCAAGCAAACCGACCGCAAGGTGAACCGGCTGAAGCGACACAAGCGTGTTCGCGTTCACGTGAGTGGAACGAAAGAGCGCCCAAGGTTGGCGGTCTTCCGCAGCCTCAACCATGTCTACGCCCAGCTGATCGACGACGACGGCAGCCGTACGCTTGCCGCCGCGTCCACCGTCGGTTTGAAGGCCAAAGGCAACGGCATGGCCGAGGCCATCGAGGTGGGCAAGGCGATTGCAGCCAAAGCCAAGGCGGCCGGCGTCAGCAACGTAGTCTTCGATCGGGGCGGCTTCCTCTATCACGGCAGAATCAAGGCTCTGGCGGACGCCGCGCGCGAAGCCGGACTGGAGTTTTAAGGCATGGGATCTCGGTATCCGCACTCGAGCGGCGAGCGTTCTGAGCTCGCCGATCGCGTCGTCCGCGTCAACCGCGTCGCCAAGGTCGTCAAGGGCGGCCGCAAGTTCTCGTTCAGCGCGCTGATCGTTGTCGGCGACATGAACGGGCGCGTCGGCGCGGGCATCGGCAAGGCGCGCGAGGTCACCGAGGCGATACGCAAGGGAATGGAGGTCGCCAAGCGCAACATGATCACCGTCCCGATGGTGGGCACCACCATCCCTCATGAGGTTCGCCTCAAGCTGGGGTCGGCGAGGATCATGCTCAAGCCCGCGGCGCCGGGCACCGGAGTGATCTCCGGCGGCGCCATGCGTGCTGTCATCGAGACCGCCGGCATCAAGGACATCCTCACCAAGTCGCACGGCACCAACAACCCGATCAACACAGTGCGTGCGACGCTGGCGGCGCT
>JAYUFT010000231.1:0-3929 GCA_043738605.1 Candidatus Dormiibacterota bacterium | reverse complement strand
TCGCGCTGGCCAAGGAGCGCGAGGAGATCTTTGCGCCCGGTCGTGCCGAACCGATCGTGCAGGAGAAGAGCTCGCCCGGGATGTTCCTGGTGCAGCGGATTCGCGACGAGGCGCATCGATTCGCGATCACCCACCACCGGAAGGTGCGGTCGAAGAAGGCGCTCACGTCGCCGCTGGACTCGGTCGAGGGCATTGGACCCACGCGCAAGCGCGCCCTCCTGCGACACTTCGGTTCCGTGCAAGCCATTCGCGAGGCCCCGGTCGAGGACATCGTCGCGCTGGGCGTCCCCGAGCGGCTGGCGAGACGACTCAAGGAAACGTTGTGACTCTGGTGATCGTGGGTGGGACCACCGAGCCCGACCTCGAGGAAGCCGTTGGCGTGTTCGTGGACTCCGGGTTTCAGCTCGCCCGATGGCTGTCGCCCTTTGACGACTCGGATGGCGTGCTGGCGTTACGGGGCGACGGCGCCGTGGTGCTGAAGGACGCGGATGCTCGAGGCATTCGATACGTGCTGGTGCACGTTGGCGCAAACGATGGCAAGCCGGGGGGTAGCCACGAGCGCGCGCATCATCGTGTCGATGTCGCGCAGCTGCGCGAGCTGGCGCAGTCGCTCAAGTCGCGAGAGCGGATGTTGATCACCTGCCTTGCCTTCGGTTTCAAAAAAGGAATCCCCGACAGCGCCGCATGGGTGGTCGACGTCAGGCTCCTCGACAATCCTTACTGGGTGGATGAGCTACGTCCTCTCGACGGGCGCGATGCGCGGGTGCGCGACTACGTCATCGGCCAGCCCGCCGCGCAGGAGCTGCTCGACGACCTCGAGCGCACGTTTCGCGCGGCGATCCCGCACTATCGCGAACGCGGCCGTTCGCAGCTCGTGATCGCCTTCGGTTGCACGGGCGGCCGGCATCGTTCGGTGGCGATGGCGCGGGAGATGGCGAGCCGCCTCGAAGGCGTCGAGAACGCGGACGTCGAATTTGTGGCGCGCGAGCTCGATTGACAAGAGCGTTAGTCCTCGGTGGAGCGGGGTTCGTCGGGAGCGCCGCTTGCAAGGAGCTCATGCGGCGCGGCGTCGAGACGATCGCCGCGGGGCGCAAAGATCGTCCCTACGGGGTTTTCACCAGCTACGTGGCCTTCGACCGAACCGATGAGGAGCAGCTAAAGCGCGCGCTCGCAGAGGTCAAGCCCGATGTGCTTCTAGACCTCGCGTGCTTTCAACCGGCCGAGGTGGATTCGGTGATCCGCAACTTCAAGGGTGACCGGTACGTGTTCGTGTCGACTGGCGTGTACCCGTGGCTCGACGGCAAGCCGGCGCGCGAAGAGGACTTCGTCCCCCTCGAGGGCGAACCGCCCGCCGGCCTCGACTACATGGAAGGCAAGCGCTGGTGCGAAACGCGGCTGGCGCGGTCGGGGGACTTTCCGTGGACGGTGGTGCGGCCTCCGGCGATCTTCGGCGCCGCCGACCACACGCTTCGTATCGCCGCTTACATCCAGCGTGTGGCGGATGGCGGACCGCTCCTCGTTCCGCAGGAATCGTATGAACGGCAGGCAGGTCTCGCGTGGGTCAAGGACATCGGGTATGCGTGCGCCCTGGCATGCGATGTGCGGAAGCAGACGGATCACAAGGCGTACAACGCAGCGTTCGAGGGGGTCAGCTTGCGTGGCCTGATCGAAGCCATCGCCAAGGTCATGGGCGTACCGGCGAGGATGCACCCTATCCCCTTTGCCGAGCTTCCACCTGGTGCGAGCCCATACGGTCCCGATCCCCGGCGCTCGGCCGGCTACGTGCTCGAGCGGTCGCGCGCCGAGTTGGGCTTCGAGCCGTCGGCGCTGGAGGATGCGCTGGCGGAAACGCTCGCCTGGTATCGGGTGGCGCATCCCTCTCATCCCGGCTACGCCAACCGTGCGAAGGAGCTTGCCCTCGCCGGCTAGAGTTCGCTGTGGCTGCGGTTCAGCAGATACGCGGCCAGCAGGGTGGTGACCACGATGCCCGGTGACCAGCCAATGCCAGTCCCAAACGGGTCGTATGACGACAGGTCGACACCAACCGCCAGGCCGCTGACCGCTGCGAAGACCATCACTATCAGGGCGCCTCGAACGTTGCCGTGCCTGGCAAAGAACAGCTCCATCTCCAGGCGCCAGCCGCGGCGATGAGAGCGGTGCCGGACTTCTCGCGTGACAGCGACATGTGCCGGCACGCGCCTGCCGTGCTTGAAGCGTGCTGCAGTGGGCATGGGTTCGGGCGGCAGGTGTTCGACCTCTCGGTCGCGCGGCGGAGGCTCCTCGAGCGGCTCCCACAGCGGCTGTTTGCGATGGTTTCGATACAGCACGAAGCTGATGACTCCGAGCACCAGCCAGCCCAGGTAGATGAACGTGGAGTTGGAGATGTTCTGGAACATCAGCTGGGTGAAGACCGTGCCGATGGCAATCGCGCCGACCACCGACAGAATCGGGATGCTGTCGCGGCCGAACTTGATGTTGCCCGGCATCCTGTAAGGCCGGTAAAGGTCGGGCTCCACGAATCGGAGGCGCATCACCGAGAGGTGCGCGGAGCAGAAAGCGAATGTCGCGGCCAGCGAATAGACGGCGCTCATCAGGTCGATCTCTTTCGGGCCGATGAGGATGCCTGGCAGCACCAGCAGCGCCGCGGCGATTCCAAAGATGATGATCGAGATGTACGGCGTCTTGTACTTGGAGTGCAGAGTGCCGAAGACTCGGGGCAGGTTGTCGGCGCCGGCCAGCGAGTACCCGAGGCGTGAGATGCCGATCAGCCCGGCGTTCGTCGCGATCACCAGGATCGTGAAGGCGAGAAAGCCGACCCACAGGCCAGACCAGAAAGCGAGCGTTGCGAGTCCGCGCTGCGCAAATCCGACCGTAACGATGCCGGAAACCGGGTCCGCTTTCCAGTCGGTTCCCAACAGTGTCGTGAACATGCCCGTGTGGTGGTCGAATGCGATGGGAAAAACGCTCACGCCGATGGTGGGCAGAAACGCTGAGACGAACAGGACGGCCGCGATGACCCAGAATGTGGCGCGTGGCACCGACTTGCCAGGGTTCTTGGCCTCCTCCGAGAGGTTCGAGATCGTTTCGATTCCTGTGTAGCTGACCATCGCAATCGACACTGAAGCAAGAAAGTTGCCCCACGTTGGCGCAACGCCGAGGTGGATGTTGCCGATGACAGTGCGGATGTTCAGCAGGAGCACCAACCCGAGGATGACCAGCACGAACTGGGTGATCAGGTCGGTGAAGGCGAGCACCAGGTTGAGGACGCTCGACTCCTGGATGCCAAACACGTTGAGGACGATCAGCGCCGAGATCAGAACGATCGTGGCCGCCACATGCGCTTCGTCGTTGTTCTTGAGGTGCGCCAAAAGCGGTACGTACTTGCTGAACACGCCCAGGTAGCTGATGGCGAAGTACGCGGAGATCGAAACCGTCGCCGTGTAGTTCAGGAGCTGCACCCATCCGACCAGGAACCCGATCGGTCCGTTGAACGCACGCCGCGCAAAGCTCGAGCTACCACCTGCGTGCGGAAGCGCTGCTGTTCCCTCGGCGTAGTTGAGAGCTGTCGTGACGAAGATGGCGCCCGCCAGGATCAGAGCGAGCGGGGTCAGCCCCAAGGCGAAGGCGGCGGTGACGCCGAGCGCGTAGTAGATGCTCGACCCGACGTTCCCGTAGCACGCCGCGAACAGTGACGGGGCGCCCAGGGTGCGCGGTAGCTTGGCGGCGCGCCGGACGACGACCCTCAGGTCGCCTGGCCGGCGGCCGCGCCGGGCGACCGAGTCGTGACCCATCGGTGAGAAGTTAAAGGATCGCGTTAGACGAGTGAGATGGCCTGCTCGGCTGAGCCTTGATGATCAGGTCCCTTAACTCCCTGGGGTATGAGGTCATCACGCGGTTCCCGCCCTGGGTGATCACCACGGTGTCGGAGT
>JAYUFT010000230.1:0-3949 GCA_043738605.1 Candidatus Dormiibacterota bacterium | reverse complement strand
TGGCATTTTGGGCAGGCGAGGACTTCGAGAAGTTCCTGAGAGATCACTGGCGCATGGTAGTACGGTTGGCGCCATGATCCTGCGCCGGCTCTATCTGTACCTGGTCAGCGGCGCCGCCCTAGCCACTCTCGCAGCCGGCCTTTCCGCACTCGGATTCACCGTCCTGATGTTCGTTTTCAACGACCCCAACGCGGAAGCCAGCCGGGGTGCCCTTGCCGGCGCCACCGCCGCGACGCTGGTCGCGCTCGTGGTTTGGGGCGTGCACTTCTGGTTCGCGCGCCGTTACGCGCACCGCGACCCGGCCGAACGTGCGTCCGCCATTCGTCGCCTGTACGTCTACTGGGCTTGCCTGGTGATGTCGATCGGGGCGGCGATCGCGCTCGACAACGCGATTGCCAACTACCTGCGGCCCATCCTCGATTGCACGGTCGACCCGCACGTATTGATTTCAATTTATTGCGGGCCGGCTGCTGGGGCTCTCCCGGCTGTCCAGGCCGGCTGGATCACCCTCGTCCTCGGGGCTTTCTGGGCTCTGCACTACCGCATCGCGGTGCGCGACCGGGCGGCTGTCGGAGAGCAGGGCCGCTCGGCCTCGCTGCGTCGCTGGTATATGTACCCAGCCCTGCTGATCGGCCTGCTGATGATGCTGTCGGGCGCTGCCAGCCTGATCATCCTCATCTGGCTCCGCCTGCTGAACAACACGCTGGGCACTGACCAGGGACGCTTCATCGGCGACGCAGCCGGACTGCTGGTCGGAGGCCTCGTCCTTTGGGGATTCCACGCCCGTGTCCTGGCGCAGAGCTATCTCGAAGACGATCGCAAATCGACGCTGCGCGCCCTCGAGGGCTTCGTCGCTGTCGCCGTTTGCATGGTGTTCGCGCTGATCGGAGGCGCCCAGATCCTCTATTACGCCCTCGCCCGACTGCTCGGTGTGACGAACCCGGGCAACGTGGGCAACGACATCGTCGCGGCGATGGCAGCGCCGGTTTCGGTCCTCGTCGTGTACGGGGGTGCGTGGTTCCTGGTACGCCGGCGCCTGGCGCAAGACACCGGCTCCCACGAGGTCGAACGCCAGGCCGGCGTGCGGCGTCTGTACACCAACCTGGCCTCCCTCGTCTCGATGGCGGCGTTGGGGACTGGGGCAGCCGGCGTCCTGTGGAACCTGGCCGAGCAGATCGAGGCCCCGATCATCGGCGTGAAGGCTGCCGACTGGAGGGACCCGATCAGCTTCTGGGTCACCCTGTTCGCCGTCGGCGTGGCGGTGTGGCTGGCGCATTGGCGCCACGCCCCATGGCCGGGTGACCGCCAATCGCTGAGCCGGCGCCTCTACGTCTGGGCGGCTCTCCTGGTCAGCGTGCTCGCCGTCCTCGGGTCCGGCATCGCCCTGCTGAACGTCGTGCTCCAACAGGTGTTCAGCGCAACTCCTCGACTCGACAGCACTGCCAATCTCGACTTCGGCCACTACCTGGCTGTCCTGGTGGTCGCGGTGTTCATCGGCGTCTACCACCTGCGCGTGCTGAGGGCGGATGCCGCAGAGCGCCCGGCGAAGCACGGGGTCGAGCGGGCACCGGTGATGGCGGTCGAGACGTCGGCGACCGAGTCGACGGTCGCGCCGGCGCCGGCCATCTCGAATTCGGAGTCTTCAACTCCACACGGCAGGCGGTACGTTCTTTCCGTGGTGGATGCGAGCGAGGACGACGTGCACCAGGCGCTTTCCACCCTACCGCCCGCTGCCAGCTACCGGTTGATCCCGGAATCGGAGTCCTGACAGATGGACGCCCAGACAGTCCTCACCACGACCCGCTCGGTTCGAAAGCGGCTCGACTTCGACAGGCCGGTGCCCCGCGAGCTGCTGCTCGAATGTCTCGAGGTCGCGGTCCAGGCGCCAACCGGCTCCAACAGCCAGGGTTGGCAGTTCGTTTTCGTCACCGAAGCGGAAAAGAAGCGGGTGATCGGCGAGCTCTATCGAAAGTCGTGGTACGCGTATGCGGCGAGCGGCGGCCAGCGGTACGCGAAAGACGACCCTCGCCGCGAACAGCTCCCTCGAGTGGCCTCGTCGGCGCAATACCTCGCCGACCGCATGGGCGAAGTGCCCGTCATGGTCATCCCCTGCATCGAAGGCCGTGTCGATCGTCCGGGCGCCTCCAACCTCGAGGGGTCCGGACTCTACGGTTCCATCATTCCCGCGGCCTGGAGCTTCATGCTCGCAGCTCGCGACCGAGGCGTTGTCGGTTCGTGGACAACGCTCCACCTCAGATATGAGCGCGAGGTGGCGGAGCTCCTCGGCATTCCATACGAGCGGTACACCCAGGCTGCGCTGCTGGCGATGGGATTCAGCACTGGCGGCGAGTTCAAGCCGGCGCAACGACTGCCAGTGGACGGCATCGTCCATTGGGAGAAGTGGTAGACCAGGCGCTCCTCGACCTGGTCGACTGGCGCCGGCGTGTCGGCGGCCTGTACCGAATTCGAGGCACCAACGCGCTCCATGACTTCAGGCGAATGCGCGACGACCTCTTCAAGACCCACCCCCAGTCGCCGATCGAACCTGAAGAACGCGCGGCTTTCAAAGGCCTGAGCTACTTCGCCGCCGCCGACTCATCGCGGGTGCGGGCGCAGATCGAGGCTGGCGACGGCACCGAGCTCGTCATCGATACCGGCGGCGACGACGGGGCTGTGACCTACCGGCGCGCGGCCACGCTGGTGTTCGAATTGGGTGGAACGGAGTGCCACCTGACCGTGCTCAGTCTCGTCCAGTACGCGGGAGGACTGTTCGTGCCTTTCCGCGACGCCACCTCGGGGCACGAGACGTACGGTGGCGGTCGCTATCTGTTCGACACCGCGAAGGACACCGACGGCCTCGTATTCGAGATCACACCGGGGTCGCCGGAGGTCGTGATCGACTTCAACTACGCATACAACGCCTCGTGCGCCTACAGCCCGCGGTGGGCTTGCCCCCTGGCCCCGCCCGAGAACTACCTCAAGGTGCCGGTAAGGGCAGGCGAACGGGTGTACAAGGCGCCGGTCGTAACCGAGCACAACGGTGGGGCGTTGCCATCGTCATGAAGATTGGAACCGTTATCTGGGTGGCTGCTGCGCTCATCGTCTTGATCTACGGCACGGTGGCGGTGTTCGAGGCCTTCGATCGCGTATCGCACTCGAATAGCGACACGATCAGACCATTCGTCATCACGATGGGCCCGCTCTGGGCGCTGGCAATCGCCGCAGTCGCCGTCCTGCTGCGTAAACGGAGCAACTAGGGCCCACCAGGCAACGAAGAGGGCCAAAAGGGCACAAACGGCCGTATCCCGGGGCTTGAGGTCAGACAAAAGGGCACAAATGGTCGTATTGCCGGGCGGCACGACCTCCCATAGATAGAATTTGGGTTGACGCCCGTGGCCATAGATGAATCTAGTAACAGCAAGGCTCGTGGTATCCAGCTCGTCCAGATCGAGGGCTTCCTCGAGGTGGCGCGCCGCGGCAGCGTCAGCCGCGCCGCCGAGGCCCTCTTCGTCACCCAGCCCACCCTGACCGCCCGCCTCCACGGTCTGGAGCGCGAGCTGGGGGCGCCGCTCTTCGTCCGCACCCCCCATGGCATGCGCCTCACCGATGCCGGCCGCGCCATGGTGCCCTTTGCCGAGCGCGCCCTGCGGGCGCTGGTTGACGGGCGTGACGTACTCGAGCAGGTGAGGACGGCGTCGGCAGGGCACCTGACGATCGGGGCAGCTCCCGCCGTCAGCACCTACATCCTGCCGGAGCTCCTCGAAAAGTTCGTCGCCGACCATCCACGGGTCGAGGTCTCGGTGCGCACTGGACACTCCGAGGACATCGTCGACCTGGTGCTGAGCGATGAGGTGCAGATCGGGCTCGGCCGCGCGATCAGGCATCCCGACCTGGAGATGCGCCAGTTCCATACGGAAGAGCTCGTGCTGGTGTGCGCCCCCGGCCACCC
>JAYUFT010000229.1:0-3963 GCA_043738605.1 Candidatus Dormiibacterota bacterium | reverse complement strand
GAGGTGGGCGGCTTGGCCCGGAAGTGCTCCTCGGTCAGCTGCAGGAGCAGCCGCCGGATGCCGGCGGGGTTGTTGATATCGATCTGGGCGGTGTGGTGGGCCAGCAGCTGGGCGTGAATCTCGGCCTTGGCGGCGGCCAGCGAGGTCGTCAGCTTGGACGACGACTCGGCCACCAGCGCCGCGGGCACCGCCTGGATCGGCGCCTGCGGCGCGGGTGCGGCGACGGGTTGTGGCGGCTGGGCCGGCGCCGGTCCGTTGGCGCCGGGCGCCAACGGTATGACAGGCACGGCCAAGGGCGTCTGCTGATACCGCCGGTCAAAGCGTTCCGACAGCTTCATGCCCGTTCCCCGCCAGCACCGTGGAGGCGCTTTTGGGCATCCAGGGCGGCCACCCTCACGCCCGCATCCGGATCGCTCGTGAGCCTGGCCAGCGCAACCGAGGTGGTGGCGTCGCCAATCATCCCCAGTGAGCGACATGCCGCGGCTCGGACACGGGTCGGCCAACGCCTGTCCTGGGCGATCGCCGAGAGGGGGCCTACCCTCAAGTTGTCGTGCCTCAATCCACATGCCAGGACGGTGACGACAGCTGCCTGCACACTCGCAGGCTCACGTATCAGCGCTTCGATGTCCATATCCGAAGCAGCGCGGGCAAGCTCGATCGCCAGCCGGTGCTGCGGAATGCGGTCCATGTCAGACATGAGGGCGTCGACGGCGCGCCGGCCCCCAAGCTCGCCCAGAGCGCGGATTGCCGCCTCGCGCACGCTCGATTTGGGGTCGTGGAGCATGTCCGCGAGCCAGGGCAGCGAGTCGGTGAGCCGCAGGGCACCACACAACCGCGCGGCGGCGACCCGGACCTCTGCGTCGGAGCTCACCAGCGCGTTCAGGAGATCGTCGACCAGGCCCGCCGACCGCAGGGTCTGCGCCAGGCGCAATAGCGGCGCCAGACCGGGACCCGCACGGGCGAGAACTCCGCTTATCGCGGGGGCCACTGCGCCTGCGTCGGCGAGCAGCTCCGGAGCCTTGATGTTGAGGGTTACATGCGAGTCACCCCCAAGCGCAGCGGTAAGCATGCGCTCGACGCGAGCAGCCAATTTCGAGCGCGGAACGCCCGCTTTCGAGCCTTCCTGACGCTTCGCCGGGCGTTCTGATTCGAGGTCGGACACTTGCCTGTTACCTGAGCCGTTGCTGCGATGTGGAAAGTCAACCTGGGGGGACGTTGCTACATTATCGGCTTAGTTGAGTTCCCGCGAGGCTCGCGAAAGCCCGGGACCGCGGGAGGAGGGATTGGATCGTATGGCCGCAAATGCGGGATCGGCGGCCGACCAGGCGCCGTCTGCGCTGCAGCTGCGCGTGCGCATGCTCGAGATGTCGCCGGTCTTTGCAGAGCTCAGCGACGGGGCCCTTCGCGCCCTGGCCAGGCGCATGACGGTCGTCGGCCTGCCGGCGGCTGACAAGCTCCAGCTCGGGGCCGACCACGGCGATGTCGTCGTCTTCTTGGCCTCGGGCCTGGTCGAGCAGTCGCTGACCGACGCGTCCGGCCGCCACCTTCTCACGCGTCGCCGCCTGCCGGGCGACCTCTTGATCCTTCCAGTCCATCGGGCCGGCGACCGCTTTGTCACCAGCATCGACGGGATTTCTAACGCAGTGTTGTTGACCCTGGACCGCGACAGCCTCATCCAGGGACTCGGGCCGGAGGTCGAAAAGGTGGCGACCGCTCTCGACCAGCTCTGGACCCAAGAGCTGGCAGCGGTCGAGGCGGCTGAGGTCCAGATCTCGTCGCGGACCTCCGCTCCCATCGTCGCCTTCTTCTCGGCCAAGGGCGGCTCGGGCTTGACGACTCTCGCTGTGAACACCTCGGCCGCGCTGGCGCGAACGTATCCGCGCCAGGTGCTGCTGATGGATCTGTCGGCGCCGTTCGGCCATGCGGCGCTTTTTTCCGACCTCATCGCCACAGGTTCGATCGCCAGCGCTGCCAAGGCGGCGCCCGCCGACTTCGAGAAGGTGCTGCGCCAGCACATCGTCTATCACCGGTCCGGCATGGGCGTCCTCCCGGGCACGCTCCGGCCGGAAGAGGTCGACCTCATGACCGGCGACCTCACCGGGCGCGTGCTGGACATCGTGGTCAGCTGGCAGCGCGTCATTGTCGTCGACCTCGGGACCTCGCTCGCTGAGGCGGCCCTAGCAGTGATCGAACGCGCCGAATGCCTGGTCGTGGTCGTGCCTCCCGAGATCGCGGCCATGACGGACGCTCGGCGTTCGCTTGCGGTTTTCCGCGACATCATGAATGTGCCGGACAACCGAATCGAGCTGGTCCTCAACCAGCGCGTCCCCCACCCCCCGCTCGAGCGCGCCGCGATCGAGGGCATCCTCGGGCGAAAGATGTCCGTGACAGTCGGATTCGACGATTCAAGACCCGAGGACGCTACGCTCGCCGGCGGCCTCGTCCTGCAACGCGATGCCTCATCGCTGGTCTCGCGCGGAGCCACAGATCTTGCTCGCGTGATCATGGCGAACCTGAAGCTCAGTGGGTAACCGCCGCCCGCGTTCACGAGGACAGGCACTGGTCGAGTTCGCCATCGCTCTTCCGATCCTCATCCTGCTCGTGGCCGGCGTGCTGGAGCTCGGCCGAGGTTACGGGTACGCCATCGCCACCTCGGACGCAGCGCGCGACGCCGCCCGACATGTGGCAGGCAAGTCGACCGTCACCAACGGTCCCGGCCTGGCTTCGATGTGCAGCATCGTCACGGCCGACCTGGCGACTGTCACCACCAGCGTCAGCTGCCCGACCCTCGTCGCGCACGCTCCACCATTCGTCAGCGGCACCGACTTCACCAACCCGACCGGCGGGCAGGCCGTGGTCGTCGTCTACTGCGGGACCAGCCTGAACTGCATGGGTACGGCGAACCTGCGCTACCAATCCGAGATCGACGTCTACGTCTATTACGGCTTCAACGACCTGAACCTGTTTGGCGGCCGCATCACCATCACGGGCTCGAGCAAGACGACGACGTCGTGGTAAAAACACGCGGGCAGGCCCTCGTCGAGTTCGCGCTGATCGCGCCCGTTGTGCTGCTCATCATCGGCGCCACGGTCGATATGGGCCGCGGTCTACTCCTTTACGGGCTTCTCTCCGGCGCGTCGAGAGACATGGCCCGCCAAGCCTCGCTCGAGTACTACAGCGGCTCCAACACGCTCCCCCCCAGCTGCACGGCGCTCACCACTCCATGCGGCCTCGCGTCGATCGTCACCGGCGCTCACCTCATGGACTCGCTTGGCGCCACCGTGGTGTACCTGGACTCGACCGCGACCGGCGCGCCACCCACCTACGGAACCTATGCCGCCAACGCTGACCCGACGCAGCCCGGAACCATCACCCTGTCGGCCGGTGCCACCAACAACACCGTGTACGTCTTCATTTATGAGCTCGATCCCACGAGCGGAGGCACTCGCTGGAGCTGCCCGAGCTGCGCCGCTGCCAGCGGCAGCGCGGTCCGCCTCCCAGGGCATCAGCGCGTGGTGGTCGACCTGAAGATCAAGTGGCAGCCGGTGCTCGCGCGTTTTCTGGGCATACCGACCGCCATCGTTTTTGACTCCCAGACCGTGGGGCGGCTGGAATTTTGAGCCAACAACGACGATCGCAGTCCGGCCAGGTGATGGTGCTGGTCGCCGTCGCGTTGCTCGCTTTGATCGGCTCGGCGGCCCTGGTCCTGCTGGCGGGCTCCAACGAATGGCAGAAGAACCAGCTCCAGGAGCTGGCTGATTCCGCCGCGCTCGACTCTGCTCTCAAAGTCGGTGTCGGCTGCGACGCGGCGAAAGCCACCGCCATCATCACGCAGGCTGACAACTTCCTCGCCACGCGGCGCACCCGCACGGGTAGCCTCACTGTCACGGCCGGCACATGCGCCGCCCCATACGCCGGGAATGACACCTTCGCCGGCGGGCTCACCGCGAAGATCAACTATCC
>JAYUFT010000228.1:0-3968 GCA_043738605.1 Candidatus Dormiibacterota bacterium | reverse complement strand
GGCCCTGTGCCGCCAGAGCTGCCTCCATCAGCGACTCCGGCAGCGTTGGGTGGGCGTGGATCGTCAGGTCCAGCTGCTCCATCGTGAGCTCGTTCTGGATCGCCAGCGTCGCCTCCGCGATCAAGTCGGTCGCTCGCGGGCCGATGATGTGCGCGCCAAGGATCTTTCCGGAGCCCGAGTCGGCGATGACCTTGACGAAGCCCTCCGACTGCCCAAGTGTCAGGGCACGGCCAGACGCAGCGAACGGAAACTTGCCGATCTTGACGTCGAGCCCTTTCTCCTTCGCCTCCTTCTCACCGAGACCGACGTGGGCGATCTCGGGATCGGTATAGATGCAGTTGGGGGCCGCATGGTAGTCGGGAGTCCGATTTCCATTGCCTGCGATGTTCTCGACCGCGCAGATTCCCTCGTACGACGCTATGTGGGCCAGCATGATGCCGCCGATGACATCGCCGATCGCCCACACCCCTGGGGCCGTGGTGCGCAGGTGCGCATCGACGACCACACGGCCGCGCTCGAGCTTCACGCCCGCTTCCTCAGCCCCGAGCCCTTCCGTGTAGGGAGAACGGCCGACGGCGAGCAGGACCTGGTCCGCGTCAACCGCGCCACCCTGGCCGCCCTCTGAGAACCGCACCTGCAGTCCACCCTTGGCATTGACCACCTCCGCGACTTTGCTGTTGGTGTGGATCGCGCCGCCGATGCCTGCGAGGTGCTTGATGTAGACGCTGACCAGGTCAGCGTCGACCATCGGGAGCACTTGAGGCAGCATCTCCAGCACTGTGACCTTGCTGCCGAGGGCGGCGAACATCGCGGCGAACTCCATTCCGACCACGCCCCCGCCGATAACGGCAAGCCGCTTCGGCACGTCCTTGAGCTCGAGGATCTGGTCGGAGTCGATGGTGTGCTCGGCGCCCTTGAGTGGGATGCGTGAGATGGCCGAGCCGGTCGCGATGACGATGTCCTTCGCCCGGATGACGTCGCTGCCGACCGTCACCGTGCCTTTGCCGCTGAGCCGCCCCGCACCGCGAAATGTGGTGACGCCGCCGGCCTTCAAAAGGCCCTCGACGCCCTTGACTAGCTGATCGACGACGGCTGTCTTGCGCTTTTGAGCCGCTGCCCAGTCGAAGGTGATCGAGTCGGCCACCAGGCCGAACTCCGCGCCGCCTTTGGCGAGGCTGTAGAGCTCGGATGACTGCAGCAGCGCCTTGGTCGGGATGCAGCCGCGCACCAGGCAGGTGCCGCCGAGGCGGTCCTTCTCGACGATCGCCGTCTTGGCGCCAAGCTGGGCAGCCCGAAGGGCGGCGACGTAGCCGCCTGGCCCACCGCCAAGGATCACGACGTCAAACGACGAGTCAGCCATATAGCTTCCTTCTATACGAGATATCGGGATTGATTATGCCGGGGCAGGTGGTTATGGCGTGCGACGAGCGCCGTTGGGGACGTAGCGATTGACGATCGGCATACGTCGGTCGCGCCCAAAAGCCCGCGGAGTGATCTTCACGCCGGGTGGGTACTGGCGGCGCTTGTACTCGCTGCGGTCGACCAGCTGGATGACGCGCGCCACGACCTCTGGCCGGTTGCCCGCCGCCACGAGCTCCTCCGGCCCAAGGTCCTGCTCGATGTAGCCGCGCAGGATGGGGTCCAGCTCCTCGTAGGGAGGCAGGCTGTCCGAGTCCTTCTGATCCAGCTTGAGCTCGGCCGTCGGTGGCTTGGTGATGACCCGCTCCGGAATTGGTTGAAGTGCGCCCTGCCCGCGCCCGGCGGCGCCGATGGAGTTCCGGTAGTGGCACAGCTCGTAGACCATCGTCTTCGTGATGTCCTTGAGGACGGCAAAGCCTCCGGCCATGTCGCCGTACAGGGTCCCGTAGCCGGTCGCGAGCTCCGACTTGTTGCCGGTGGTCAGCACGATGTACCCGAACTTGTTCGAGAGGGCGTGCAGGATCGTGCTCCTGATTCGCGGCTGGATGTTCTCCTCCGCCACGCCTGGCTTGGTGCCGCGAAACGCCTCGGCGAGGATCTCCTCGAACGCCCCGTGCGCGGGCTCGATGGGGAAATCGAGCAGCTGGATCCCGAGGGCTTCGGCCACGAGGCCTGCATCCTCGAGGCTCTCTGGTGACGTATAGCGCGAAGGCATCCGCACCCCGATGACGTTCTCCGGCCCGAGCGCGTCCGACGCGATTGCCGCGGTGAGAGCGGAGTCGACGCCACCGGAGAGACCGATCACCACCTTCTGAAAATCCTGTTTGCGAACGTAGTCGTGGGTGCCGAGGACGACAGCGGTGTAGACCTCGGCGGCGCCCTCCAGAGGCCTTGTCTCGTCGCGGCTGAGCTTGGGCTTTGGCCGTTGCGGAGCAGATGGCCGCGCCTTCAGATCTATCTCGGTGACGAGGAGCTCGAGCCGCTCCGCGCCTTCGGCTTCGCGGCGGATGCTCTCGAGCGGCCGATGAAATGGGACTGTGCCGAGGTTGACGTCGCAGACGAGGAGGTCCTCGCGGAATGAGGGCGCCCGCGCAAGCACGTCTCCGGTAGGCCCGAAGATCGCACTGTTGCCGTCGAAGACGAGCTCGTCCTGCCCGCCAACAGTGTTGACCCAGGCGATGAAGCAGCCGTAATCGGCGGCGCGGCCCGCGATCATCGCCTCGCGCGGCACGCGCTTGCCCTCGTGATAAGGCGACCCGTTGATGTTGAGCAGCAGCTCGGCGCCGTGGTGAGCCTCCCAGGCCATCGGGCCCGCGGGGTACCAGCAATCCTCACAAACGGACACTCCAATCCGCACGCCGCCCAGCTCGAAAATCGGGCAGCGGCGGCCCGGCGTGAAATAGCGCTGCTCGTCGAAGACGCCGTAGTTGGGCAGGAACACCTTGTGGTACACGGCCTTGAGCTCGCCGTCGTGGATGAATGCCGCAGCGTTGAAGAGGTCTCCCTCCTCATCCACAAAACCCACGACCGCCGAAATGCCCTTGGTCGCCTCGACGACCACGTTGAGCTGCTTCAGGTTGTCGCGGACGAATGCGGGCTTGAGGACGAGGTCCTCGGGGGGGTACCCGGTTAACGCGAGCTCGGGAAACATGACCACGTCGGCGCCCTGGTCTCGGGCGCGCCCGATCCACTCGACGATCAGGCGCGAGTTACCCCAAAGGTCGCCGACGACGGGGTTGATCTGAGCCAGCGCGACTCGCACGACTCGGTCCACAAGATCAATTGTCCTCCCCGCGCCCACTACGATTGGGTGCGGTGAGCTACTTCGATCGACTTCGCGCGCTCTCCAAGGAGCGCAACACGCTCCTGTGCGTCGGCCTCGATCCCGACCCGGAACGGATTGAGGGTGGCGCGGCCGGCGCGCTGCGCCACTGCCGTCGCATCGTGCGCGAGACGCAAGAGCACGCCTGCTGCTTCAAACCGAACAGCGCCTTCTGGGAGCAGTACGGACCCGATGGGTGGAAGGCGCTGCTTGAGCTGCGGGACGAGGTGCCGACGACACCGTTCCTCTTCGACGGCAAACGTGGCGACATGGGCAACACCATGCGCGCGTACGCGATCACGACCTTCGCCACGCTGGCGATGGACGCGGCCACGGTGAACCCGTACCTCGGCGCCGATTCCATCGAGGAGTTCACGCGCTACAGCGACCGGGGCGTCTACATCCTTTGTCGTTCGTCTAACTCCGGCGCCACCAACCTCCAGCACCTCGAGGCCGATGGCAAGCCGCTCTACATGCATGTGGCTGAGTTGGCTCAGACGCTGAACGTGCATGGCAACGTCGGCCTTGTCGTCGGAGCCACGGCGCCCGAGCAGATCGCCGAGGTGCGAGCCGCGACCGATCTGCCATTCCTCATCCCAGGAGTCGGCGCACAGGGCGGCGACCTCGAGGGTTCGGTGCGGGCGGCGTGGAACGGGGATGCGGCGTCATGCCTCGTGTCGTCGAGCCGCAGCATCCTGTATGCGGACAACCCGGCGCGCGAAGCTTC
>JAYUFT010000227.1:0-3991 GCA_043738605.1 Candidatus Dormiibacterota bacterium | reverse complement strand
CCGAGCCTGCGGTGCTACACGTCGTCGCCGAACCCGAGGACGACCTGCCCGAGATCGAGTGGAAGCTGCCCTCGATTTCGCTGCTCGACACCGTGACGGCGCGCCGCGAGCGCATGGCCGACGAGATCAAGCGCAACGTGAAGATCATCGAGAGCACGCTCGAAACCTTCGGCGTCCCGTGCAAAGTGATCGGCGTCAACCCCGGCCCGGCGGTCACGCAATACGAGCTCCAGCCCGGTCCCGGCATTCAGGTGAAGCGAATCACCGCGCTTCAGAACGACCTCTCGCTTGCGCTGGCCGCCGCGCCGTTGAGGATCGAGGCCCCGATTCCTGGAAAGGCCGCAGTCGGCATCGAGGTGCCGAACAAGTCGGCCAGCCTGGTCACCATCCGAGAGGTGCTCGAGACCGCTGCGTTCCGTGAGGGCACGCGCGTGCTCGCTCTGGGCCTCGGCAACGACGTAACCGGGGCATCGATCGTGGCCGACCTCACGCGCATGCCTCACCTGCTCATTGCCGGCGCCACAGGACAGGGCAAGAGCGTGTGCATCAACGCCCTGATCACCAGCCTTCTCTTCCAGATGACCCCGGACCACATGCGCCTTTTGCTGATCGACCCAAAGCGCGTGGAGCTGACCGGATACAACGGGCTGCCTCATCTCGCGTTGCCGGTCCTGGTCGAATCGCATCAGGCCGCGGCCGCGCTGCGCTGGGCGGTGGCCGAGATGGACCGCCGCTACAAGATGTTCTCTGCCGAAGGCGTGCGCAACATCGCCGCCTACAACGAGAAGGCAACCCAGAAGCTAGCGCGCGAGATTCCTTACATCGTCATCGTCATCGACGAGCTCGCCGACCTGATGATGGTTGCGGCGGGCGAGATCGAGGAGCTCATCTGCCGCATCGCGCAGCTCGCCCGAGCCGTCGGAATACATCTGATAATCGCCACCCAGCGGCCGTCCACCGACATCATCACCGGCCTGATCAAGGCCAACATCCCCTCGCGTATCGCGTTTGCGGTCGGCTCGCAGGTCGACAGCCGTGTGATCCTCGACTCGGGCGGCGCCGAGAAGCTCCTCGGCCGCGGCGACATGCTCTACCAGCCGGTCGATGCCGGCAAGCCGACACGAATCCAGGGCGCATTCGTCAGCGACCCCGAGGTCGAGGGCGTCGTCAACTTCTGGAAGTCGCAGGGCCCGCCCCGCTACATGGAGGAAATCCTCGAGGAGGGCGCCGGCACGGAGTGGGAGAGAGGCGAGACCGCCGAGCGCAAGCTCGACCCGCTGTTCGCGCGCGCCGCGCGAGCTGTGGCTGCAGAGGGTGCTGCGTCGGTGTCCTTGGTGCAGCGCAAGTTCAACGTCGGCTACTCGCGCGCCGGCCGCATCGTGGACCAGCTGGCCGAGAACCACGTCGTCGGCGGCTACCAGGGATCGAAGTCGCGCGAGGTGAACATGAACCTGCCTGACGTCGACGAGCTCTTGGAGCGACTCGGCATCGAATGAGGGATGGGCGATCGACGGGTGGCAACCCGAAGCGCCCCTCGTCGCAAACTCTCCTCGTAGGACTGTGGTGAATCTGCCAAACGCGTTGACGCTGAGCCGCCTGGCGGCGATCCCCTTGCTGATGATCCTTCTGATCGTTCGGTTCCAAGGCCACGACCAGATCGCGGCCGCGCTGTTCATCGTCGTCTCCTTCACCGATACGCTCGACGGCCAGATTGCGCGCCGCCGCGGGCTCGTCAGCGACCTTGGCAAGTTCCTCGACCCGCTGGCCGACAAACTGTTTGTCCTCTCGGTACTCATCGTGCTGGTGCAGGAGGGCCTCGTCGCCGCGTGGGTCGTGGTGCTCATCTTCTCGCGAGAGCTGTTGATCACCATCCTGCGGTCGGTCGGCGCAAGCCAGGGCCAGGTCATAGCGGCCGCGCCCATGGGGAAGACGAAGACCATGACGCAGATGGCCGCGGTGGTGTTGTTGATCCTGCAGCGACCCTACCCGTCGCTGGTGCCGCTCGCGGAGCTGGCGGTTGGCATCGCGATCATCTTCACGATCGGCAGCGGCATCGACTACATGTGGCGGTTCCGGTATGTCCTCTGGCCGTCCTCCCCACGTGGTGGGGAGGTCCCGACAGGGTCGCGTAGCGAGCCTCTCGGGGAAGGGGGCCCCGGTGCTATGCACAACTCGGAGTCCCCAATCGACCCCCTATCGAGGGAGCTCGGCAACCTGCTGACCATGTCGCGGCTGACAGTTGCCGTGGCGGAATCGTGCACAGGCGGTCTGCTCGGGTCCCTCATCACGGACCAGCCGGGCAGCTCCGCATATTTCCTGGGCGGCGTCATCGCTTATGCGGACGAGGTCAAGCGCGCCCAGCTCGGGGTGCCCGCCGCCCTACTGGCACGGCACGGAGCTGTCAGCCGGGAGGTCGCGATCGCGATGGCCGACGGCGTCCGTTCGAAACTTGGCGCCGCGCTCGCGGCGTCGATCACCGGCATCGCGGGTCCGGATGCCGAGGGCTCCAAGCCAGTCGGGCTCACCTACATCGCGGTGGCGACGGCGCTGGGAACCACTTGCAGCGAATACATGTTCAACGGCGACCGCTGGGCGAACCGCCGGCAAGCTGCCGACAAGGCCTTGCGGTTGCTGATCGCGGCGGCCCGCTCCAACGCAGGCAAGCCGGCCTCTTGACCAACGAACGCATGTTCGCTACACTCTGCCGACGGCCTACATCGAGCACTGCTGTTAAGAAGACGTTGACCCCAGCACCGCGAAGTAGAACACTCGCCGCAACGACTTAGGAGGATCGATGGATCAAGACAAAGAAAAGGCAAAGTCACTCGACTCGGCGATCTCCCAGATCGTCAAGAGCTACGGAAAGGGCGCGATCATGAAGCTGGGCGAGCAAGCCGCGTTGCACGGGGACATCATGGTCATCCCGACTGGCGCGCTGCTGCTCGACCTGGCGTTGGGAGTGGGGGGGATTCCGCGCGGTCGTGTGACCGAGCTGTACGGCCCCGAGTCAGCAGGCAAGACCACCCTGGCGCTGCACGTCATCGCCGAGGCTCAGAAGCTTGGAGGGGTGGCGGCCTTCGTCGACGCCGAGCACGCGCTCGATCCTCTGTACGCGGCAAGGATTGGGGTCAAGATCGACGATCTGCTGATCAGCCAGCCGGACACCGGCGAGCAGGCGCTCGAGATCGTCGAGGTCCTCGTCAGGTCGGGCGCGATCGACGTGATAGTGATCGACTCGGTCGCGGCGCTGGTGCCCAAGGCCGAGATCGAAGGCGAGATGGGTGACTCCCACATGGGGCTGCAGGCGCGCTTGATGTCGCAGGCGCTGCGCAAGCTGACGGGAGCGATCTCCAAATCGAACTGCTCGGTCATCTTCCTGAACCAGTTGCGCGAGAAGGTCGGGATCATGTTCGGCAACCCGGAGACGCAGCCCGGCGGCCGCGCGTTGAAGTTCTACTCGTCGGTCCGCCTCGACATACGCAAGGTCGAGGTGATCAAGAACGGGCTTGACTCGGTTGGGGCGCGGGTGAAGGTCAAGGTCGTCAAGAACAAGGTGGCGCCTCCGTTCAGGTCCGCCGAGTTCGACATCCTGTTCAACGAGGGCATCTCGCGCGAGGGCTCGCTGATCGACGCTGCGCTCGAGTACGCGATCCTCGAGAAGAGCGGGACGTGGATGTCCTACGGAGACCAGCGCCTAGGCCAAGGTCGCGAGAACGTGCGCAACTACCTGCGTGAGAACCCAACCCTGTCCGCGGAGATCGAGGCCAAGGTGCGGGAGAAGGCTGCAGGCGCCGTGGTGCCGCCGAGGGTCTTTGGCCCGGTGAGGGCCCCAGCGGGTGCGGCCGAAGACTAAGCGATTCGCACCATCGACTTTCGGCCGGCCGGCCGCCCCGCCTTCGGATGATCCTGTCGCCAGGGCGGTAGGCCTGCTGGCGCGGCGGGCTCACTCGAAGTGGGAGCTGCGCCGCAAGCTGCGAATGAAAGGGTTCGC
>JAYUFT010000226.1:0-4013 GCA_043738605.1 Candidatus Dormiibacterota bacterium | reverse complement strand
CCGCTTGAGTTGCTGAACGGCCTTGCCCAGATCCCCGCGCACGAGTTCCGCGTTCCAATCGACCTGCTCCAGGGTGCTCGACACGACGTACTTCTTGGCCGCGTTGATCGTCTGGGCGAAGAGTTCCAGCCAATCGGGTCTCGCTCCCGTCGGCGCCGGCGGCCGCCACGCTGATTCCATCATTTCGTAAGTCACCCGGCCAAAGAGAAGGGCATCGGCCTGGTTGAGGCTCTCGGCCGCGTGACGATGCAAGTCTTCGTCCGCGGGAATGGCACGATGATCGCAGCACCCGTCCAATGTGACGTTGATGGAGTACCGAAGGGGTCGCATTTCGCAAGAGTACGGCCGATGGGGTACAGCGGCGATGTGTCGCTTAGATAGTGATCACCAAATCCGCGACACGCACTTCGAGTCTTCGCCTGCGACGTCGGTCGGTCCGAATCGACTGGCGATTGCATTTTCGTCGATCATCACCCAACGCAGCTAGGGCGCTCCTCTCACGCGCAGGCTTTTCCGTCCGGCGCGTAAGTTCATGACCATTACTCAACGATTCGCTCGTTCGCTGCCTCGGGTCGCTTCTCTGCAGCCGCTCAACGATTCGCGGCTGCGAGCGCTGCGGCGAAGGCCGCGCTGGGATGGACCCCAAACTCCTCTTGAGGGGATACGACCAGCAGCGTGTTGCTCGCGGCATCGAAGGACAGCGACACGTAGTGATCGGGGAACTCGAAGATCACGAACACATCAGTTCCGAGCGAAGGATTGCGCGCGAAGGCCGGCCGGTCTTCATCGAGCGCAGCCGCAAACTCACGTACGACATCGACGTTCTGCCTGAAGCTGGTGGTGGCCTTGATGGTTATCCGCGATGCGTGGAACAGGTCGTAGCGGCGCGCCAGATTCACCGTCGCTGGGAGTGGCGTCGGGGTCGGCGCGCTGGCTCGAAGCTCGTCCACCGCGGCGCCGAAGGCGCGGCTCACCCGGATCCCGCGCTGGAGGATGCCCGGATCACGAAAGTACGCCTGTGAGCTGACGGTGCCATCGGCGAACTCGAAGCCGATAAATTCCGGCGTGCCGGTCGTCCGCACCGACTGATCGACGGGCGCCGCGAGCACCAGGCTCACGAGGTCGCGGACACGGGCCGGGTCGGCGATCCGCCCGAGGATCGTGCGTCCATCTTTCGGGCTGAGGAGGGTGATGGCGGCGACCTTGCCGTCGAGGTCAAGGAGATCTCCGCCGACCTTGGCGGCCGGGTTGGTGTCGGCCTCGTAGAGCACGAGCCTTCCGTCGTGACGCGCGGCGACCCGGAAGCTGGGCCGGTACCCGCGGAGCGCATAGACGGGTTCGCCGGCGGAGACGAAAGCCGAGTCGCCGTCCCGCGGCGTGCCGCCGGCGCCGTTTCCGCCGCGGGCGAGCGCGTTCCTGATCCGGAACTGCTCAGCCCCGAGGTCCGCGTCGGTGAGGTCGCGGCCGAGCGTTCCGCTCATGGATGCGACGTATTGGATGTCCCCGTGCTGAATGAAGTCGATGTAGTCCACCGTGCTGTGTCCGCAGGTGACCAGCAACAGAACGGCGACGACCAGAGCGACGTGGCGCCGCCACGTTGGCCGGGCGACGTCATAACGATTCACTCGATGTCGGAGCGTACGACTCGGATCCACTCCGGTCGGGGACCTGACCGGTCGCCGCCCAGGCGGGGTAGGGGCTCCAGGACATGTCAGCGCTCGATCACGCGTCGCGACGCTTCAAGAGCAGGAGCGTCATCGCGCTCGAGGCCGCCGCAAGCGAGAGAAATAGCAGCCCCTCAGTCCACTGAAACCGCCAATAGCGGTCCGCAGGCTGGAAGCGCACGCGCTGATAGGCACCGTTCTCAGCAAAATACGGGAGCGCCTCGAACCGTTGCGGCTGCGGGCGGAAGGCTTCGTTGAGAGCTTGAATGCGATCCTGCGGCACCACCCGGCCTTCGGCATCGATGTAATCAACGCGCACGACCCAGGCCCCCACGGTGACTCGCGCCTGTGGGAACGGCGTGTCGGCGCTGTAGACGACCGCGATCGGTGGCTCGTAGTACGGCCGCAGTTCGTACAGCACGCCAAGTCGCATCACGCCGAAGAGCAGCAGTCCGGCGAACATGCCTGTGAGCGTCCGCCGAGACAGTGTGCCCGCCAAGGCGCCGATCGCAATGGCGAAGACCACGTACCCGACGAAGGCCGGACCTTCTAGGTCCAGGTTCTGGAACGCGTTATTCGGGACGCCGTTGATCGCGGACGCGCGTCCGCCGACGGAGGCGATGATCGCGGCGGCTACCGCGCCGACGCCCAGAATGCTCAAGAGCGTGGGTGCGCTCCAGCGGGTGCGAGTGATGCCCTGTGTCCAGACCAGACGGTGGGTTCCCCGTTCAAGGTCGCGCGCGAACAAGGGTCCCCCGATGAACGAGCCGACCACGGCGGGCAGGAAGAACAGGGCTATAAGGAGCCAGCGGTAGGGTTGAAGGAGTTCGCCGACCTGATTGCTCAGGATCACGCAGTTCCCATTGAAGGTGGGGAGGGGTTGGCAGGGCCCGAGCTCCGCGCGAATACGCAGGGCGAAGTCGCCGCCATAGACCATCGCCGCGGCGATCGATACGGCGCCGATCAGCATGGCAAGGATCTCGTAGCGGTGCTGTCGCCAGATGAGCCAGGTCATGAAGGTGCTCCCTTCTCCGCTGACCGCAGGTAGGCCAACACGATCTCTTCGAGCGTGGCGTTCCGCGCCTGCGTCCCATCGCTGCTGTCGATAGGTGGAGTGGCGTCAACCGAGCGCAGGAGCCACGTGCCCTGGCGCTCCGCGTTTCGTTCGTTGATGACCTGCCACCTGTCGCCGAACGGAGGACGTTCGATCGGGCCTGACACGAAGGTGTGTCGTGACGTGAGCTCGTCGAGATCTCCCGCCAGGCGGACCCGGCCGTCCACGAGGATGACCACGTACTCGCACACCCGCTCCACGTCCGCGAGCGCGTTCGCCGACAGCACGACGCTGGTCCCGCCATCGGCGACCGTGGCCATCAGCTCCTCGAGCAGCTCCAGGCGGGCGAGCGGATCGAGGTTGGCGACCGGCTCGTCCAAGAGCAGCAGCTCGGGACGCTTTCCGACAGCGAGCGCGAGCGCGACCTGGGCCCGCTGCCCGGTGGAGAGACGCCGGATCCGGGCATCGAGCGGAAGGCGGAAGCGCTGGACGCGCGCGAGCGCGTACGCGTGATCCCACGTCGGATTCAGCCGGCGCGCGAGCTCCAACGTCTCCTCGACAGTGAAGTCGCCATAGAGCGGCCGCTCCTGCGCCACGAACCCGATATGCGGCAGCAGTGCAGCGGCATCGTCGCGTGGGGATCGGCCAAGCACGCTGATCGAGCCCGAGGTCGGGTAACGCAACCCGCTCGCAAGCTGGAGCAGCGTCGTCTTGCCCGCACCGTTGGGTCCGACCAGGCCGATCACCTTCTGCGCAGGCAGGCTCAGGTCGCAGCCACGCAATGCCTGGAACTTGCCGAATCGCTTAGTGAGACTGTTGGCCTCAAGAACGGCGGCCATGTGGAGCCTCCTTCCGGTACCCGGCCTCGATGGCCAGGGTGAACAGCGCGATGACGGTCTCCCGATCAAGGCCCGCCGCGATGGCGTGCTCGATCCAGCGGTCGATGCTGCGGCGTAGCGGTGCCCCGACCGAACGCTCAAGGGGTGCCGGTGCGTGCTGCGCGATGAACGTCCCCGCACCTGGTCGGCTGGTTACGAACCCATCGCGCTCGAGCTCGCGGTAGGCCTTGAGGACCGTGTTGGGGTTGATCCCCAGGTCTTCGACGACCTCGCGCGCAGTGGGGAGCCGATCGCCCGGGCGCAAGATCGCATAGCGCACCGCATGCTTCACCTGCTGCACGAGCTGCAGATACGTCGGCACGCCCGAGCTTGGGTCGAGGTGGAAAGCGATCGTCGTTATTTCACTACTCCCTTAGTGGAATAGTACATCGGACGCGACGCCGTCGGCGCTCAGTA
>JAYUFT010000225.1:0-12000 GCA_043738605.1 Candidatus Dormiibacterota bacterium | reverse complement strand
GCCATGGCTCTGGACCTCCGTCTCTTGAACCGCGTCACGCGGCGGAGGCTGTTCGGTTACGGCGCTGCAGCCGCCGCTCTCCTACTTGTCCTGTTGGTTGCGATTGCGGCCTTCCTGGCCATGCAGGTCACGTTTCGGAACCCGACTCCGAGTGCCGCCGTGCCCGCGACGAACTGCTCCCCCGCCCCCTGCGCCGACGTCCAGGATTACACGCTCTGGGTCACGAACCTGAAGGTCGACGGCGACCTCGTCAGCATGCAGGTCACGTTCAAGAACTCGAGCAGCGCCACGCACGCGTCTCCTGAAGACTTGCGACTGATCGATTCGAAGCTGCACAGCTCCGGCCTGGTCACCGATGCTCCCGGATGCCAGACATGGACTCGGCACGAATTCAGCAACGGCGACACCTTCGGGCCCACGAACGTGTGCTTCCGCGTGACCACATCGGATCCGCCACTCGTGCTGCGCTGGTCGCCGGACTTCGGGCTCTTCTGCTGCCAATCGGACATCAAGCTTTCCTGACCGCGCGCATTCGAAGCGCGACATCGGGTCGATTGGTGATGAGGGTGGTAACCCTGGGGTCGGCCATGAACCGCGCTATTTCTTCGGTCTTATCCACCGTCCAGACCCACACGGGCAACCGCTTGCGTTCGCAATAGCGAAGCAGGCGGACGCGCGCGAGCTGCTGGTGCGCAGCGACGAAGTCTGCGTGAGAGCGCTTCAGCCGGGAGCCGGGCAAGAGCTCGGCCAGCCTTTCGGTCATCGTCACCCATGCGTGGGCGTTCTTCATGTCGGTGCCCAGGGTGAGTCCGGCCTGGACTTCGGGAAAAAGTTCCTTGACGGCTCGAATCGATTCGACCTCACCCGTGGTGACGACGAAACGCGAGGCGCTCTTGTGAGCGAGCAGCATGCGCACGATGTCGCCCTCTTCACCTTGTTCCTTCAAGTCAACGTGAAGGCCTACACGGCCTGCGACGACGTCGAGGACCTCGGCGATCGTGAGCAGCTCGGCGCCGACCTCAGCTTTCAGGTCCCCGTATGCAAGGCTGTTCGTCGCGCGCCGAGACGGCGTGAAGTCGTCGTGGTAATTGACGAAAATGCCATCGATGGTGCGTCGCGCGTCCACCTCGACGTAGTCGACACCGAGCGCGATGGCTCGGTCGTAGCGCTCGGCCGCAGGCAACCCCGGGACGCCGCAGGAACCGCGGTGAGCGCTGATCATCGGGCTCACTGCGCCACAGTAGATGTTGAGCGCCCATGCGGCACACTGAGGTCATGGCTGGCCTGCATCCGGTTGTCGTCATCACGGGTGCCACGGGAGCCATCGGCGCGGCGACGGCGTCAGTGCTGGTCCGGCGTGGCGCGCGGGTGGTGCTTCTCGCCCGGCCGACTGACCGCCTGGCGGCGGCCGTCAAGAAGTTGGGCGGCGAGGAAAAGCGCGTGAGCGGGGTTGGGCTCGACCTCTCCTCGCTGGCGTCGGTGCGCTCAGCGGTGAAGGAAATCGGTCGCAGCGTTGGGCATGTCGACGCACTCATGAACATCGCCGCCACTTTCTCGAGCGAGTACCGGAAGACCAAGGAGGGTTTCGAGATGATGCTCGTGACCAACCACCTCGGTCCCTTCCTGCTGACCAACCTGCTGCGGGATCAGCTCGTGGGGCGAGGGCGCGTGATCACGGTGACTGCGCCCTCGTCGACGCGGGTCGACATCGACCAGCTGATGGACAAGACGAAATTCCGGCCGCTTGATACGTTCGGCGCCACCAAGGCCGCCAACCTCATGTTCACGTTCGAGCTGGCGCGCCGCGCCAAACGGTGGGAGGTGCGAGCGAACGCGTGCCATCCCGGCCTTATTCGCTCGGAGCTCATGCACGAAGCGTGGGCGCCCGTCCGCGTCATTACGAGTCTGGTGTCGAAGTCTCCTCACAAAGCGGCCGAAGACCTGGCCGACCTGGCGATCTCTCAGGCGCACGAAGGCACGACGGGTTGGTTTTTCAAGGGGATCAAGAGAATCGACCCGCCAAAGTCGACGCTGGACCAGCAGTCCCAGGCCCGGCTGTGGCAGCGGACCGCTGAGCTGGTCGGGCTGGAGAAGGCCGGCTTTTAGAAACCTAGCCTATGGTTCGCGAATCATCCAGTGCTCGTTCTTCTGGATGTGGCGAGCAGGGTCGGGGTCCATGGCCTTTCGCTCGGGCAACTCGTAGTAACGCGAATCGGCGAGCTCGAAGTTGCCGTCGTGCTCGATGATCCAGATGAACTGGTTCGTGTCATCGATCACCCACGGCCCGAGCACGCGAAACCCGCTTTGGAGCCTCAGCGGAAGGATCTGCTCCCCCCACTCCCGCGCGAAGTCCTCGAGCTCTCCCGGCTTGATCGTGTACATGCGTAACTGGCTTGCCATTCGCCCCAATCGTAACGGCGTGAAAATCCACACCGCCTTCCTCGTTTCTTCACACCCCGCTCACAACCTCCCCGAACACTCATCAGTAAAGACCTGCGCGCCGCGCGCGCGGGACACACAGTCAACCTCTGGAGTTCAAGGAGTGATCGACATGAGACGCGGTCTAAGTCTGTTGTGGGTGGTGCTGACACTGGTCATCGCCGCCGTCGTGGGTGTGCTGTCCTACCAGGCGGGGGTCTCGACCCAGCTGCCTGCGGGCGCAGCGCTTCCCCCTTACTACTACGAGCCCCATTTCTACGGCTTTGGGTTGTTCGGGTTGCTGTTCTTCGTATTCATCTTCTTCCTGCTGCTCCGCATCTTCAGCTTCGGGCGCTGGGGCGGCGGTCATGGCGGCTGGAAGCGCCATGGCTACGGGGGCGGCGTGCCGCCCGCGATCGAGGAGCGCATGCAGGAGTGGCACCAGCGGGCGCACGGCGAGCCGGCACCGACTCCGCCGCCGCCCGACCAGCGACAGGCGTGATCACTTGTCTGACGGGGGCGGGTTGCCCGCCCCCGTTTCCCCCGAACTAGCATGGCCACCGTGACCACCATCCTGGTCGTGGATGACGAGCCTCGAATCGTCCAGCTCGTCCGCGACTATCTCGAGCACGGTGGTTTCACCGTGCTCGTGGCGTCTGACGGGCAGACGGCGCTCCGCACGGCCCGGACCGGCCGGCCCGACCTCGTGGTGCTCGACCTGGGCCTCCCAGGCCTGGATGGGTTGGACGTGACCCGAGCGCTTCGCCGCGACGGCGAGATCCCGATCATCATGCTGACCGCGCGGACTGAGGAAACCGACAAGCTGGTCGGCCTCGAGCTCGGCGCCGACGACTACCTGACCAAGCCGTTCAGCCCCAAGGAATTGGTGGCAAGGGTGCGCGCCGTGCTCAGGCGGGCCGAGGGCCTGCGCTCCCCATCAGACCTGATCCGGGTCGGGGACGTCGAGCTCGATGTGCCGCGCATGGAAGCGCGCTTCGGCGGCCGCCGGGTTGACCTGACCAAGACCGAGTTCCAGCTGCTGGCGACGATGGCCCGGCAACCTGGCCGCATATTCACGCGCGCTCAGCTGCTCGATGCCGTCAAGGGCGTCGCCTTCGACTCGTACGAACGCGCGATCGACGCCCACATCAAAAATATCCGGCGCAAGGTCGAAACCAATCCGCGCGCACCGCGCTACGTTCTCACTGTGTTTGGAGTGGGTTACCGATTCGCCGAGCCGGATAGCTGATTGAGCCGCCCATGGGGTCCGCCGCCACAGCATCGCCCGCCGTGGTGGCCGGAAGAGCAGTCCTGGCCGCCCGCCGGCCGCTGGGGTAGGCGCCGAGGACCGTTCCTCTGGCGGATCGGTTGCATCCTCGCCCTGGTGGTGCTGATGGCGGCGGTCGCCGGCGGCGTCGTCACAGCGCTCGTCGGCCTGGCGCTTGGATCGACGCTGAACTCGATCGGCGTCGGCCAGTACGCGTGGATCGGTGCGCTGGTGCTCGTGCTGGTCGTTGCGGGGGTCGGCCTTCGTGGGATCCGGCGCATGACGGGTCCGCTCGACAACCTCATCCAGGCAGCCAGCCGCATCCAGAAAGGCGACTATTCCGCAAGCGTGCCCGAGTACGGGCCGCCAGAGATGCGCTCGGTTGCACGCGCGTTTAATGCGATGTCCGCCAGGCTCAAGTCGACCGACGAGCAACGGCGCAGTTTCCTCGCCGACGTTGCGCACGAGCTGCGAACGCCGCTGTCGGTGATTCGCGGCCAGGCAGAGGGCATCGCCGACGGCCTGTACCCCGGCGATGCCGAGCACATCGAGCCGATCCTTGACGCAACGCGCGGCCTCGAGGTGCTCGTCGAGGACCTTAGAACGCTGGTGCTCACCGACGCCGGCAGCCTCGTGCTGAACCGCGAGCCCGTCGACCCGACCGCCCTGGTCCATGACGTGCTCGCGTCGTTCAAGGCCCAGTCGGAGGCGTCCGAGGTGAACCTGGCGGGCGACCTGGACTACGGCATCCCGATGGTGGACGTCGACCCCGCCCGCATGCGCAGCGCGATCGCCAATGTCATCTCGAACGCGATCCGCCACACTCCGCCCGGCGGTTCCGTGCGCGTTGGGGTGCAATCAGTAGGCGACCAGGTGGTGATCCGGGTGACCGACACCGGTGAGGGGATTCCCGCCAAGCTCCTGCCTCACGTGTTCGAGCGATTCGTCAAAACGCCGAGCTCGACCGGGTCAGGCCTTGGCCTGGCCATCGTTCACGACATCGTGACGGCCCACGGGGGCAAGATCGAGATCGAGAGCACGCAGGGAGTCGGGACGGCCGTCAGCATCACGCTCTCGGCAGCCGCGCCGCCGGCCGGCTGATCGCGCCAAGGAGCACCATTTTTTCCGGCGCTCGGTGTTAAGCCCTATTAAACTTCCGCCAGCAGGGCTTCAGAACTCGAAAACACGGTGAGGTGCTTTGGCGGGAGCGAACGCGAACGACGTCGAGCTGATCGGAGTCACGAAGAGCTACGGAACTGCCCGTGGCGTTGAGGCCATCGACCTCCGTGTTGTGCACGGCGAGTTCTACTCTCTGCTCGGACCCAGCGGGTGCGGTAAGACCACCACTCTCCGCTTGATCGCCGGCTTCGAGCAGCCTGACGAGGGCCGCGTTCTTATCGGCGGCCGCGACGTGGCCAACCTGCCCCCTTACCGTCGCGACGTCAACACGGTGTTCCAGCACTACGCGCTGTTCCCGCACATGACGGTTGAAGAGAACGTCGCGTTCGGCCTTGAGGAGAAGAAGGTTCCGGCCCCCGAATTGAAACGGCGGACCGCCGAGGCGCTCGAGATGGTGCAGCTGGGACACCTGAATGAGCGCAAACCTCGACAGCTGAGCGGTGGCCAACAGCAGCGTGTGGCGCTGGCCCGCGCCCTCGTCAACCGCCCGACAGTTCTACTGCTCGACGAGCCGCTGGGCGCGCTTGACCTGAAGTTGCGAAAAGAGATGCAGATCGAGCTCAAGGAGCTCCAGCACCAGGTGGGCATCACCTTCGTTTACGTCACTCACGACCAGGAGGAGGCGCTCACCATGTCCGACCGCATCGCAGTGATGGCGGACGGCCGCATCCAGCAGGAGGGCTCGCCGCGCGAGATCTACGAGCACCCGCAGACGCGATTCGTCGCCGACTTCATCGGCATGTCCAACTTTTTTGTAGGGGAGGTGGTCGCTCGAGATAAGGACCGCGTGGCGGTCCAAACCAAAGATGCGCTCAAGGTGTGGTGCCTGGGCGGAGGTGCATCGACTGTAGGCACCGCGGTGACGGTCGCCGTCCGGCCCGAGAAGATCGAGATCTCCAGCGCCCCTCCAGCGGCCGCGGTGAACGTATGGAGCGGCCGCGTTATGGCGGGGACGTTTCTCGGCGAGCAGACGGAATATCGGGTTCGGATCGATGACGGCAGGGAGATCGTCATCCGGCGGCAGAACTTGGGCCTCAACGGCCTCAATCAGCAATTTGCGCTTGGTGCGCTCGTGTATCTCAGCTGGGCACCCGACGTCAGCCTGGTGCTTCCACGCTCCGCATGAAAACCGAAGGAAGGAAGAACGAATGACACAGATCTACACGCGCGAGCTCAGCCGGAGGAACTTCCTGGCGTTGTCGGCGGTCACGACCGGCGGCCTCCTGCTGGCAGCCTGCGGCGCCCCCGCTGCACAGGCGCCCGCGGGCTTGACAGGCAAGCCGATCGAAGGCGCCCTGAATATCTACAACTGGAGCCAGTATCTGAATCCCGACACGCTGAAACAGTTCCAGGCGGCGCATCCGTCGATGAGCGTCAAGCAGGACACATATGCCAGCAATGAGGACATGCTCGCGAAGATCGAGGCCGGCGCCAAGGGCTACGACATCGTCGTTCCCACCGGCTACATGGTGAAGATCATGATCGAGAAGAACCTTCTGTATCCCCTCGACCACAGCCTGCTCACCAACTACGGCCACATCGACCCTCGGTTCACGCAGTCGGGCTATGACTTCGGCAACAAGTACAGCATCCCGAAGGACTGGGGCACGACGGGCTTCGGCTTTCGAACGGACAAGATCAAACAGGGCATGACCTCGTGGAAGGACTTCTTCGAGATGGCGCCGAAATTCAGCGGCAAGATTTCTGTTCTCGACGGCGCCAACGAGGTGATCGGATCGACGTTGAAGTACCTGGGCCACTCGTACAACTCAGACAACGACCAGGAGCTGTCCGCCGCGAGAGACGCTTTGTTGAAGTTCAAGCCGCACGTCGGCCACATCGACTCCGCCAACTACAAGACTCTGATCGCCAACGGCGATATCGCGTATTCGATGGGCTGGAACGGCGACTTCGCCGCGATCCTTGCTCTGACTCCCGCGCCTCCAGTCCAATACGTGATTCCGAGTGAAGGCTCCGAATACTGGGTCGACACCTGGGCGGTCCTGAAGACGGCTCCGGACCCCGTCGCCGCTCACACGTTCATCAACTTCATCCTGGATCCGAAGATCGAGGGACAGGAAGCCAACTACTCCTACTACGCGAACCCCGAGACCGACGCCACTCCCTTCATTACCAACGGCATCCCGAAGGATCCGACCGTGTATCCACCCCAAACCGTGCTCACCAATCTCGAATCGAACAAGCCGACGGCGAAAGGCCAGAGGATGCGTGACCAGATCTTCGCGGAGTTCAAAGCCGCCTAGTGGTCGGTCGCACGATCGCCGGGCTGGCAAGGCTGCCGGCGCCGCTTCTTTTGGCGCCGGCAGCCTTCTGGTACCTCGCCTTCTTCGTCGTCCCCATCGGGTTTATCGCCGTGTTCAGCTTTCTCACCTCTGCTGACTTCGGCGGCATCTCGTATCAGGTCAGCCTCGAGAACTACCAGCGTCTGGCCCAGAGCACCGTCTTCTTGAAGGTCTTCGCCAACACCGTCTGGATGGCTGCCGGCGGGACTGTGCTTTGCCTGCTCATCGGCTTTCCACTCGCGTACTTTCTCGCCACGCGGGCAGGCCGCCGGAAAAACCTGCTGCTGATCATGCTGATCGTGCCGTTCTGGACCAGCTCGTTGACCCGGACATATGCCTGGCTGATCCTGCTCGGAAACCACGGGCCGCTGGCCTCGCTCCTCACTCAGGTACATCTGCTGAACGGCGATCTGAACTTCCTTTACTCGTACAACGCCATCTTGCTCGGGGTCACCTACAACTACCTGCCGCTCATGATCTTTCCGCTCTACGTTTCACTCGAGCGGCTCGACAAGACGCTTATCGAGGCGGCTAAGGATCTCGGCGCCGGGCGGTGGCGAACCTTTCGGCGCGTGACGGTGCCCTTGACGATGCCGGGCATCGTGATCGGCTGCCTCCTGGTCTTCATACCTCTGATGGGCGAGTACCTCGTGCCCTCCATCCTCGGCGGAGCGCGGAGCTTCATGATCGGAAACCTCATCGGCGACGAATTCATCAGCTCCCACGACTGGGCTTTCGGTTCGGCGCTGGCCATGGGAGTCATCCTCATCCTGCTTGTCCTCATCGCCATCTATTTCCGCGCGGCGAGGCGGGCGACCTCTTCCGAGTTGGCGCTCTGATGGCCACGCTGGCGGGGCGTCTTCCTGTGGCACCGAAGACAGCCGCGCGTGATCGGGTGGCTGGGCTGTTCGATCCTTTACTCCGGGTGTGGACGGGCGCCGTCTACGCGTTTTTCTTCCTTCCGATCCTGTTCGTGATCATCTTCTCGTTCAACTCGTCGCGCCTCGTCGCGGTGTGGGGCGGGTTCTCGCTCAAGTGGTATGGGATCGCGTGGACCGATCACGCCGTGCTGGAGGCGCTGCGCACGAGCCTGGTCGTCGCTTCGATCAATGCCTTGCTTGCGGTCTTGTTCGGAACCCTTGCCGCAATCGGGATGGTGAGAGTCGGCAAGCGGTTGCGTGGCGTCTTCGAGACGATGGTGTACGGCACGATCGTCACGCCCGAGATCGTCATCGCGATCGCGTCGTTGCTCTTCTTCGTGACCATCAACTTCGACCTCGGCATCCCGACGATCGTCATCGCCCACGTCGTCTACAACACGAGCATCGTCGCGCTCATCGTCAGGGCACGGCTGGCGGGCATGGATCGCAGCCTGGAAGAGGCGGCGCAGGACCTCGGCGCCACACCGTTGCGAACCCTGTGGCGCGTGACGATACCTCTGCTCTACCCGGCCATCCTTGCGGGCGGCCTCCTGGCGTTCACGTTCTCATTCGACGATTTCGTGCTGACCTTCTTCGTCGCCGGTGCGGGCTCGACCACGCTGCCTCTCCTGATCTACTCGATGCTGAGATTCGGGATCTCGCCAGTCGTGAATTCAATCGCGACCGTGATGCTGGTCGTGACCCTGACCTGCATCTTTGCCGCCTCGGCGATCGTCCGCCGCCATGGTCGAGGCGAAGGCGAGGCCGGCTTGCTGCTTACGGCTGCGCGGTCGGCGACCGAGACTCGGCCGGCATGACCGAGACGCTCGGGGCGACGATCCGCCGAGCCCGCGAAAAGCGGGGCCAGTCGCTGAAGCAGCTCGCACAGGCGACGGGCCTGACCCAGAGCTTCCACTCGCAGGTGGAGAACGACAGAACCTCTCCGTCAGTAGCCTCGCTACGCAAGATCGCCGAGGCCCTCGACACCTCGATCGGAACCTTCTTTGCCGGCGGGACGCCAAATGGCCGCCTCGTGCGTAAAGCCGATCGGGCCGTCCTGACCCATCCGCAGCGCCGGTGGCGGGACTCGCTGCTGACCCCCAGCCTGACGGGGAAGCTGATGGTGATCTTCACTGAGATCGAGCCGGGCGGCGGCTCGGGGGATGAGGCCTACTCGCACCGCTCCGATGAGGAATGCGTGGTCCTGCTGAAGGGGAAGCTCGATTTCTGGGTCGGCGAGGAGCTGTACCACCTCGCCGCCGGGGATTCGCTGACGTTCGAAAGCCAAATCCCGCACAAGAACCAAAACCCGGGGCCGGGGCGCACCGAGGTCCTCTGGATCATGACTCCACCCTCGTATTAGGCGGAAGGGGAATTTTGCTGATATTGTTACGCCGATTTACACACTATGACGAGGTGAAAAACATGCGACGCTCTGTTCTGTCGGTCAGTCTTGCAACACTCGTGGTCCTTATATGGCCGGCAATCGCGTTGGCGGCCACGGACCCCATGCCCGGCTCAAACACGGCGGGCAACTTCGCCGTCCTGTCCGGAGCGGGCATGACGAACACCGGCCCCAGCTGGGTCACCGGGGCCATTGGAGCCTCGGGCGCTGGCATTACCGGCTTCCCGCCGGGAACCTCCGGGCCTAAGCACATTGGCGACAGCGTCTACACCACTGCCGAGACGGACCTGACCGCCGCTTATGGGGCTGCGGTCCAACCGTGCACCAAGGACTACACCGGCATAAACCTGGGAGGCCTGACTCTGGGGCCAGGCGTCTACTGCCAGACTACGGCGCCGACGCTGAAGGGAACGCTGACGCTCAGCGGCTCAGGCGTCTACATCTTCCTGATCGGGACCACCGCCTCGCCGACCACCCTTATCACCTTCTCCGGTGCCCGAGTCCGCCTTATCGGCGGCGCACAGCCGTGCGATGTCTTCTGGCGGGTCACGAGCTCCGCAACCCTCGCCACGTCGACGACGTTCGTCGGCACCATCATGGCCAACATCAGCATCCAGATGCAGACCGGTGCCACGCTCAACGGTAGGGCGCTCGCCCGAACTGCCGCTGTCACGTTGGACACCAACCGCATCATCCGGCCGAGCGGCTGTGGCTTTGGCGTTCCAGGCTACGTTCCCCCGCCAGCCGGCAACATCTTTGGCGCGGGCAACCTGGGGGTTCCTTCTGAGCTGCTCGGGTCGTTCCCGTGGCTTCTCATCGTCGGAATCGGCGCTGGCGTCGGCGCAACCGCACTGGGCGTGAGCGCCCGAAGGCGCCGCCGCACCGCGTAAGGTTTGGGAATGATCAGGGCGTGGCCGGCAATCGTCGACCGCGCCAAACTTCCTACACGGCTGGTCGGAGAGGTCGTGCTCGTGGTCCTGCTGGTGGTGACCGCAGCGACCACCTGGCGCGACGGGGCTCCCACCGACGGCTTGATGGACCTGGCGCGGCCGCCCGAAGATGTCGCTGCGCTGAATGCTTCATTGATCCAGCCGTCAGCCAAGCTGCCGTCAACGGAAGCGGCGCTGCCACCTCAGCCGCGCGTACCAAAATCCCCGCCCGTTCAGCTGCTCATCTCGCAGCTTGATGTCCACAGGGCCGTGGAGAAGGTCGGCGTCAATCAGTATGGGGTCCTGAACGTTCCGGTCAATTCATGGAATGCCGGCTGGTACACAGGCAGCCCTGTTCCTGGGGCCCCAGGCGACTCGGTGATCGAGGGCCATGCGGGCTACCCGGGCCAACCGATGATCTTCGGCAAGCTCATAGAGCTACATACGGGCGACAGGATCGTGGTCGTGCTCGCCGACGGGAGTCACCGTCTCTTCCTCGTCGAGTCGATGCGAAGCGTTTCGGCCGGGTCGGCCATCCCAGGGCTGGCCGAGCCATACGGAGTGCCGCGCCTCACGCTCATCACCTGCACGGGCCACTTCGACAAGAAGAACAAGTGGTACTCCGACCGTTTGGTGCTCGAGGCGAGGTACGCAGGCCTGGCCTGAGCCGCGGCGCCTCTCGCTCAGCGGATGTTAGTTGCTGACTTTGTTACGGGCTGAGAGCGATCCTGACCCTAAGAGGTGAGTGAATAAATGGCAGTTCAGCAGCCGGATTCCGCTCCTGCGTCCGCTCCCGTCCAGCACGTTTCGATGACCGAACAGGGCCGCTACAACTTTCGCGCCGCGGCGGTCGTCTGGTTCGTGGTCGGTGTGGTCGAGATCTTCATCGCTGCACGCTTCCTCGGGAAGCTGTTCGGCGCCTCGGCGCACTCCGCCTTCGTCAACTTCATCTACCAGGTGAGCGGGCCGATGGTGGCTCCCTTCACTGGGATCTTCGGCGACACCGGTACAAGGACGAACACCTTCGAGACTGCATCGCTCGTGGCGCTCGTGGTCTACGCCGTGATCGGCTGGGGCCTAGTCGTCCTGATCAGGATCGTCACCGCACCGAAAGGCGCAAAGCCAGCCTCCTCGTGAGGGATTTCACGTCTTGGCCCAAGAAGTGGAATGACGCTTCCCTCGGGGACTTCGTGGCACTGCCCGAGTTCCAGCAGGGGGGACGCCAGTGGTCGATGTTCGGCATGCTGGCCTTGGGCCTCGTCGCCGGCGCAGCGATCGGCGGCTACGCGGTAACTCAACGGGCGCAGATGAAGCGCCTCGCCAAGCACGCCCGCCGGATGGGCGACGAGCTGGCGGCCATGGGTGACGGGGATGTCGTCAAACCCACCACCCGTTCTAACCACCGCCGCAAGGCGACATCGGAGGTATAGAGGGAAATGATTGGAATACTGGTCTGGATCGTAGTCGGAGCCATCGCAGGGTTCGTCGCCAGCAAGGTGCTCAGTGGCAAGGGCATGGGGCTGCTGTGGGACATCGTGGTTGGCATCCTGGGCGCATTCGTGGGCGGCTGGCTGGCGAG
>JAYUFT010000224.1:0-4048 GCA_043738605.1 Candidatus Dormiibacterota bacterium | reverse complement strand
GCTCGATCACGCGCGTGCCGGTGAACGGCGGCGTCGGGAGATCGTCGAAGCCCAGGGCCCACCGCTTGTCGCGCGCCTCGTCGAGCGGAAGCAGCGCTCGCTTGGCCGTCGTGTGCTGCGCGCGCAGCTTGTCTTGTAGCACGCGGTTGGCCTTGTCGAAGATCGGGCGGCGGTCTTTGTCGAACAGGTCCGACACGACCCCGATCACGCGCGAAGCGTCCAGCACGTGGACCGTGGGGCCCGTGTACGCGGGCGCGATGCGCACCGCGGTGTGTTGCTTGGACGTGGTCGCGCCACCGATGAGCAACGGCATCGTGAAACCCCGACGCGTCATCTCTTTGGCGACGTCGACCATCTCGTCCAGCGATGGCGTGATCAAACCGGACAGGCCTATCGCGTCGGCTTTGAGCTCGATCGCGGTGTCGAGAATCTTGTCGGCCGGAACCATGACGCCGAGGTCGACGACCTCGTAGTTGTTGCAGCCCAGCACCACGCCCACGATGTTCTTGCCGATGTCGTGGACGTCGCCCTTGACGGTGGCGGTCACCAGCTTGCCGCGCACGCTCACACTGCCGGACGCCTTCTTCTCGGCCTGCATGAATGGTTCGAGGTATGCGACCGCGCGCTTCATCGCCCGCGCGCTCTTGACCACCTGGGGCAGGAACATCTTGCCGGCCCCGAACAGGTCGCCCACCACCTTCATGCCGTCCATCAGCGGGCCTTCGATAACGAGCAACCCGGCGCCGAACTTCTGGCGCGCTTCCTCGGCGTCGGCCTCGATGAACTCGACCTCGCCGTGCAGCACGGCGTACGCAAGGCGTTCTTCGACTGTGCCCTCGCGCCACCTGAGGTCGACCTCGCGCTTGGCGCCCGAGCCGGAGACGTTCTTGGCGAACTCGACGAGGCGCTCCGTGGCGTCAGGCCGGCGGTCGAAGATGATGTCCTCGACCAGCTCGAGCAGATCCTTCGGGATGTCCTCGTAGACGGCGAGCTGGCCGGCGTTGACGATGCCCATGTCCAGTCCCGCCTTGATCGCGTGATAAAGGAAGGCCGAGTGGATCGCCTCCCTCACGCGGTCGTTGCCCCGGAAAGAGAAGGAGAGGTTGGAGACGCCGCCCGACACGCGCACACCGGGGAATCGCTTCTTGATCTCTCTGGTCGCGTCGATGAACGCTTTCGCGTAGCCCGCGTGCTCCTCGATGCCGGTCGCGATCGGGAGGATGTTAGGGTCGAAGATGATGTCCTCGGCGTGGAAGCCCGCCTTCTCGGTCAGCAGCCTGTAGGCGCGGCTGGAGATCTCGACCTTGCGTTCGAAGGTGTCCGCCTGGCCGGCCTCGTCGAAGGCCATCACCACTGCCGCGGCTCCGTAGGCGCGGACCTTGCGAGCCTGCTGGAGGAAGGCCTCCTCGCCGCCTTTGAGGCTGATCGAGTTGCAGACGCCCTTGCCCTGGACGCATTTCAGGCCGGCCTCGAGGACCGTCCACTTGGAGCTGTCGACCATGATCGGCACGCGCGCGATCTCGGGCTCGGTGGCGATCAGGTTCAGAAATTTGGTCATCGCCTCTTCCGAGTCGAGGAGGTCGGCGTCCATGTTGACGTCGATGAGGTTGGCCCCGCCTCTCACCTGGTCCAGAGCGACGGCGACGGCGCCGGTGAAGTCGCCCGACTCGATGAGGCGCCTGAACCGGGCCGAGCCCGTGACGTTGGTGCGCTCGCCGACCAGCACGAAGTTGGTGTCGGGGCCGATCTCGAAAGGTTCCAGGCCGCTGAACCTGGTGCGCGCGGCGCGTTTGGGCACGTGCCTCGGCTTGATGTCCTCCATCGCGTCGCGGATCTGCTTGATGTGCTCTGGGCCTGTGCCGCAGCAGCCGCCCGCAGCATTCAGAAAGCCGCTCTCCGCGAACTCCTTCAGGAGGCTGCTGGTGGTGGGCGGTTGCTCGTCGTAGCCGCCGAAGGCGTTCGGTAGGCCCGCGTTCGGGTAGCAGATGACGTAGACGGGCGCGACGCGCGACAGGTCGGCGATGTAGGGGCGCATCTCGGTGGCGCCGAGCGAGCAGTTGACGCCGGCGGCGAAGGGCTCTGCGTGCTCGACCGACGTCCAGAACGCCTCGACGGTCTGGCCCGAGAGGTTGCGCCCGCTCCTGTCGACGACGGTGACCGACACGAAAAGCGGCAATTCCGGCGCGACCTCTTTGACCGCGGCGATGGCGGCCTTGCCGTTCAGGGTGTCGAAGATGGTTTCGATCAGCAGCAGGTCGGCGCCGCCCTCCTTGAGCGCGGTGGCCGCCTCGGCGTAGCCGCGCCGCAGCTCATCGAAGGTCACGTCGCGGTACGAGGGGTCGTCGACCTTGGGCGAGAGGGACAGGGTGACATTGGTCGGGCCCAGGGAGCCCGCGACGAAGCGGTTCTCGTACTGGTCGGCGGCCTTGCGCGCGAGCTTGGCGCCCTGGAAGTTCATCTCGTAGACGAGGTCGGACAGGCCGTAGTCGGCCTGGGAGATGGCGGTCGAGGTGAACGTGTTGGTGGTGATGATGTCGGCGCCCGCCTCGAGGTAGTCGAGGTGGACTTTGGTAACCATCTCGGGCTGGGACAGGTTGAGGATGTCGCTGTTGTTGCGCAGCGGCTTGGGGTGGTCTTTGAAGCGCGCGCCGCGGAACTCGGCGTCCGAAAGGCCGCGCTTCTGGAGCATGACCCCCATCGAGCCGTCAAAGATCACGATCCGCTGCTTGAACAGCCGATCGAGGCGCTCGTGGACCGAGGTGGCGACTGCCATGTTGACCCTTAAGGGTACGGAGTCAGGACTTCGTCAGGTCCCGACCGGGCTCCAGACCTGGAATCGTCCGTCGTCGAACAGCACATGCCTGCCGCTGTTTGCCAGCTGGTCGATGGCCGCCAGGCGCTGAGCTGGATTGGTGGGGCCACTGATATAGGGCTGGTGGTCCAGGACCACGTAGCAGGTGCCGTCGAGCTTGTCGGGGAAGTCGTTGATGGTGTGGCGGTTGGCGAGCCAGACGGCGAGGCCATCGTCCGCCGAGACCGGGGCGGTGGCGGGGATCATCGCGGTCGCGGTTTGCAGCTCGGACAGCGTGTCGGCACGCGAGTACAGGGCGGGATTGGCGTTGAGGGCGGGCGGAAGGCGGCCGGTGCCCCACGCGATCAGGAGGGCGGGCAGGATGATCAGCAGCGCATAGGCCGGTCTCAAAGTGCGGCGCTCGAGCAGCTTTCGGGCGCCGGCTCCGCCCGCGACGATCAGCGGGAACAGCAGCAGCAGCGCGTAGTGGAGGTTGAGGACGTTCTGCGGGTTGTGGCTGCTCAGAACATCGGCCAGGTATGGCGGGATGACCAGGAGCAACCAGCGTGGGGCGAGCAAGGGCAGCCCGCCCATGCTCGCGATGATCGCTGCCACCACCAGCAGCGCTTGTGGGTTGAAGGTCGCGGCCAGGACTGCGGTTGATGAAGGGTGGAGGACGAGCCATCCGTAATAGACGAAATCGGTGTAGCCGCCGTTGCGCAGGTGCTGCTGGACGATCCCGGTGCCGATCAGGAACCAGGCGCCGGCCAGGTAGACGATGAATCGCCAGTGCTTCTTGATGTCGGGCGCACCGTGCGCGGCCATGAGCAGCCCGATCACGCCGATCGTGTAGACCTGGTCTTCCTTACAGGTGAGGACGAGCACGCACAGGGCCCACATGGCGACGCGATGGCCGCGGATGCCGGCCCACGCCGCGAAGAGGGCGAACGCCAGGGCCATGTTCTCGGGGTGGAAGAAATCGCGCGCCGCCTCCTGGATGGAGGCCCAGAAGGGGATGGGCAGCGCCATCGCGAGGGCGAGCCATTTGGCTTCGGCGCGGCCGGTGGGCAGGATCGCCTTGAAAAACAGGAATGCGGCCGGCGCGGTGGCGGCGAGGCCGGCGGAGGAGAAGACGAGCAGGACCACGGGGCTCGCCCAGAATTTCTCGACTGCAGCGAGCACCACGAAGATGAGCTCGAAGTGGATGCCGAGGAAGTTGGCCCGCGCGAAGCTGCTGTAGAAGCCCTGGCCGATCGA
>JAYUFT010000223.1:0-4055 GCA_043738605.1 Candidatus Dormiibacterota bacterium | reverse complement strand
CGACAGCGTGACGCCGGCGCCAAGCTCGGTTGCGTGTGAGCCGGCGTGGACCTCGCGCGAAAGAAAGTCGAGAGCGATCAGAGCTTCGATTTCGAACTGGCGCCGTTTCAACTTTGGAAACAGGTCGGTGCCGCCGGCGACGAACATCGCGCGCGGACCGAGCTCGGTCGCCATATGCGCAGCCTCGCGCGCGGTCTTCGGCCGCAGGTACTTAAATCGAGGCAGCCGAAGCACTGCCGACCTCCAGCGTTTTTGGTGGGGGCTCGACCTTGATGCAGGCCGGGTAGGGGATCAAAGGAAAGCTCGTCGGTCCAAAGCGAGGTGGCTCTCCTTTCTCTTTGCGCCTGAGCGCCTCCACGATTTTCTCGGGCGTCACCGGGACCTCGTCGATCCAGACGCCGAGAGCATCGAAGACCGCCGCGCTGACCGCAGGGATAACAGGAAGTAGGGGCCCTTGCCCCGCCTCCTTGGCTCCATACGGACCCTCGGGGTCGACAGTCTCGACGATGAAGGTCTCGACCTCGGGCATGTCCATGAAGGTCGGCGATTTGTACTCGAGCATCGAGGGCCACTTGTGGAGGCCCTTGCGGAACGCCTGCTCCTCCATGAGCGCCTCGCCCAGTGCCATGTAAACGCCGCCTTCCACCTGGCCCTCGACGAGGAGCGGGTTGATGGCGCGGCCCACGTCGTGCGCGATCCACACCTTGTTCAGGTGGACGATGCCGCTGCGCGGGTCGGCGTCGAGGTCGACCACGCATGCCGAATAGCTGTAGGCGGGGCTGGGGCCCACGCCACTGCCCTTGTACGGACCGGCGATCTTGGGCGGCGTGTAGCTGCCCGCGCTGGTGAGGGTGCCGAAGCGTGCCTCGGCGAAGATGCTGGCTTCCTCGAAGCTAAAGTCGCCGATCCGGCCCGCGCCGACAGCCACTGCCTCTGACGCGCTGCCCATCTTTGCGGCCACTGCCTCGACGAGCATCACGCGCATCTTGCGGGCCGCCTGGAGCGCGGCGTTGCCTGCCATGAAAGTCACTCGCGAGGAGTAGGAGCCCAGGTCGATCGGCGTCGTATCGGTGTCCGCGGTGACGAGACGTATGTCGCGCGGTTGAAGGCCAAGCTCCTCGGCGACGATCGCGGCGAGGACCGAGTCCGAACCCTGGCCGATGTCCATCGCGCCGCAGTAGGCGGTGACGCCGCCGCGGTCGACCTTGATCTGGACCTCCGAGTGGGGCATGTCGTTCCAGTAGATCGCCGTGCCCGCGCCCGACATATAGCTCGAGATCGCGAAACCCATGCCACGGCCGCGCTGCTTCTTGCGATTGCGGTAACCGGACGCGGTCAGCACTCGCTCGGTGCACTCTTCGAGGCCGCACGAAGTCACGCGCAGCCAGTTGACCGTGCGGGTCATCGGCTTGACGAAGTTGCGTTGCTTCAGGTCGACAGAGTCGATGCCGATGTCGTGCGCGATCTTTTCGAGATGCAGCTCCAGCGCGAAACGAGGCTGGGGAGTGCCATGGCCTCGCTTCGGTCCGCACGGCGGCTTGTTGGTGAAGACGCGGCAGCCTTCGAAGCGGTAGGCGGGGATGTCATAGGTGACGGTCTGGAGGGCGCCTGTATAGAAGGTCGAGGCGACTCCGTACGAGCCGTATGCGCCACCATCGAGCGCGGTCTTGAAGTGCATCGCCGTGATGTGCCCGTCTTTCGTGACGCCGGTGCGGACCCACATCAGCACGGGGTGTCGGCCTCGGTGCGCGTAGAAGACCTCTTCGCGGGTCAGCGTGCACTTGACCGGGCGGCCGGTGAGCATCGCCAGCTTGCAGACGATGATCTCGTGCGCGAAAGGGTCGGTCTTGCCTCCGAACCCGCCGCCGTGTGCCGCTCCGATGACGCGGATCCTGCTCATGGGCAGCTCGAGCACCTTCGCGAGCGCCCTGTGGACGTAGTGGACGACCTGGGTCGAGGACCACAGCGTCACACGCCCGTCGACGAAGGTGGCGATGGCGCTGTGCTGCTCCATCGGCAGATGGGTGTTGCCCTGGAAGAAGAAGACGTCCTCGCGGATGTGGTCCGCCTTCTCAAAGCCCGCCTCCACGTCCCCGAACTCGAGTGCGACCAGCTTGTGGATGTTGTTGGGACCGCCGTAGTCCTGGATGCGCTCGTCCTTCGTCTCGGCGAGCGCCTCGTCGATGGACATCACGGGCTCGAGCACCTCGTACTCGACCGAGATCGCGTCGCACGCGGCGGCTGCGATCTCCTCGTCGAGGGCGGCGACCGCGGCGATCGGGTCGCCCACGTAGCGCACCTTCTCGTGTTCCAGGGCGCGCTCGTCCTGGGTGACGGGGAGGATGCCGAACTTGATGGGGAGGTCGGCGCCCGTGATCACGGCCACCACACCTGGCATGCGGCGCGCCGCCGAGGTGTCGACGGAGAGGATGCGCGCGTGCGGGTGCGGGCTGCGCAGGATGCGGCAGTGGAGGGTGCGGGCGGGGAGCATGTCGTCGGCGTAGACGGCGCGGCCCGTCACCTTGGACACGGCGTCGGGCTTGGGGAAGGGCTTGCCGATGACCGAGAAGCCGTTGTTTCCAGCAGTCATTGCTTTACTGAACATCCCCTCCGGCCCTACGGGCCACCTCCCCCGCGAGCGGGGAGGATCGCCTTATTCGATCTGATGCGAGCTCGATCGCGTCCAGGATTTTGGAGTAGCCCGTGCAGCGGCACAGGTTGCCCGCTAGGGCTTCGCGGATCTCATCCCTCGTTGGCGCGCCGTTGGATTCGAGCAGCGATTTCGCCGCGAGCAGGATGCCCGGCGTGCAGTAGCCGCACTGCGCCGCGCCGAGCTCGACGAACGCTTGCTGAAGCGGATGCAGCTCCGAGCCGCTCGCCATTCCTTCGATCGTCGTGATCGCGCGGCCCTCGACCTGCACCGGCAGCACCAGGCAGCTCAGCTCCGGCTTGCCATCGACCAGCACCGTGCACGTGCCACACTCGCCCAGCTCGCATCCATGCTTGGTGCCTGTGAGCTGCATGTCCTCGCGCAGCACCTCGAGCAGGGTCTTGTGGACGGGGACCAGGAGCTCGGCGAGCTCGCCGTTGACATCGAGCGCCACGACCTGGCGGTCGACGTCGCGCGCCATCTCGTTCTTCACGATGCGGCGAGCATAGCTTTCAAGGCATCGGCGCACGCCCAGAGGTCGGGCGCGATTGCGTGGGCCCGGCTGGAGACGGGGACGGGGTCGTCGGGGTGCACGAGGATTGCGCGCATGCCAAGCGCGAGCGCCGGCTCGATGTCGTTCGACTCCTTGTTGCCGATGACGACGCATCGCTCAGCGGGCGCGCCGCCCGCCCGCATCGCCATCTCGAAAACGGCTGGGTGTGGCTTCAGGTGGCCGGCATCAACCGAGGTGACTATCGCGTCGACGTGGCCGGCCATGCCGAGGAGGCGGAAGTCCTCCCAGTAGCTCTCTGCGTCCCGCCAGTAGGTGTTGCTGGCGATCACGTTGCGCATGCCCCAGGTGTGGATGTTCGCAAGCAGCTCGAGGGCGCCAGGCAACGGCTTCAAGCGATCAGCGACCGGCAGCGCCATCGCTCGCCGAATCCGCGCGACCGTCCCGGCGTCGGATGGCAAACCCTGCCGCGACAGTGTCGTGGCGACGAGCAGCTCTGCGGGTGGGACCTGCACCGTGTGCTCGGTGTTGACGCTGCGCGCCTCGTCGCCGATGCGGCTGCTCCGGATGAGGTCGGTGACCAGCGAGTCGACCGCGTCAGGACTCAGATCGGGCATTGCTTTCGCCACCCTGCGATGACGTCCATCGCCATCGGTCTCGCGCAGCGGCCATGAGTTCGGCCACAACGTGCCGCCGACGTCGATGAGCGCAACTTCGAGGGCTTGCTTCCTCCCCGCTCTCCGCTGGGGCCCCCGCGCGAAGCGCGGGAGGGACCAGGGCCGGAGGGGGCGCTCAGTCATGGCATGACCACTCAGTCCCTATCATCGCCTCAATGCTGCGGTACTTGACGTCGGGGGAGTCGCACGGCCCCCAGCTCACGGTGATCATCGAGGG
>JAYUFT010000222.1:0-4059 GCA_043738605.1 Candidatus Dormiibacterota bacterium | reverse complement strand
GCGTCCGCGGCGAAAGCATGATCAACGCCGGCATCCTCGACGGCGACCTCGTGCTCGTCAAGCCGCAACAGCAAGCCACCAACGGCTCGATCGTCGTGGCCCTGGTGGATGGCGACGCCACCGTGAAGAGGTTCGAGCGAGGCAACGGCCACGTCAAGCTGATCGCCGAGAACCCCGCCTACGAGCCGATCGTCACCACCAACGTCAGCCTTGTGGGCGTCGTGCGCGGGGTGATCCGCCTCTTCCACTAGCGCCGGACCGTCCGGCCGTCGCGGAGTAGGCCTCGAATCGTTGCGCTGCGTGGCGAGGTACCCAGCCCCACGCCCGCGTGCCGCCTTCGACGTACTCCGTCCGCTCGACGCCCCCGACCTTGCGCAGAGCGGCGAGCACCGACTCCCCTCCATAAGGAACGAGGATCTCGAAGTCGACCATGTCGCCGCGGCTTGACTTCTCGACTGCACCGAGCAACTCCTTCAAACCACTTCGCTTGGTGGCCGAGATGGCTACCGCGTCCGGGTATCGGCTGGTGACCGCCCCGATCGCGCGTCGCCGGGCTGACAGCCCCAGCAGGTCGACCTTGTTCAACACCACCACACGTGGTTTGTCAGCTGCGCCGAGGTCGCCAAGCACCTTCTCCACCGTCGCAGCCTGGTCGAGCACCGTTGACGAGCTGACGTCGAGCACCTGGATGATCAGGTCGGCTTCGGTCACCTCCTCGAGCGTGGCGCGGAAGGCGGCGACGAGGTCGGTGGGCAGCTTCTGGATGAACCCGACCGTGTCGGTCAGGAGAACCTCGCGCCCGGTGGGCAGGCCGAGGCGCCGTGTGGTCGGATCGAGGGTTGCGAACACGCGCTGCTCCGCCTGGACGCTCGCTCCTGTCAGTGCGTTGAGCAAAGTCGATTTGCCCGCATTCGTGTAGCCGACGATCGCGGCCGTCTCGAGCTCCGCTTTGCGCCGGCCGGTCCGCTGCTGGTGGCGCTGCGAGCGCACCTGCTCGATCTCCCGCTCCAGGTCGCGCATCCGCTTTCGAATGCGCCGCCGCTCCACCTCGATCTGCTGCTCGCCGGCGCCACCTCTCGCCCCCACCCCACCGCGACGGCCACCGACCTGGCGGTCGTATGCGTATGACCCGATCAAGCGCGGCAGCATGTGGTGAAGTCGCGCCGCTTCGACCTGCAGACGCCCCTCGTGGGTGCGCGCGTGCTGGGCGAAGATATCGAGAATCACCTCGGTTCGATCGAGCACCCGCACCTTGAGCTCGCGCTCGAGGTTGCGCTGCTGGCGAGGACTCAGATCGTCGTTGCATATGACCAGGTCGAACGCGCCTTCCTGGCGCATCTCGCGCAACTCATCGACCTTGCCCATCCCGATGAAATGAGCTGGGTCCACCCCACTCCGCCTCTGGATCTCAGTGCCCACCACCTCTGCTCCCGCGGTCCGGGTCAGGTCGGCGAGCTCGATCATCTGGTCGCCCACCGCTTCGGCCGTCGTCCCTGGCAGCAGCACTCCGACGAGGTACGCCCTCTCGCGCGGGGTTCGGGTCGTGATCAGAGCTTGAGCTTCCTCAAGCGCGTCATCGCCTCTTCGAGGCGTGCATCAGGAGCCGTCACGGACAGCCTGAAATACCCCTCGCCATGGGCGCCGAAACCCACCCCGGGTGTGATGTTCACGCCCACCTGGTCAAGGACATGGCCGGCAAATCGTATGGAATCGTATCCATCTGGAACCGGGGCCCAAACGTAAAAAGTCGCGCGGGGCGGCTTGATCGACCAGCCCAGAGAATTGAGCGTGTCAGCGACGAGACGATGCCGCCGCGCGTAGATCTCATTGGCCGCGCGAGTTTCTTCCTCTCCCCCGTTCAGCGCCTCGATCGCTGCCCACTGCACGGCCTGGAAGATGCCAGAGTCGATGTTCGTCTTCAGCTGGCCGATGAGCCCGATAAGGTCGGCGCGGCCACAGACCCATCCGATCCGCCAGCCCGTCATGTTGAAGGTCTTGGACAGCGAGTGGAACTCGAGCCCGACCTCCTTGGCGCCCGGAATCTCGAAAAGGCTGAGCGGGCGGTAGCCATCGAAGCAGATCTCCGAGTAAGGGGCGTCGTGGCACAGGACGATGTCGTGCCGGCTGCAGAACTCGACCGCCTTCTCGAGGAACTCGCGGCCCGCCACCGCCGCCGTCGGATTGTTCGGATAGTTGAGCCACATGAGCCTCGCTCGCTGGGCGACATCGTCGGGAATCGCGTCGAGGTCCGGGAGCCAGTGGTTGGCCGCGGTCAGGGGCATCACGTATGGATCGGCACCGGCCATGATCGCCCCGGTCGCGTAGACGGTGTAACCAGGATCCGGGGCCAGCACGATGTCGCCTGGGTCGACGAGCGCCAGCGGCGCATGGCTGATCCCGTCCTTCGAGCCGAGCGTCGGCAGGATCTCAGTGCTGGGGTCGAGGCTCACATCGAAGCGCTGGTGGTACCAGCCGGCGATCGCGTCGCGAAGCTCGGCCAAACCGAAGTAAGAGGGGTACCTGTGGTTGGCGGGATCGGCTGCCGCCTCCTGCAGAACGCTGACGATGCGGGCCGGTGTGGGCAGGTCTGGGTCCCCGATACCCAGCGAGATCACGTCGACGCCTGCTTTCTTCTTCTGTTGGACCTTCCGATCGATCTCAGCGAACAGGTAAGGAGGGATCCGCCCAAGTCGCTGGGCGCCGGCGGTCCTATCCGACGTTCGGCTCAAATCCGTTCTCCTTCAAGTATTTGAGGATAGCGGCGACAGGCACCGTGCCATCTGGCGCAATGTCGAACCACCGCACGCGTGGATCGCGCCGCCACCATCGCAGCTGTCTGCGCGCATATTGGCGGTTCGACTGGGCCATCGTCACGGGCAGCTGTTCCATGGTGATATCACCGCGGATGAACGCCAGCGCCTCCGTATAGCCAATACCGGTGAGCACGGGCGCTGTTGCCGGTACGCCGGCTTTGAGCGCGCTGTCGGTCTCGGCGACAAGCCCGCGTTCCACCTGCCGGCGGCTCCGCTCTTCGAGCCTTCGGTCGATGACCTTGAGCTCTGCGGTCAAGCCGACGCGATAAGGAGTCCAGGTAGGTGCGGTGCGATTCCGCAGGCGCCGCAGCGGAGGTCCGGCCGATTGCAGCACCTCGATGGCCCGGACCATGCGAACAGGGTTCTGAAGGTCGACACCCGGATCAGGGTCGATCGCGACCAACATCTCGCGCAGAGCAGCCACGTCCATCTCATTGAGCCGGGCCCGCAGCTTCGGATTCGGTGGCACGCCCATGAGGCTGAAACCATCGGAGAGCGCATCGACGTACAGCATCGTCCCGCCTTCGATGATCGGGACGCGGCCGCGCGACGCGATGTCGGCGATGGCCGCTTCGGCACCGGAGATGTACTCGCGCGCGTTGAAGGTCGCAGCCGGGTCGACGAAATCGATCATGTGATAACTGACTCGCCGCCGCTGCTCCGGCGACGGCTTGTTGGTCGCGATGTCGAGAATCCGGTAGACCTGCCGCGAGTCCGCCACCACGATCTCACCGCCGAGCTCGAGCGCAAGCTCAAACGCCAGCTGTGACTTACCGATTCCGGTCGGGCCGACAATGACCGGAACGTGGACGCCGGCTGGTTTGTGCGAGGTCACTGGTCGAGAATAGGCACTCACGTGAATCATCCGGCATCGCAGTCTGGGCGGCCACCACTCTGGCTCGCCGCAGCCGCGGTGGCCGCCGGTTGGGGCGCGGTGTACGACGTCGGCCGTTGGATCGCCGCTTTCGTGGCCTTTCCCGCTCACGAGGACGTCCGGATCTACTACGTCGCCGCCGAGGCCGGGCTGCGATACGGCTGGTCGACCATTTACGACATCCCGACTCTGCGATCGCTCTCGACCGGGTTTGCGGGCGGTCAGACCAACATCGATTCCTCGGCGACCTACATCAGCCCGCCGCTCCTGGCCTGGCTGTTCGCCCCGCTCACGGCTCTGCCTGAACCTGCGGCGTATGCGGTGTGGGCGGCACTGTCCCTGGCGGCGCTGCTCTGGATGTGGCATATCTCC
>JAYUFT010000221.1:0-4063 GCA_043738605.1 Candidatus Dormiibacterota bacterium | reverse complement strand
GAACGCTCTCGTCGTAGCCGCCCACGCGCAGGTCGACGCCGGCGGGCAGGTGCGCGATGGTGTCCGCGAGCTCCGACTCGGGCCTTCGGTCGGTCAGCCGGACGCGCTCGCCCTTGCCGGTGAGGTGGTTGGCAAGCGCGACCCCGCTGCGCGCCGCCCCGACCACCAGGGCCGTCACGAGGCCAGCCGCACCACCCCGGCCGCGGCCAGCGCCGAGACTAGCCCCGCGCCCCAGAAGGAGAGCGCGATGCGATTCTCAGACCAACCCTGGTGGTGGAACGTGTAGTGGATCGGGGTCATCTTGAAAACTCGGCGGCCGCCGCTGGCTTTGAAGTAAGCCACCTGAATGATGACAGACAGCGTCTCAAGCACAAACACAAGGCCGATCAATGGAAGCAGCAGGATCAGTCCCTGCTGCACGGCCATCGCAGCGATTGCAAACCCGATCGCCAGCGAACCCGTATCGCCCATGAACACTCGCGCGGGGTAGCGATTGAAAATCAGAAAGCCGACCAGCGCGCCGCACAACGTCATCGCCACGGCCTTCTCGCCGGCCGCTGCGCCCGGCATGAGCAACACTATCGCCGCGAAGGCGATGGCCGACAGCCCGCCCGCCAGGCCGTCCATCCCGTCGGTGAGGTTCACCGCGTTGGCCGTGCCGACGATCGCCACCACCGCAAGCGGAAAGATCAGCCAGGGCGTGACCGGCAGGAAGAGCTGGTGCGATGCGCCCTGCACCGTCGCCAGCCACGCGACTGGGACCGCCAGCAGGATCTGGACTGGAAACTTGAGCCGCGCGGGGATGCCGCGCGCCCCGACCTGCAGCTTGCTGCGATCGTCGGCGAAGCCGATGAGACCGCCGGCGATCAGACCCGCCACAGCAGGCAGGGCGCCTGCGTGTCCGGCAATCGTCGCGAGCACGCCGGCGATGACGCCCAGCGCGGCGAAGACGATTCCGCCGCCTGTCGGCGTTCCCGCCTTCTTCTGATGGCTCTCGGGCAGCTCGGTCTGGATTACCTGTCCGGACTTCCACCTTCGCAGCGCGCGAATGAGAAACGGATAGAGGACGGCCGACAGGACCAGCGCAACCACGAAGGTGATCGCGGAGAAGACGCTCACCGGGTCAGCTCTTTCACGACTTCGTCAAGGCGGATGCCATGCGACCCTTTGATCAGGACGCGATCGCCCTCGAGCGCGTTGCGCCTCACCCATAAGACCGCCTCGGCGCGGTTGCCGACGATTTCGGCTCCGGCCGCTTCGGCAAGGATCCGCGCTCGTTCGCCATCGATGACGCACAACGCGTCGAACACTTTGGCGGCGTGCAGTCCGACGACGCGATGGGATTCCTCGGCAAGGCCGCCCAGCTCCCGCATCTCGCCGAGCACGGCCAGCAATCGCCCGGTCCGCGGCCGATCGCTCATGGCGGCAAACGCGGCGAGCATCGATTCCGGGCTGGCGTTGTATGCGTCGTCAACCACGATGAAGCCGGCGGGCGCCTTGATCTCCTGCAGTCTGTGATCGACGGCCACCTCCGCGAGCGCTTCGGCGCCAACCTCCAGCGGCACACCTGCGAAATCGGCCGCAGCGAGCGCCGCCACCGCGTTCAGCGCCTGATGCCTGCCCTCGAGCCGCAGGCGCACCTCAGTCCCTCGTACGGTGAATGTCGATCCACCCTTGGCCACGGCCTGATAGTTTTCGGCGCGGTAGTCACCTTTCGCGAAACCGAAGCTGGTCACGCCGGCCGGTGTCATTCCCGACAGATAGTCGAAGTACCTGTCGTCGGCGTTGAGCACCGCGAGCCCGGACTCGGGCAAGCCTTTGACCAGCTCGCCCTTGCTCGCGGCCAGCTCATCCTGCGACGCGAAGAACTCGATATGCACGACGCCGATATTCGTGATGATGCCGATCGACGGTTGCGCCAGCTCGACCAGGCGGCCGATGTCGCCGGGCCGCTGCATCCCCATCTCGAGCACCAGGGCCGTGTGCTCGGGCTCAAGACGAAGCATCGTGAGCGGGACGCCCGTCTCGGTGTTGAGGTTCCCCGCGGTGTGCAGGACGTTGTAGCGGCGGCCGAGCGCCGCGGACATCAGCTCCTTCGTCGAGGTCTTGCCGTTGCTGCCGGTGATCGCCACGACCAGGGGCTGCACCCGATCTGCCGCATAGCGGGCGAGCGCATACAGCGCGTCCCATGCGTTGGCGACCAGCACCTGGCCGACGCCCGGCATCGACTCCATCCGCCGCTCGACGACGAGCAGGCCCGCGCCGCGCTGGATCGCATCGGGCACGAAATCGTGACCATCCATCTCGGAGCCCTTGAGCGCGAAGAAAACGCCTCCGTCCATCACCTCGCGCGAGTCGGTGTGAAAGCTCGAGAAGGCGTTGCCCACAAAGGTCCCGCCAATCTGACCGCCATGTGTCGCCCCGAGGATCTCGAGGAGGGTGAAGCGCATCTACTTAAGTTTGTAACGATCAGCGCAGCCGGTTGGCACGGCCGGAGCGGTTATTTGCTTGGCGCTATGTGCCAGTCGGCAACCATGGCCTGGGCGATCTTCTGCCAGATTGGCCCCGCTGTGATGTAGCCGTCGTTGAGCGTCCAATCGAGGTTGCTGCCGGGAGCGTGCGGCTTGCGGACGACGACGATCATCGTGAACCGCGGGTGGTTCGCCGGCAGAAAGCCGACGAATGACGCCCACACGTTCTGGGTGTACTTGCCGTTGACAGGGATCTGCGAGGTGCCGGTCTTGCCCGCCTGGTTGAGCTCGAAGCCGGGTACGCGCGAGGTGAAACCCGAGCCGTTCTGCACGACCGCCTCCATCATCTGTGTCATCTGCTTGGCGGTCGCGGCGCTGACCACCTGCCGCTGAGGCTGAAGCATCACAGGGTTGATCTTGTTGCCGATACGCTCCACGACATGTGGCGGTGCGTACTTGCCGCCGTTCGCGATCACATTGATCGCCGACAGCATCTGCACCATGTTGACGTCGATCCCCTGGCCGAACGCTGTGGTCGCGTACTGCGAGTCGGCCATCTTATTTGATGGGGGCGGCGCCACGAAGCTCTCGCCGGCAACGTCGATCCCGCTTGCCTGGGTGAGGCCGAAGCTCTGCAGGTATCGGTAGAAAGAAGCATGGCCTTCGGCCAGCATCGCCTTCATCGCGCCCACGTTGAGCGAGTGCGAGAGGACGAAGGTGTAGTTGATCTTTCCGTGGTTGGCGCCGTCCCAGTCCGCGATGCGGTAACCGCCGATGTAGAGCGCTCCGGGATCGTCGATCACGGTGCTTGGCTTGATCTTGCCCGCGTCGATCGCGCCAGCAAGCGTGACGACCTTCATGACTGACCCCGGCTCGTAGACATAGCCAAGGACGTTGTCCTTGAAGAGTGCCGTCGGCGTGTGTGTGAAGTTGTTGGCGTTATAGCTGGGATAGTCGGCCCACGCGACGATGCCGCCGGTCTTCGGGTCCATGATGAGAACGCTGCCGCTCTCGCCCTTCGCCCTCTTCACGCCGGCGGCCAGGGCCTGCTCGGCCAGGTACTGGATGTTGGCGTCGATTGAGGTCACAAGGGCCGAACCAGGGATCGGGTCCTGGTGCGTGTGGGTGCCTAGGACGATCTCGCGGTTGGCGAGGTCCCGGTAGCTCGAGATATAACCCGGCGTCCCCGCGAGCACGCTCTGGTAGTTGGCCTCGAGTCCATATTGGCCCTGGCCGTCGTAGGTGACAAAGCCAAGCAGGTTGGCCGCGAGCGACTCGCTGATCGTATTGCTCGGCAGGTATGAGCGCTGCTGCTCCTCCTCCAGGCCCACGCCTGGCAGCTTCATCGCGCGAAGGTGGTCGGCCTTGTCCTGCGAGAAGCGACGAAGGATGTAGGCGAACTTCCGGGTGGAGGAGAGCGTGTTCATGACCGAGCTCCGATCGACACCGAGCACTGTGGAAAGGGCGCTCGCCACCTGGTCGCGTTGGGCGGCGGGCACCTGGTCCGGCGAGACGAACGCCGAGTAGACAGTCGTGTTGACGACGAGCTGGATCATGTTGCGGTCGAAAATCGCCCCACGCGTGGCGGGAAG
>JAYUFT010000220.1:0-4109 GCA_043738605.1 Candidatus Dormiibacterota bacterium | reverse complement strand
CCTTGTCCCCAGCCAGTAGCCGGGTAAAGTGGGTGCCTGCACGATCGGCGACGTGAGCCAGGACCTTAGCCCCGTTCTCGAGCTCAACCCGGTAAACGCCGTTGGGAAGAGGTTCGACCACGACCCCCTTCACGAGCGGGGGGCGCTGGGGCACGAACGATGATTGTACGTCAAGTTCGTATTCACGGTCAGGGCGGCTCAGGAGCCGCGCGCCGTTTGAGGGGGGACTCCCCCCTTGAGGCGCCGGGACTGGCGGAGCCAGCTCCCGCCGCACCCCCCTGTCGGGACAGGGTCGGCAAGGCTGTGAGAATCAAAGGGCCCTTGTCGGTGATCGCGACAGTGTGCTCGAAATAGGCCGAGAGACCCCCATCGACGGTGCAGATCGTCCAGCCGTCCGGCTTCATGTAGACCTCGTGGGAGCCCGCGTTGACCATGGGCTCGATCGCCAGGGTCATGCCCGCCTTCAGCCTCGGTGGGGTCCCCGGTGTGCCGAAGTTGGGCACCTGGGGGTCTTCGTGCATCTGCCGCCCGATCCCGTGGCCCACGAACTGGCGGATCACGGAGAAGCCGCTGGCCTCGACGTGCTTCTGGATCGCGGACGAGATGTCGCCCAGCCAGCCGCCCGGCCTGGCTTTCTGGATGCCGACGTAGAGGGCCTCCTCGGTGACCTTGAGCAGCTTTTCAGCCTCGGAGCTGATCTTGCCGACCCCGACAGTGATGCCGACGTCCGCCCAGAAACCCTCGAGCACGAGGCCGAGGTCCAGGCTGACCAGGTCGCCGGCGGCCACCTTGCGGTTGCCCGGGATGCCGTGGACGGCTTCGTCGTTGATCGAGACGCAGATCGATCGCGGGTAGCCGTGGTAACCCAGGAATCCTGGCGTCGCCCCGCCCTCACGGATCAGGCGCTCGGCGATCCTGTCGAGCTCGATGGTTTTGACGCCTGGCACGCTGGCCTCGCGGAGCGCAGGCAGCACGGACGCGAGCAGTGTGCCGGCTCGAGCCATGAGGTCGATCTCGTGGGCGGTCTTGAGATTGATCATCTTCGGGATACCTGGCCATTCTGGCCAATCGCGGCCAGCACCTGGCTGCTTATCTCATCCATGCTGCCCCTACCGTCGATCTCAGAAACCAGGTCCTCGGACCGGTAGTGGTCGAGGACGGGGATCGTCTTGTGGAGGTAGATCTCGATTCTCGGTAGCACGGCTTCCTTCTTGTCGTCCTCGCGCTGGACCAGCTGGGTGCCGTCGGCCTGACATCGCTCCGTGCCCGGCGGATACGTCCGCTGGCAGGCCGGGCAGACCAGCCGGCCGGAAAGGCGGCGGAGCAGCTCCGCAAGGTCGACCCTCAGGTAGAGCACCCTGTCGAATGTCCTGCCCATCTCCTTCATCAGGACGTCGAGCGCTTCGGCCTGGGGGATCGTCCGCGGGAAGCCGTCGAGGATGAAGCCATTGGCAGAATCCGGATGGTGGAGGCGGTCGCGGATCATCTCGATCATGATGCCGTCCGGCACGTAGCCGCCCGCAGCGAGTAGAGGTTGCGCCTGGCGCCCAAGCTCTGAGCCACGCGCAATCTCGGCCCTGAGCATGTCGCCCGTGGCGATATGCGGGATGCCGAACTTCGAGCGCAGCATGTTCGCCTGCGTGCCCTTGCCGCTGCCGGGTGCCCCGTAGAGCAGTAGGTTCACGTTATGAAGCCGCGGTACTGGCGCATCACCAGCTGCGTCTGCAGCTGTTTCATCGTGTCCAACGCAACACCGACCACGATCAGGATCGCCGTTCCTCCGAGGTACATCTGTTGATGCGGGATGCCCGATATCCCCGCGGTGATGATCGGAAGGACGACTGTGATGAACCCAAGGAAGGTCGCGCCGGCGAATGTCACGCGATTCATGACTGCCGCAAGGTAGTCGGCAGTCGGCCGCCCTGGCCGGATTCCCGGAATGAAGCTTGAGTAACGTTTAAGGTTGTCGGCCACATCATTCACCTCGAACGTGATAGCCGTGTAGAAGTACGTGAACCCAAACGTCAGCGCGAAGTACAGCGCGTTGTACGTGATGGCCATAGGCAGGTTGGCGGTATCAGGCGTGAAGTTGCCTCGGATCCACGCCGCCGCCTTGTAGTACCAGGTGTCCGGCGGAGCGCCCGTGAAGTAGTTGGCGACGATCGTCGGCAGGAACATAACCGAGATCGCGAAGATGATCGGGATGACGCCGGCGTGGTTGACGCGCAGCGGTAGGAAGCTCGCTCTGCTCTGCACTTGCTTCAAGCCGACGGTTCTCTGCGCCGACTGAATGGGAATCTTCCTCACCGCCTGCTGCACCTCGATGATCACCGCGGTCATGACCAGTGCGATGAGTCCGAAGAGGATGAAGGGGACGTAGTCCGCGAGCCCGCCGCCGGTCCCGCGGGCGCTGAACACGGCGGCGACACCCTGAGGGCCGCGCCCGATGATGCCGGCGAAGATGATCAGCGACACGCCGTTGCCGATGCCGTACTCGGTGATGAGCTCACCGAACCACATCAGCATCACGGTGCCCGCGGTCAGGACCAGCACGATCTGCAGGCGCTGGAACCAGTCGAGTGGACCGAGGATTGGGGGGCTGGTGTTCTGGAAGAGGACCGTGAACCCGTACGCCTGTCCGGCGCCGAGGGCGACTGTCAGATAGCGGCTCCAGCGCGTGATGCGGCGCCGCCCCGCCTCGCCCTCTTTGGAGATCTCCTTGATCCGTTCGGAGATCACCGTCATCAGCTGCATGATGATGGTGGCGTTGATGTAGGGGTTCATGCCCATGGCGACCACGCTGAAGCGCGAGAGGCCCCCGCCGGAGAACAGGTCCAGAAGACCCAGAAGGGCCTGGCCCTGGAACAGCTGGGCCAGCGCGGTCTGGCTCGCGCCCGGGACCGCGATATTGGCGAATAGCCGGAATGCGACGAGGATCCCGCCTGTGAACAGGAGCTTGTTGCGAAGCTCCGGCAGGCGGATGGCGTTGACCAGTGCTTCTAGGAGATTCATCTAGGCGTCCCGCCCACTACTCGTCTGGGGGAGCGGCCTCCCCGGGCTCGTCCTTCTCGGCTGCAGGTCTCTCGCGCGCGGGCTTTCCAGATGCACGCGTCGCGGGTTCGGGTTTCTCGGCTACGGGCTCCGCCTCTTCCGGAGGCGGCACTCTCTTCGCGGTCTTGGCCGCGGTGCGGCGCGGGCCGATCTTCCGCGGCTCGCCCAGGACTTTCACGCTGCCGCCACGCGCCTCGATCGCCTCGCGCGCGCTGAGGCTGAACGAGTGAGCTTCGACTGTGAGCTTGCGCTTCAGGTCGCCGGTCCCGAGGATCTTGATCTCCTCACCGGGACGCGCCAGGCCGGCCTCTGCGAGCAGGGCGCCATCGACGGTGGTCCCGTCAGCGAAGCGACTCAGCTTGGAGAGGTTGACCACGGCGTAGACCTTGTGGAACGGGTTCTTGAACCCGGGCAGCTTCGGCAGGCGCTGAGAGAGCGGCATCTGCCCACCCTCGAAGCCAAGGCGAAAGCCCTCGCTGCGCGCGTTCTGGCCTTTCTGGCCACGTCCCGAGGTCTTGCCCCTGCCGGATCCGGTGCCGCGGCCGATGCGCCGCGACTTGCGGTGCGCGCCGGCTGCGGGCCTGAGGTCGTGCAGCTCCATCAGTTGCCCCTCTGGGACTTCTTGTTCGAGCGCGACCGCCAGATCTTGTAGCGGCTCCGATCGGGCCGCAGATACGGCTCGCCTTCAACCGCGACCAGGAAGTCGACAGCCTTGAGCATGCCCCGCACCGCCGGGTTGTCAGGCAGCTCGCGCGTCTGGTTCATGCGGCGAAAGCCCAGCGACACGACGGTGGCCTTGACGGAGGGTTTCGCCCCGATGGAGCTCTTCCTGAGGGTCGCCTTCAGCATCTTCCCCTCCGTTATATCCGGAACCTTCTTAGTTTTGGTTGCGGCCACTACTTGGTTTCTCCGTTGGTGCTCTCGACTGCGCCACTGGTGGCCCCGAGCTCGCCCTTGCCTTCCGCCTTGCGGTAGATGTTGGCCAAGCGCCGGCCGACGATCTGCTCGACCTCTTTGCCACGCAGCTCGGCGATCTGCTGAACAGTGCGCAGCTGCTG
>JAYUFT010000219.1:0-32273 GCA_043738605.1 Candidatus Dormiibacterota bacterium | reverse complement strand
GCGCTCTCGCGATGGACCCGAAGGTGATGTTGTTCGACGAGCCCACATCCGCGCTCGACCCCGAGCTCGTGGGTGAGGTGCTCGACACGATGAAGACGCTGGCCCGGAGCGGGATGACCATGGTGTGCGTCACGCACGAGGTGGGGTTTGCGCGCGAGGTCGCGGACCGTGCGGTGCTGATAGACGATGGGGTCGTGGTCGAGGAGGGTCCGCCTGAAACGTTCTTTACGGCGCCCCAGCACGCGCGGACGAAGCAGTTCCTGTCAAAGATTTTGTGAGATCGCCGGTTTCGCCCGCCTGATCGCCAGCGCCAGCGAGCCGAGCAGCTCGGCGCGCTCGACGAAGGTCGCCGGCACCACCTCGACGCACTCGGCGGCGGCGAGGACTGTATAGCGGCGGATCGATTCGCGAATCGGCTGAAGAAGAAGATCGCCCGCGCGGCTGAGCAGGCCGCCGACCACGATGCGCTCGGGGTTGATGAGGTTGCAAAGACCGGCAACGGCGACCCCGATCTCGCGACCCGCGTCCGAGATGGCGCGCCGGCACCTGAGGTCGCCCTGCGCCGCGAGCTCGATGACGCCGCCCAACGTGAGGCTCTCGCCGTCGTCGCCAGAGACCAGGCGGAGGATCGCCGGTCCCGACGCGACCGTTTCGAGGCAGCCGCGATTCCCGCAGTAGCAAAGCGCGCCGGTCTCGTCCAGCGTCGTGTGTCCGATCTCGCCCGCGGTCCCGGATGCGCCCCGGAGCAGGCTGCCGTCAACCACCAGCCCGGCGCCGACTCCGGTCGCGACCTTGATGTAGGCGAAATTCTTACAGTCGCGGCCTGAGCCCCAGGTGAGCTCCGCGAGCGCGCCCAGGTTGGCGTCGTTCTCGATCTCAACCGGAATCCCCAGGCGCTTTTCCAGCTCGTCGCCGATTCGAAGGCCGAGCCAGCCGGGGAGGATCGTCGCCGAACCGACCGTACCGCGCGCCCGGTCGACAGGACCAGGGATGCCGATCCCGGCGCCGGTCACATTGTTCCGGTTGACCCCGGCGTCGTTCAAAACTTCCACTGCCAGCCGGGCGGATGCGTCGAGGGCCGCGCCGGCGTTGTGATCGACGTCGAGGTCGCACCGGCGCTCCGCCAAGACGTTGTGGGCGAGATCGGCCACCGCCACCAGCACGTGGCTGTGGCCAAAGTCGATGCCGAGCACGGCGCTCGACGAGTCCTGGAGCACGAGCTGCACGCCTGGCCGCCCACCACGGATGTTCGGCTCCTTGACGTCGACCTCGAACACGAGGCTCGAATCCTTGAGCTCGGCGACGAGGCTGGACACCGTCGTGCGGGAAAGGCCGGTCGAGCGGGCGATGTCAGCCTGGCTGGTACGGCCCTGGGTGCGCAGCACGCCGATCACCCGCTCGCGATTGCGCTCCCGCAACCAGCCAAGCGTCCCATCCCCATTGCGAGTCCTCGTTGTTTCGGCCACGCTAGAACTCGAATCATGGCGGCATTGGCGAGTTTGTCAAGAGTTCGGACATTGTGCGGATCAAACGTATCGATCTCTTGACAAACACCCCGGCATGGGCAATGCTGACCGCGGCGGAGTGTCCGCCAGGGCTGCTGAGTGAGACCTGTTGCCGGCGCACTCTCGCCCCGGAAGACCCGGGAAGAAGGCACAGGAAGTTGCTACACCTTGAGGAGAGGCCCATGGATTTTCGCAGTCTCAAGCGTTTGACGTTGACCGCGGGCGCGAGCGTGATCGCGATCTTGGCGGCGGCATGTGGCGGCACGACGACAGCGACGTCGAGCCCGGCCGTGGTGCCGTCGGACCTGACCATCAGCTCGTTCACCCAGGACTTCTCGTACATGCCCAAGCTCAAGGACCTCGTCGGAGCGGGCCACGGCATGGTGGGAGTCATTCTTCCGGACACCACTTCGTCGGTACGCTACGTCGCGTACGACCAGCCGTACCTGACGAAGGCTTTCACTGACGCCGGCTACTCGTCGTCACAGTTCAAGATCGACAACGCTCAGGGTGTAGAGGCTCAGCAGCTGCAGATCGCGCAGGCTGACATCACCGCCGGGGCGACCGTCCTGATCATGGACCCGCTGAACAGCAGCGTCGGTTCACAGATCCAGGCCCTCGCAGCGTCCAAAGGCGTCAAGATCATCAGCTACGACCGCGCCACCTTCACCGGCACCAGCACCTACTACGTGAGCTTCGACAACGTCCAGGTGGGCAAGCTCATCGGCAAGGGCTTTATGGACTGCGTCACCGCGTGGAGCGTCAAGAGCCCGAAGGTTTTCACGCTCGATGGCGGTCAGAACTCTGACCCGAACGCCGTCGACTTCGCCAAGGGCTACAACTCGGTCGTCTGGGGCGACGCGGTCGCGCAGGAGACCGTCGGCAAGACCAACAGCGCCGGCATGACTCTGGTCGGCGAAAAGGTCGCCACCGACTGGAAGAATGACATCGGCGCCACGATCTTCCAGCAGGCGTTTACCGCCAACAAGAACATCAACGCCACGATCGAGGCCAACGACGGCCTCGGCAACGCGGTCATCCAGGTCCTCAAGCACAACAACGTCAAGGCCAAGTCGATCCCGACCACCGGCCAGGACGCATCCCTGGACGGCATGGTCAACATCCTGACCGACTACCAGTGCGGGACCGTCTACAAGGCCGTCTACCTCGAGGCGCAGGACGCAGTCGCCCTCGCCACCGTGCTCCGCGCTGGAGCCACGCCTCCGGCCGGTCTGGTGAACGGCACCACCGCGCCTCCGTCTGGCGTCACCGGCAGCTCGCAGCCGGCTTCCCTCCTCGTCCCGATCTGGGTCAACAAAGCCAACATGGAATCGACCGTGATCAAGGACAAGTTCGTCGACGTCGCCACGCTGTGCAGCAAGGCCGGAGCCGCGGTCTGCACCGCCAACGGCATCTCGTAACACGTCAGCTCACCGACGCCGCCGCAACTCGCGGCGGCGTCACTTTTATCTAACCAGTCCTCGATAATGCAGGGTGATATGGCCGCCGTCGCAGAAGCCCCGGCGACCACCGAGCCGCTCCTCAAGGTAAGAGAGCTCGACAAGCACTTCGGAGCAGTCCAGGCGCTGTATCACGTCGATCTCGACCTTCCGTCCGGCAAAGTCACCGCGCTGTGCGGAGACAACGGAGCGGGCAAGTCCGTGCTCACCAAATGCATAGCCGGCATCTACCAGCCGGACCACGGCCAGGTCTTCTGGGACGGTCAACCTGTCCATATCCACAATGCACGTGACGCCTCCCGCCTGGGCATCGAGACCGTGTACCAGGACCTCGCGCTGGCCGACAACCTCGACATCGTGCAGAACATGTTCCTTGGCCGCGAGCGCGTGCGTAACGGCCTGCTCGACGAGGACAGCATGGAGCGCGCCGCGGCCGAAACGCTGGCCAGCCTCCGCGTGACCACCGTGAGGTCGATCCGCCAACCGGTGGCATCGCTTTCCGGCGGCCAACGCCAGTCGGTGGCGGTGGCGAAAGCGGTGATGTGGAACTCGAAGCTGGTCATCATGGACGAGCCCACAGCAGCCCTGGGCGTGGTGCAGACCAGGCAGGTGCTCGACCTGATCAAGCGCCTGCGCGACCGCGGCCTGGCCGTGATGGTCATCTCGCACAACCTCACCGACGTTTTCGAGGTGGCCGACCGCATCGCGGTCCTCTACCTGGGCCGGATGGCCGTTCAAGACGACGCCTCGAAGTTCGATCTGGGGACGGTCGTCGAGTACATGACGACCGGGGCGTCAAGTCGAAGTGGCTCACGCGCCAAGGAAAGCTGACATGGCAGGCGTCGCGCCCGAAGAGGCGCCGGACCTCACGGCCGCACCGGAAGCCGCCCAGGCCGAGCTACCGCCCGAGGTCGTAGCCCAGTCCCTCGGCGAGTTCGTGCGGGCTTACACCTCGAGGATCAGGGCCGGCGAAAGCGGGGTGCTCCCAGTCATCGCAGCCATGTTGGCGATCGTGCTCGTGTTCACGGTCATCAGCCCGAACAATGTCTTTCTCACCCCAGGCAACCTGGTCAACCTGTTTCAACAGGCAGCGGTATTCATGGTTCTCGCCATGGCCGAGGGGTTCGCCTTGGTCCTTGGCGAGATCGACCTGTCAGTCGGGTTCGTCGGCGCCATCGGCGCAGCGATCACGGTCCAGCTCGTCCAGCCCACCACCACCAACTGGAATTGGGCGCCGGCCATCCTCGCGGGACTTCTCGCCTGCACAGTGTTCGGCCTCATCCAGGGCACGCTGATCACATGGCTGCGACTCCCCTCATTCATCGTCACCCTGGCCGGCTTCCTCATCGCCAACGGCATCTTCCTGAAGATCCTTCTGCTCGGCCCGTTCTCCGGATATCCGAACCTCGCAGGTCCAAGCGACAGCCTGCAGGTCATCTATCACCTGATGTACGGCACGATCGACCCAACTGTTTCCTGGATCGGCGCCGGGGTGGTGGTGATGTTGCTCGGTCTGTCGATTTGGTTCAGCGATTCCCGACGGCGGAGCAGCGGCCTGGTCGCGCCTCCGGCGAGCCTGTCCTTGATCAAGATCGGCCTGATCGCCGCCGTCGCGATAGTCGTCGTGGCCATCTGCAACACCAACCGCGCCAACTTTGGGACGCTGGAGGGCGTGCCGTGGGTCATCCCGATCGTCTTGTCGGTGCTCGGGGTATGGACCATCCTGCTGCAGCGCACGAAGTTCGGTCGCTATGTCTACGCGATCGGCGGCAACGCCGAGGCGGCGCGCCGGGCGGGCGTCAACGTCTCGCTCATCCGTACGGTGGGCTTTGGCCTCTGCTCGTTCACGGCCGGCGTCGCGATGCTGCTGTACGCATCGCTCCTGGGCGGGATGTCGAACAACGTCGGGGGCGGCCAGTACGTTCTGTATGCGGTCGCCGCCGCGGTCATCGGCGGCACCAGCCTATTCGGGGGTAGGGGCAAGCCGATACACGGCGTGTTGGGCGGGCTGGTCATCGCCGGCATCTACAACGGTCTGTATCTGCTGCCGCAACTTTCGTCCGTGGAATTTCAGTACATCATCACCGGCCTTGTGCTCCTGGCTGCCGTGATCATCGACTCGGTGTCGCGCAGGGGAGCCAGCTCGGGCAGCGTGACACGCGCCTGATCTATTTGAAATTACGGACGGCGAAGTTTGTGACGGTGCTCGTGCTGTCGGTATTGACCTTGACAGCATGCGGTGGGAGCAGCGGCGTGACCCTGGGCAAGAAGATTGCGTTGCTGCTGCCAGATTCCACCAACGCTCTCGACATCAGGAGTTATTTCGAGGCGAATGTGACGCAGGTCTGCTCCAGCTGCGAGGTCCTGTACAGCGCAGCCAAGACGGACGCCGAGCAGCAGGCGCAGGCCACCACGGCGATCAGCGATGGCGCCAGCGTCATCGTCATCGATCCTCTGCATGGCGCCACGGCGGCGGGGATTGTGACCCAGGCGAAGGCTGCCAACATCCCGGTTGTCGCGTTTGACCGCATGATCCTGAACACGCCGGACCTCAACTACTACGTGTCGTTCGACACCGAGTCTGCGGGCGCGTTGCTCGCCGGCGCGCTGATCACGGCGATGGGCAGCAAGACCAACCCGACCATAGTCGAGATCAACGGCGACGCCAACGACCCCAATACCAAGACCTTCAAGCAGAGTGCGTTGACCATCCTCAACGGCAAGGTCAAGTTCGGGGCGCAATACGATACCCCTGGCGCCACCGCCGCCAACGCCAAGGCCGAGATGGTGAGCGCGCTCGCGGCCCTCAACAACAAGGTCGACGGGGTCCTCGCCGCCAACGATGGGCTGGCGGGCGCAGCCATCGCGGCGATGAAGGGCAAGGTCAGGCCGTGGCCGCCCGTCACCGGTCAGGGGGCCGGCCTCGCCGCCATCCAGCGCATCGTCACCGGCGACCAGAGCGCGACCCTTTACCTATCGACCAAGGCTGAGGCTGAAGCCGCGGCGCAGGTCGCTTACGACCTGGCCTTCGGCGTGACCGTGCCTCCATCCATGAGCAACGGCAAGACCGTCAACAACGGCCAGGTGGACGTCCAGTCGGTGCTGTTGACGCCGGTGGTGGTCACCACGGTCAACATCGAGTCAACGGTTGTCCAGGACGGTTACTGGAGCCCGGACGACATCTGCACCTCCCAGATCGCCTCGGCGTGCGCGGCGGCGGGAATTGCGTAGCTAGACTCCGGCGCGGCGCGCGCCAGGTGGGCCATTTGTGCCCTTTTGGCTGGATTGGTCCGGCGCGGCAGGGCGATTTGTGCCCTTTTGGCCGCGTCCGGCCGAATGGCCGGCTTCCGTGTGGTGTTAGGGAATTGCCTGGGCCGGGTAGAGATTGACTCAATCATGGAAACCCCAAAGTCCGAGCTACTCCCAGTCCTCCCCCTGGACGACATGGTCGTCCTCCCCCACATGTCGGTCACACTCGCTGTTGACGGCGACAGCCAGAAGGCCGCGATCGAGGCTGCCCGCCAGGGCAACCGCCTCATCCTCCTGGTGCCCCGCATCGACGGGCAATTTGGCAAGATCGGCACCGTCGCCCGCCTGGGTGAGTCCGCAGAGCTCCCCACCGGCGCCGAGGCCTTCATCATCCGCGGCGAGTACCGCGCCCACCTGGGCAGCGGCCAGGCCGACATCGGCGGCGCCCTGTGGGTCAAGGCCGACCCCGCTCCCGACGGCGAGCCCTCCGAGAAGGCGATCGAGCTGGGCCGCGAATACCGCGCCATGCTCGAAAACCTCGTCGAGTCCAGGGGCGTCCCGCAGGTCATTCAGTTCCTGCGCGCGGCCAAGACCCCGAGCCACCTCTCCGACCTGGCCGGCTACTCGCCCGACCTGACGATGGAGCAGAAGCTCGAGATCCTCGAAACCCTCGATCTCGAGGAGCGCTTGACCAAGCTCATCGGCTGGACCAAGCAGATCCTCGCGGACGCTTCGCTGAAGGAGAAGATCCGCAACGACGTCAGCGAAGGCATGGAGAAGACCCAGCGCGAGTTCCTGCTCCGGCAGCAGCTCGAGGCGATCAAGAAGCAGCTCAACGAGGGCAGCACCGACGTCGTGTCCACCTACCGCGAGCGCGTCGCCAAGGCGGAGATGCCGGAGAACGTGCTGACCGAGGTCAACCGCGAGCTCGACCGCCTGGAGCGGACGAGCGAGCAGAACCCCGAATACGGCTGGATCCGCACCTACCTCGACTGGATGCTCGATCTCCCGTGGAACGTGCGGTCTGAGGACAACTACGACCTGGCCGAGGCGCGGCGAATCCTCGACGAGGACCACACCGGCCTTGGCGACGTCAAGGACCGCATCATCGAGTTCCTCGCCGTTCGCAAGCTTCGCAAGGAGCGCGGCATGGAAGTGCTCGGCGGGCGTGGATCAGGCGCGATCATCACGCTGGTCGGACCTCCCGGCGTCGGCAAGACCTCGCTCGGCGAGTCGGTCGCACGCGCGCTGGGTCGCAAGTTCACGCGCGTCTCTCTGGGCGGCATCCGCGATGAGGCAGACATCCGCGGTCACCGGCGCACGTACGTCGGCGCGCTTCCGGGCCGCATCGTGCGCGCCCTGAAAGAGGCCGGCACGAAAAACCCGGTGATCATGCTCGACGAGATCGACAAGGTCGGCAACGACTGGAGGGGCGACCCTTCATCGGCGCTGCTCGAGGTCCTCGACCCGGCGCAGAACAACACGTTCCGCGACCACTACCTCGAGGTCGACCTCGACCTGTCAGAGGTTCTGTTCATCCCGACCGCCAACGTGTCGGAGACGATTCCGGCGCCGCTGTTGGACCGGATGGAGCTCATCCGCCTCGACGGTTACACCGAGGAAGAGAAGGTGGCAATCGCGCGCGACCACCTGCTGAAGCGGCAGATCAACCAGGCGGGGTTGAACCCCGACGAGGTCACCGTCACGGACGAGGCCTTGATGAAGGTCATCACCGACCACACCCGCGAGGCGGGCGTGCGAAACCTCGAGCGCGAGATCGGCAAGATGACGCGCAAGGTGGCGACGAAGGTCGCGACCAATGCGCTGACGCCGCCTGTGCCGATCACACCGGATCGCGTGCGCGAGTTCCTGGGCAAGCCCAAGTTCGACAACGAGGTCGCAGCGCGGACCGCGGTGCCTGGCGTGGCCACTGGGCTCGCCGTCACCGGGACGGGTGGAGATGTCCTCTTCGTCGAAGCGACGTCCACGAGCAACCACGGACAGGGCGGGGGTGGCAACCTGACGCTTACCGGCCAGCTCGGAGACGTGATGAAGGAGTCGGCGATGATCGCGCTGTCATACGTGCGATCGCACACCGACCAGCTGGGCATCGCCCTCGATGCCGCTGACAAGGCGTTCCACATCCACGTGCCGGAGGGCGCAGTGCCCAAGGACGGACCATCGGCGGGCGTGACGATGACCACGGCCATCGTGAGCCTGCTCACCGGACGGCCGGTGCGCAGCACGGTCGGCATGACCGGCGAGGTCACGCTGCAGGGTTTGGTGCTGCCTATCGGCGGTGTCAAACAGAAGGTGCTGGCGGCTCACCGCATGGGCCTCACCGAGGTCATCCTGCCGAAGCGCAACGAGAAGGACCTGGACGATGTGCCCGAGAGCGTGCGCAAGGCCATGACGTTCCACCTGGCGAGCCGAGTGGAAGAGGTGCTCGAGTTCGCGCTCGAGCAGCCGGCCCAGAGCAAGACCCAGGCGGCCTGACGGGGTGCCGATAGAGCGGACGCCCAACGGAACGCGCGGCACTGCCATGGTTGGCACCAACCTGCTGCGAATAGTGTTCGAGCCGCTCGCCAAGCGGCAGGTCGGAGCGTATCGGCGGACCGGCGGGACCGACAGGATGAGCCGCATGATGAAATTCCAGCTCGTCCTGCTGACGACAAAGGGCGCCGCGTCGGGGGCCGAGCGGATCGCCCCATTAGGCGGATTCCAGGACGGAGACAACGCATGGCTCATCGTGGCTTCCAATGGAGGCTCGAGGGCTCACCCTGCGTGGCTCAACAACATGATCAAGCACCCCGACGACATCTGGCTCGAGGTGGGCAAGCGGAAGATGAAGGTGCACGCCGAGGCGCTCACGGGCGCTGCGCGCGAAGAGGCGTACGGCCGCGTCGCGGCTGAGGCGCCGAACTATGGCGAGTACCCGAGGAAGACTGACCGCGTGATTCCGGTCATCAGGCTGACCCCCGTCTCGGTGTCGTAGTGGGCCGGCCGTCCCCCGAGGTGCTCGCGAGGGCGACCACGATCGCGGTGGTCGGAGCGTCGCGCGACCCGCGTAAGGCCGGTGGGTCGGTGCCCGAGGGGCTGCAGCGGCGCGGCTTTCGCATCATCCCCATCAACCCTTTTGCCGACGAGCTGTTTGGAGAGCGCGTGTATCGCACGCTCGCCGAGGTGCCGGAGAAGATCGACCTTGTCGATGTGTTCAGGCCCGCGGCCGACGCGCCCGACATCGCTCGGCAGGCGGTGGCGATTGGGGCGAAGGCGCTGTGGCTCCAGGAGGACATTCGCTCGGAGGAGGCGCGTCGCATCGCTGAAGAGGCCGGGCTCGATTACATCGAGGACGAGTGCACCGCGGTGGTGGCCTCGCTGTACCGAATCAAGAAAACCGCAGCGTAGCCCCGTAAGCCGGCGGCTGCGCCGCCGATGCGGCCATTTGTGCCCTTTTGGCCGCGTTTGCGCGGCGGGAGGGGGCCGTTTTTGCACGAACGAGTAGGTGGAGTGGGCTTGAAACCCGGGGACGAGGGGATAACCTTCGCGTCGTGGCACCGCGCCGTCCTTACCATCGACCGCGCGACCGAAGTGTTGAGTGCGAGCTGAAGTTCCGCGTCGCCGGCCCGCGCAACCATGCGCGCATTCGCGTTGCACTGCGCAAGCGTGGGGCCAAGCTCGAGGGCAAGTACAACGAGGAGAACTACAGGTTTGACGGGCCCGGCAAGTCGACGCGCGGAACGACACTGAGGCTGAGGGTTCTCAACGGCGGGCCGCACGGAGTGCTCACTGTCAAAGGACCCGCGAAGTTTGTCGGCAAGGTCAAGGTGCGCGAGGAGACCGAAATCGACATCAAGGACGTGCACGCCACCCTCGACCTGCTGACGCAGCTGGGCTTCAACGTCGAGTTCACGTACAACAAGCGCCGCACGATGTGGATGCTCGATGGAGTGGTGAGCGTCACGCTCGACACGCTGGACTATGGGTGGTTCGTAGAGCTGGAGGGACCACTGGAGGTCCTGCCCGCCCATGCGCGCAGCCTGGGGCTGAACCCGGACAAAGCTTTGAAGGATTCGTACTCGGTGCTAGCGCGAAAGCACCTGGCGAAAAGAAAACCGACGCCCGCGCAGGGCTAGGGCTAGGGCACAGCCAAAAGGGCACAAACGGTCGTCTCCCGGGCGATGTGTGCGACCAAAAGGGCACTAATGGCCCCTTTTTTAGGTCTTGGCTGGGCCCACCCACACTGTCTGGATGTTGGTGAACTCTCGGATTCCCGCGGCTGAAAGCTCCCTGCCGTAGCCCGACCTCTTCACCCCTCCGAACGGCAGACGCGCGTCTGACGCCACCATCCCGTTGATGAACACCAGGCCCGCCTCCACCCGCTCCGCCAGCAGCTGGCCGCGCTCGACGTCAGCCGTCCAGATGCTCGAGCCGAGGCCGAAGTCCGTGTCGTTGGCAGCTCGCAGCGCCTCTTCGGCATCCTTCACTCGGATGACTGCGGCCACCGGGCCGAAAGTCTCCTCGCTGTAGACCGGCATCCCCGGCTTCACTCCCGCGAGCACCGTGGGCTCGAAGAAGTTCCCACCGTTTTTCAACCGCTTGCCGCCGGCCAGGACCCTCGCGCCCTTGCTGATCGACTCCTTGACCTGCCGCTCGAGATCATCGACGAGGTCAGGCCTCGCGAGCGGCCCCACCTGGTTGGCGCGGTCGGTCGGGTCCCCCACCTTGAGCGCCGCGACCGCTTTCGAGAACAGCTCCTCGAACTCGTCGGCGATGGGCTCCGCGACGATGAACCGCTTCGCGGCGATGCAGCTCTGGCCGTTGTTCTGGTTGCGAGCGCGACAAGCGACCGTAGCCGCCGTTTTGACGTCCGCATCCTCGAGCACGATGAAAGGGTCCGAGCCGCCGAGCTCGAGCACCGACTTCTTCAACGCCTTGCCCGCGGCCGATGCGACCAGCTCGCCGGCAGCTTCAGAGCCGGTCAGCGTGACGCCGGCGACGCGGCGGTCGGCGACGATCCCCGCCACCGGGCCGGGCCCGATGAGCAGCGTCTGAAACACGCCCTTGGGCACGCCCGCCTCGCGAAACACGTCCTCGATCGCCAGCGCGCACTGCGGCACGTTCGACGCGTGCTTCAAGAGCATCACGTTGCCGGCCGCCAGCGCCGGCATCCCGGCGCGGAAGGCCTGCCAGAAAGGGAAGTTCCACGGCATGACGGCGAGGATCACGCCCAGCGGCTGATACCTCACGTAGCTCTTGGTGGCGGTGCTCTCGATCGGCTCGTCGGCCAGGAGGCGGGCGGCGTTGTCGGCGATCCAGGTTGCGGTCCACGCGCACTTCTCGACCTCGCCCTCGGCCTCGGCGATGGGTTTGCCCATCTCCGCCGTCATCAACGCCGCAAACCGGGCCTTCTCGGCCCTCAGGACGCCGGCCACCGACCGCAGGATGGCCGTTCGCTGGTCCATGCCCGCGTCGCGCCAGGCGTGTCGAGCTGACCAGGCACGCTCGACAGCGGCTTCGATGCCGGCCGCGTCCAGCTCTGGGAAGGTGGCGAGCTCCTTGCCGTTCGAGGGGTCGATTGATTTCAGCATGAGCTCAGATTAATGCTCCACCGTGCCCAGCCGATTGGAGGGCGCATTTGCCGGGAGGCCCTCCTAGCATGAAAATTGCTGTGATTCTCCGGACCTCTCCCTGGGGGATGGCCGGAGGCGTCCTGGCCACCCTGTCTCATTGCTGCCCCACCGGCGCGCCACCCCCGTGTCAACTATGAGCATCGTCCCTCTGCGAAAAATCGACCCTCCCCTCGTGTCCGTCGCGGAGCTCCCGGACGACGCTCGGGCAGCGGAATGGAGGAGGTTCGGGCTCCTGGCCTCGCTGGCCTCGATCGCATCAGCAGTCTTCATCATCTGGCTCCTCTTCGGCATCGGAGGCAGCCGGCTGACGATCGCAGTCGACGACCTCGGCGAGGGTGTCGCGGCAGCGGTCGCCGCCATCAGCTGCGCCCTTGCTGCCTGGAGATCATTGGGCCGGGCCCGCCTGGCATGGACGCTCATCGCGGTCTCCGCGGCCAGCTGGACGGTGGGCGAGATCATCTGGTCGGTTTACGAGGTGGGGATGGGGCTGACAGTGCCTTATCCATCAGCCGCCGACCTCGCTTATTTGCTGGCCATCCCGGTCGCGATCGCGGGCGTGCTGGCCTTCAACTACGCTCCCAGCCGGTTCACGACCCGTGGCGAGGCGGTCCTGGCCGGCAGCATCGTCGCCCTGTCCCTTCTCTTCGTCGGGTGGGCATCCGGACTTGGGAATGTGTACGCCAGCTCCTCCGCTTCCCTCTCCGGCCTTGCCGTCGCGCTCGCGTACCCCGTCGGCGACATCATCGTCATCACTGTTCTCGTGACCGTGATCAGGCGGGCGCCGCGCTCGCAGATCGGGACGATGTTGCTGCTGATCGGCGGCCTGGCCGCGAACGCGGTCGCCGACAGCACATATGCCTACCTGACCGCGAACGGCACGTACGACCTGAGCGTCAGCGTGCTCGATGCCGGCTGGTTCGTGGGCTACCTGTTGATTGCGCTCGCGCCCTGGTGGCCTTCGCCCTCGGCCGAGAAACAGAAGGAGGAGGGTCCAATCGAGCTCTGGCAGATGGCATTGCCATGGGTGGCTGTCCTGGTGGCGGCGCTGGTCGCCATCCGCCTGGCCACCACGGATCAGGGCCTGGATCGCTTACTGAGCGTGCTGGCCGGGGCAATCGGTCTGCTGCTCGTGTGCAGCCAGATCCTCTCGCACCGTGATGCGCTCGACCTGCTTCGTGGCAGCAGCCGAGCCCAGGGCGAACTCCGCGATCGCACCGCGCTCCTCAACGAGGTATTCGGGAAGCTCCGAGGCGAGGTGGCCAATTCTGCAACGACACTGGCGGCGGCAGCTCGAGAGCTGGTCTCGGCCACCTCGGACCAAACTGCGGCAGCGACCGAATCCTCGGTCAGCATGGAGCTCCTCAGCCGGAGCGCGGCGTCAATCGTGGACACGAACGAGCGGGTAGCGATCAAGAGAGACCAGACGCGCGAGAACATGGAGCTGGCCCAAATTGATCTGCGTGCGTCGGGCGAGCGGACGATCGCCCTGGCGGCGCGGGTCACGCAGGTTGAAGGCATCCTGGACACGATCAACGACATCGCCGACCAGACCAATCTTCTGGCCTTGAACGCCGCGATCGAGGCTGCGCGCGCAGGCGACGCCGGACGAGGCTTTGCCGTCGTCGCAGATGAGGTTCGGCGCCTGGCTGATAGGAGCAAGGCCGCGGCCGGTCAGATCGCGAAGCTGGTCGAGGGCGCACAGGCCCAGAGCAACGACACGGTTCTCGCGATGCAGAAGGGCGTCAGTCAGATGGAGCGCGGGCTGGCGATGATGAAGGAGATGGCCGAGTTGAGCACCGAGGTCCAGGTCTCAGCTCTGCAGCAGAAATCGGCCACCGCCCAGATCATGGAGTCGATCGAGAACATCGCGGAAGGAAGCCGCTCGGTGGCCGCCACTGCGCAGAAGATGGCTTCAGCCGCTGCGAGACAGGGGCTGCTGACCTCGGACCTCGCCGGCTTCGATATGCCGGGGGCCGAGGGGACCGTGTTTGACGCGCCGGTGCAGCTTCGTAACCGCACTGACCGATAGCCCACAATTTGCGGGTGGCCCGCTCACCCGTCAAAAGGCGCCTTGATGCGCCCCCGGTTCAGACCGCCAAGGCGCCCGACGGCCAGGTGGACGGGCGCCGCCGCGTGGCGATCGAGGGCGTCTCGCCCGAGGTGGAGGCCGGCCGCTTTCCAGCCAAGCGCTCCCTGGGCGAGCGGGTGGCGGTCGAGGCTGACGTTTTCGTGGACGGCCATGACGCAGTCGCCTGCGTCACCCGCTACCGGCACCAGTCGGAAAGCGCATGGACCGAGGTGCCGATGGTGGCCCTGGGCAACGACCGGTGGCGCGCCGAGCTCACACTCAGCCAGCTCGGTCGGTACCTATACACCGTCCAGGGGTGGGTCGACCGTTTCCAGACGTGGCGGCTTCAGCTCGCCAAGCGGTTCGCGGCCGGGCAGGACGTCAGGCTCGAGCTCGAGGTCGGTGCGAAGTTGGTCGAGGCGGCGGCGGCGCGGGCCCAGGGCGCGGATGCTGCGCTGTTGACCAAGTACGCCCAGGGCCTTCGGATCGCGGTCGTGCCAGCTAACGCCCCTCTCCCCAACCCTCTCCCCCACAGGGGAGAGGGAGTCAATGCCGGCCACAGCCCACTCCCCCTTGGGGAGAGGGACATAGTGTCGAAGGATCTGGTTCTGCTGATGGACCGTTATTCCGACCGGAGCGAGGCCCTTACCTATCCTCGCGAGCTCGAGGTGCTCGTCGATCCCCAGCGCGCCCGCTTCAGCGCCTGGTACGAGCTGTTCCCCAGGTCGGCCGGCGAGGCCGGAGGGCACGGCACTTTCCGCGACGTCGAAAAGCGCATCCCCTACATCTCGGGCATGGGTTTCGACGTCCTCTACCTGCCGCCGATCCACCCGATCGGGCGAACCAACCGCAAGGGAGCCAACAACGGCATCAAGGCGTCACCCGACGAGCCCGGCAGCCCATGGGCCATCGGATCTGCGGAGGGCGGGCACAAGTCGATCAGTTCCGAGCTCGGCACGCTCGACGACTTCCAGCATCTGGTGGGCGCGGCGAAAGAGAAGGGACTCGACCTCGCGCTCGACCTCGCGTTCCAGTGCTCGCCCGATCACCCTTACGTCCGCGAGCACCCCGAGTGGTTCCGCCACCGGCCCGACGGCTCGATTCAATACGCGGAAAACCCGCCCAAGAAATACGAGGACATCGTTCCCTTCGACTTCGATTGCGAGGCGTGGCGAGAGCTGTGGGCCGAGCTCCTGACCATCGTCACGTACTGGATCGACAAGGGAGTGCACATCTTTCGAATCGACAACCCGCACACCAAACCCTTCCCCTTCTGGGCGTGGCTCATCGGCGAGGTCAAGCGCGACCACCCTGACACCATCTTTCTGGCGGAGGCGTTCACGCGGCCGAAGGTCATGTACCGGCTGGCGAAGTGCGGGTTCACACAGTCGTACACCTACTTCGCGTGGCGCCACACGGCGTGGGAGATCACCCAGTACTTCACCGAGCTGACGCAGACGCCCGTGGCCGACTTCTTCCGGCCCAACCTGTGGCCCAACACGCCGGACATCCTCACCGAGTACCTGCAAACTGGCGGCAGGCCCGCCTTCGCGGCGCGCCTCGTGCTGGCCGCCACGTTGGGCGCCAATTACGGCATCTATGGGCCGGCGTTCGAGCTGGGCGAGGCGCGCGCCAAAGAACCCGGCTCCGAGGAGTACCTCGACTCGGAGAAGTACCAGCTGCGCAACTGGAACATCGACTCTCCGGATAGCCTTCGCGAGATGATCACGCTGGTCAACGAGATCCGGCACGAGAACCTGGCGCTCCAGAGCGACCGCGGCTTGCGGTTCCACACGACCGAGAACGAGAGCCTGATCGCCTACACGAAGAGCACATCCGACCTTGCGGACGTGGTGCTGACCGTCGTCAACCTCGACCCGCACCACACGCAGGCGGGCATGGTCACGCTCCCGCTGAAGGACCTCGGGCTGGACACCGACAAGAGCTACCAGGCGCACGAGCTGTTGAGCGGCGCGCGCTACATGTGGAACGGCCCACGCAATTACGTCGAGATCAACCCCCACGCCGCGCCTGCGCAGATCTTCAGGTTCCGCCGCCGCGTCCGCAGCGAGCACGACTTCGAGTACTTCCTTTGATCCAGACGACGAAACGCCGCAAGAAAGAAACGTTCGCGCTCGATGACGATCCGCTCTGGTACAAGGACGCGATCATCTATGAGGTCCACCCGCGGGCCTTCTACGACAGCGACGGCGACGGGAGCGGAGACTTCAAGGGCCTGATCGAAAAGCTGCCCTACCTCCAGGAGCTCGGCGTCAGCGCGGTCTGGCTGCTGCCCTTCTACCCCTCCCCTCTTCGCGACGACGGCTACGACATCGCCGACTACGAGGACGTCAACCCGATGTATGGCCGGCTCCCCGACGTGCGCCAGTTCATCGCCGAGGCGCACAGGCGTGGCATGCGCGTGATCAACGAGCTGGTCTGCAACCACACGTCGGACCAGCACCCTTGGTTCCAGAAAGCCCGAAGGGCCCGTCCGGGCAGCGCGATGCGTGAGATGTACGTCTGGAGCGAGACCAACCAGAAGTACCAGGACGCCCGCATCATCTTCAAGGACTTCGAGGTCTCCAACTGGACCTGGGACCACGTCGCCAACGCGTACTACTGGCACCGCTTCTTCTCACATCAGCCGGACCTCAACTACGACAACCCGCGCGTCAAGGAAGCGATGTTCAAGACGTGCGACTTCTGGCTCGACATGGGCATCGACGGGATGCGCCTAGACGCCACGCCCTACCTGTTCGAGCGCGAGGGCACGAACTCCGAAAACCTCCCCGAGACCCACGGGTTCCTTAAGGAGCTGCGCAACCACGTCGACACCAATTACCGAAATCGAATGCTGCTGTCGGAGGCCAACCAGTGGCCCGAGGACGCAGTCGCCTACTTCGGCCAGGGCGACGAATGCAACATGGGCTTCCACTTCCCGCTGATGCCCAGGCTGTTCATGTCGATCCGCATGGAGGACAGGTTCCCCATCATCGACATCCTCGCCCAGACTCCGGCCATCCCAGATACGTCGCAGTGGGCGCTGTTCCTGCGCAACCACGACGAGCTGACGCTCGAGATGGTGACCGACGAGGAACGCGACTACATGTACCGCGCGTACACGCAGGACCGCGCCGCACGCATCAACCTCGGCATCCGCCGGCGGCTCGCGCCACTGCTGGGCAACGAGCGTCGTCGCATCGAGCTCATGAACGGCCTGCTCTTCTCGTTGCCCGGAACGCCAGTCATCTATTACGGCGACGAGATCGGGATGGGCGACAACATCTTCCTCGGCGACCGCAACGGCGTGCGGACGCCAATGCAGTGGAGCGGCGACCGCAACGCGGGCTTCTCCGACGCCAACCGGCAGCGGCTCTACCTGCCGGTGATCACCGACCCCGAATACCACTACGAGACCGTCAACGTCGAGACACAACACCAGAACCCGCACTCGCTCCTCTCGTGGATGAAGAGAGTGATCGCGCTGCGCAAGCGCCACCGCGCCTTCGGGCGAGGCACGCTCGAGCTGCTGCGGCCGGAGAATCGCAGGATCCTCGCCTTCGTTCGGCGCTACGAGTCCGAGCAGATACTCGTCATCGCCAACCTATCGCGCTTCCTCCAGACGGTGGAGCTCGACCTGTCGGAGTGGAAGGGCATGGTGCCTCTGGAACTGTTCGGCTCGACCGAGCTCCCGGTGATCGGAGATGCTCCGTACTTCCTCACGCTCGGCCCGCACTCCTTCTTCTGGTTCAGCCTGCAGCCGCGCGCTACCGCGCAGACCCCTGGCGATGGGCAGACTACCGGGACGGCGGTCTTGCCCGAGATCAAGGTGCTCTCTGACTGGGAGTCGGTGTTCCTGGGCAGGGCCCGCGAACGACTGGAGTCGGTCCTGTTGGGCTACATCAAGCAGCGCCGCTGGTTCGCCGGCAAGGCGAGGCGGCTCAAGACAGCCTCGATCAAGGATGTGATCAACGTGCCGGGTGTGGATGGAAGCGCCTATCTGGTCACGGTGGTGATGTCGTACGCCGAAGGCGATCCGGACACCTACCTCGTGCCGATGGCTTACGCCAGCGGGGCGGAAGCGCCGCAGATCCTCGAGCGGTGGCCGCATGCGGCGATCGCCTGGCTGCGCTCCGTGGACAGCGACCAGCGGGGCCTGCTGTACGACGCGCTGGGGCCGCCAGGCTTCACCGACGCGCTGCTCGCCGCCATCGCCCGCCGGCGCCGGTCGAGGAGCCCGAACGGGACGCTGGTGGGTTCTACCACCAAAGCCTTCGCCCGCTTGCGCGGCCCGGAGACGATCAAGCTCGAAGCCGCCCTATCGGTGACGGAGCAGACCAACAACTCGGTGGTGTTCGGAGAGCGGTTGATCCTCAAGATCTCGCGGCGCCTCGAGGAAGGGTTGAATCCAGAGCTGGAGGTGGGTCGCTTCCTCACCGAAAAGACCAACTTCGCCCAGATCGCGCCCATTGCGGGGAGCCTGGAGTTCCGCCGCGAGCGGGCGGAGCCGGTGACGCTGGCGATCCTTCAGGGCTACGTGCCCAACCAGGGCGACGCCTGGCAGTACACGCTGACCACACTCGCCCGCTTCCTCACAAGCCCCGAGGTTTCAGCCACCGACGCGCCGCCCACACCTCGCCGAAGCCTGGTGCAGGCGATGGCGCACGATCTGCCCGAGGCGGCGACGCGTACCGTCGGCGCCTATCTCGAGTCGGCTCGCGTGCTCGGACAGCGAACGGCCGAGCTGCATGCGGCGCTCGCGTCCGACCCTGACGACTCCGCGTTTACGCCCGAGCACATATCTCAGCAGGACCAGAGGTCCATCTTCCAGTCGCTGAACGGCGTTGCCCTGCGGTCGATGGAGCTGCTGCGCTCACAGCTCAAGAAACTTCCGGAGGGCGCGCGCGATGAGGCGCGCCAGGTGCTCGAGGTGGAACCGCGGATCATGTCTGCGCTCCGCGCTTTCCTGGGCCGCCGGCTGACGACGACGCGAATTCGCGTCCACGGTGACTATCACCTCGGCCAGGTGCTGTACACCGGCACCGATTTCGTGATCATCGACTTCGAGGGTGAGCCGACACGCTCGCTCTATGAGCGGCGTCTCAAGCGACTTGCCCTACGGGACGTGGCCGGAATGCTTCGCTCGTTCCATTACGCCAGCGAAACAGCGCTGAAGTCGGAGAACATACCTGCCGAATCGACGGTGCGATCGCAGGCGTGGTCCCGACTCTGGGTCGACTCGGTGTCGACCACATTCCTGCGAAGCTACATGAGCACGGCCGGCACCGCGTCATTCGTCCCGCACGCCACCGACGACCTCGAGTTGGAGCTGAAGACGATGCTGCTCGAGAAGGCGCTGTACGAGCTGCGCTACGAGCTGAACACGAGGCCGGATTGGGTGCGCATCCCGCTTCGTGGCATCCTTGACCTCATGGCGCCCGCATGATCGCGCCCTCGTTGCTCACACCCTTCGACCTGCACCTCTTCAACGAGGGCACGCACGGCCACCTGTACGAGAAGCTCGGCGCGCACCTTTCGACCGAACCGGTGGGCGCCACCTTCGCCGTGTGGGCGCCCAATGCGGACTCGGTGAGCGTGATCGGCGACTTCAACTCCTGGGACAAGAGCGCAAACCAGCTGCACCCGCGTGAGCAGTCGGGGATCTGGGAGGGCTTCGTGCCGGGCGTGCGCCACGGGGCGCTGTACAAGTACCACGTGCATTCGCGGGTCACCCGCGCCGGCATGGACAAGGCGGACCCGTTCGCCGCGTTCGCCGAGGCGCCGCCCCGCCAGGCCTCGGTCGTCTGGGACCTCGCCTACGACTGGGGCGACGGGGCGTGGATGCAGGAGCGCTCGGGTGCCAACGGACGCCAGGCGCCGTGGTCGGTATACGAGCTCCACATCGGTTCGTGGATGCGTGTGCCCGAGGACAACAACCGGTGGCTGACCTACCGGGAGCTCGCGCCGAAGCTCGCCGATTACGCGCTCAACCTCGGCTTCACCCACGTCGAGCTGATGCCCGTGATGGAGCACCCGCTGTACATATCGTGGGGCTACCAGGTCGAGGGCTACTTCGCGCCCACCAGCCGGTACGGGACGCCGCAGGACTTCATGTACCTCGTCGATCACCTGCACCAGAGGGGCCTTGGCGTGATCCTCGACTGGGTGCCGTCGCACTTTCCCACCGACGAGTTTGGGCTCCAGCTCTTCGATGGCACGCACCTTTACGAGCATGCCGACCCTCGTCTCGGACTGCACCCTGACTGGGGCAGCTCGATCTTCAACTATGGGCGCAACGAGGTCCGCGGCTTCCTGATGAGCAGCGCGTTGTGCTGGCTCAACCGCTATCACGCCGACGGGCTGCGGGTCGATGGCGTCGCATCAATGCTGTACCTGGACTATTCACGCAAGCAGGGCGAGTGGATCCCTAACAAGTTCGGCGGTCGCGAAAACCTCGAGGCGGTGGATTTCCTGCGCCGCTTCAACATCGAGGTTTACAAGGAGCAACCGGACACGCAGACGATCGCTGAGGAATCCACGTCATGGCCGATGGTGTCGCGCCCGACCTACCTGGGTGGGCTGGGCTTCGGCATGAAGTGGGACATGGGGTGGATGCACGACACGTTGAAGTACATGTCAGAGGACCCGGTGCATCGGAAGTTCCACCACAACGACCTGACCTTCAGGATGCTGTACGCCTTCAACGAGAACTTCATGCTGCCGCTGTCGCACGACGAGGTCGTGCACGGCAAGGGATCGCTCATCAGGAAGATGCCGGGGGACGAGTGGCAGAAGTTCGCCAACCTGCGCCTGCTGTTCGCGTGGATGTATGCGCAGCCCGGCAAGAAGCTGATTTTCATGGGCGGGGAGTTCGGGCAGTGGAACGAGTGGGATGTCGAGGGCAGCCTGGACTGGCACCTGCTGAACCACGCGGCCCACGCGGGCCTGAGCCACTGGGTCGGGGACCTCAACCGCGTGCTGCGCGAGGAGAACGCGCTGCACGAGGTCGACTTCGACCCTTCGGGTTTCAGCTGGATCGATGCGAGCGACAACGAGCAGAGCGTCGTGAGCGTGCTGCGCAAGGGCTCGACGCCGAACGACCTGCTCATCGCGGCGTTCAACTTCACGCCCGTGCCCCGGCACAACTATCAGATCGGGGCGCCCGTGGGCGGGCACTGGCGCGAGCTGCTCAACAGCGATGGGCCGATGTATGGGGGGAGCGGGCAGGGCAACCTCGGGGGAGTCGATGCCTCGCCGGTGGGGCGGCATGGGCACCTCCACAGCGTCACTCTCACGCTGCCGCCGCTGGGAGCGATCTTCCTCAAACCGGAATAGCGCCGGAGCGGCGCGCAGAGGCGCCGCCCGGCATGCGGCCCTTTGTGCCCTTTTGGCTGGCGTCATTGCTCGTGAGGCGACCGTTTGTGCCCTTTTGGCTGGCGGTTTTCCGTCAAGCCGTGTCGCACTTGCATCGCGACCGTCTCGGGGGAGTTGTACACGTCGCCTGCGGTGAAGCGCAGCAGGCGATAGCCCGCGCCGACGAGGCCGTTCTGGCGGCGGTTGTCTTCGACCATTCGATCGCGGTGGTTGCCGCCGTCGTATTCGATCGCCAGGCGCTGACGCGGGTAGAGCAGGTCGGGGCGGCCCAAGAAGCGACCTCGATCGTCATGGACGTCAATCTGGACCTCCGGCTTAGGAAGACCGGCCGTCACGAGCAACATCCGCAGGCGGCTTTCCATTGCGGACTCGGATTTTGGCTCGGCCAGGTCGACAGCGCGCCGGAGCCGCGCGATGCCCCAGGCTCCCGAATGGCCTGCGACGTGACGAAGAAGGTCGTCCAGCGACACGAGCTGTGCATGCAAGAAGAGGTCGACTGAGACGACTGCTTCTTGCAATGGATTTCTTCCGCCTAGGTCCACCGCCGTGCGCAGCGCCGATGTGGCCGGCAGGCGGCGCCGCAACACGATCTCGCCTGCCGCCAGGGCAGCGCGCCTGACAGAGGTGCCGGCTACGCGGCTACTGCCCGCAGGTTCGGGAATCGTGACCTCGATCGGGTCGCAGGGCTCGACGTCCAGCCCATGCAACCAGGCGGCCGTGCGCCCGGAAAATGCGGCGCCGCGTGGTAGTCGGCGAGCGGCGGCGGTCAGGGTTAGCTGCGGACTTTCCTTCAGGCCCACCCAGTGGTACATGCCTGAGCCGAGGCGACCATAGCGGGCTGCCCGTAATTGGCCGCGGGTAACGCCCAGGGTTTGAGCGTCCGCCAATTTGAAGGGCTTGTTCCTGAGTGCGGCCGGCACACTGCGTGGCATAGCAGTAGGCTCGCCAACCCGGCCCGAAAGGGCAACAGTGGTGGTTAAGGCCGGCCATTTGTACCCTTTTGGCGGGGCGAGCCGAACTGAGGCGGGCCGTTTGTGCCCTTTTGGCCGCATTTACGGCCGGGGGCGTTGCGCTCGACGTCAAGCAGCCGGCCGCTAACTTACGCTCTCGAGTAATGGCCTGGCTGCCGGTGGAGCAACGACCGGTTCGCCGGTTCCGCGCCCGCACTTTCCAACTGGCCGGCGCCCTGGTTGCCGCGTTCCTGGCGCTGGCCCTCGTTGCGGTGTTTCTTTACTCCGGCAGGCCGATCAACGTGCATCCGTCGCAAGGCCTGCGAGGACGGTACCTACACGGATATCCCACCCGGTCAACCAAAACCAACCTGCTAGCGACCGTGATTCGCGACCATGTGTGCCCTTTTGGCTGGGCGAGCCGACCTCCGGCGGAGCGTTTGTGCCCTTTTGGCTGCCTCCGCCGCATCCGGCGGCGGCTCGCGTTCGTTAAGCGCACCGTTACTATTCGGCCCACCGCCCGTATATAGAGGAATAGATGCCATCTAGCTGTCGACGCGCCTCCGCCCGCGCGGCCCTCGCCCTGGTGGCGGCGGCGTTGACCCTTCTTGCCGCCTCGACCGCCACCCAGGCGGCGACCAACCCCATCTCGATCGCCGTCAAGGTCGGTTATTCGGGGTTCCTCAAGGCCCAGCAGTGGATGCCGGTGACGATCAACCTGACCAACAAGGGTCAGGATGTCGACGGCACGCTCGAGATCACGGCCGGCCTTACTTCCGGCCAGGGCGGGCAGGCACTGGAATCGGCGATCTACCAGACCCACGTCAACCTGCCGGCCGGCGCCACCAAGAGTGTGAGGACATACCTGGTCGAGGACCAGGTGCCTTCAACCGTCTCCGTCCGGCTCGTCGCGAACGGCCGCGAGCTGGCCTCCGCCAACAGCCAGACGGGCACCCCGGCCACCGTCTTGATCGGCGTGCTCTCCGACCAGGGCACCGCCCTCGACAGCTTCGGCGCCGTCCATCCGGGGGGCCTCACCGCCAACGTCGTGCACCTTGGTCTCGAGGACGTCGGGGACTCTGCGATCCTGCTGCGCGCTTTCGACCTTCTCGTCATCGACGACTTCGCCACCGATACGCTGACCGCCGCGCAGCGCGGCGCCATCACGGACTACGTGAAGAACGGAGGCGAGCTCTTGCTGGGTACCGGCGCCTCATGGCGAAAGACGCTCGCTGGCGTCTCCGCAGACATCCTGCCCATGCAGATCGCGGGCACGACCATCCTCGGCCCCGCACCGGCGCTGGACATGTTGCCTCGCGTGGAAGTCGCCACCGGAGCGCTCAACCAAGGGGCGCACGCCTGGCTCCTCGGAGGCAGCCGGCCCCTGCTGGCCGAGAGGTTCGTGGGCGCCGGCTCGGTGACGGTGGCGACGTTCGACTGGAACCAGGATCCGGTTGCGAGCTGGACCGGCGCCAATGTGCTGCTCCGCCAGATCCTGGTGCGGACGGTTTTCCCATCCGCCTCTAATCCTCAAAACGGCAATTTCGGCGGTCCGTTCGGAGCGACGGGGACCTCGATCTCCGAGCGTAGCAACGGGCTCTACCAGGCTCTCAGCAACGTGCCGGCGCTCGACCTGCCGTCTCTGGTCTTGATCGGAATCCTGGTCCTTGCGTACGTCCTGCTCGTCGGCCCAATCAACTATCTCGCCCTTCGCGCCCTCAATCGCCGCGCGCTCGCCTGGGTCACCGTGCCTCTGATCGCAATCGTCGCGTCAGCCGGCGCATTTGGCACCGGTCTGTTCACCAAGGGTCGCTCAACGCAGACCAACCAGGTCTCCGTCATCCATCTGCAACCTGGTTGGGACCGCGCCTACCAGGAGTCATATACAGGCCTCCTGACCCCGACGCGGGGTGACTACCAGGTGACCGTGTCCGGTCAGCAGCTGTTGTTCGCGCCCACCGGCTCGTACAACGGCGGCGTCAGCTCCGATCTCATCCGCGTTGGCAGCAACAACTCGGTTGTGCTGCCCTCGATGACGGCTTACACGTTGCGTGGATTCGCCACCGAAGGCCTGGTCGCCGCGCCACAGTTGACCGCAAGCGCATCGATGGCCAACGGCAAGCTGCACGGCACGATCCGAAACATGTCCAGCTCGACGTTCAGTGATGGGGTGGTTCTGGCCGGCGATGGTTATCAGGTGCTTCCGGCTTTGGCGCCGGGCGCTTCAGCGACATTTGACGTCACGCCCAAGATCCCGTCACAGTTCACAGGGCAGCCGCCCTACCTGAACATCTACCCGAGCAGCTACTACTCCAACGGTGGAAGCGGCCCAACACGGTCGAGCGACGCTGACCGCGAGGCGTTCACGAAGATCGCCATCCTGTCCATGATCTCGGGGGTGAACTACGGCTTCTCGACCGCCATCACGCCGATGGTCGTGGTGTGGAGCAAGCAGCCGGGCCAGGAGGTCACCGTTGTCGGCAGCAGACCGCGGTCGACGAGTGAAACGGCGGTCGTGCTGCCGCTTCAGGTCACCGGGTTCGGAGCGGGCGCGATACCGGCGGGCATGGTTTTGAGCCGGTTCACCGACATCGACGGCGACGGCCAGCCGGCGCAACCGGGCGCTCTGCTGATGACGAACGGCACCGTGACGTACGACTTCACGCCGGTGCTCGCTCCGGGAGCTCATCTGGACAGCGCCTCCATCGACTCTACGTTTTCGAGTCCCAAGGGGCCGGTCGCGGGCGGCCCGTCCCAAAACCTTCAGGCCAACGCATGGGACTGGCAGCAGTCCGCCTGGATCCCGCTGACCTTCAACATGGGGGCCGTCACGCCGGTGCCATCCGCCGCGATCAATCCCACCTCAGGCGAGGTGAGGCTCCAGGTCGCAGCCGGAGGCAACCAGGTCGTATTCGGGCAAGTCTCGCTGACGGGGACCGTGAGTTGATCACTGCGGAGAACCTGACCAAGGTCTACGGCAAGAGGACGGCCCTCGACCACGTCTCATTCGAGGTCCCGGAAGGTGAGATCTTCGGCTTTGTCGGGCCGAACGGCGCCGGCAAGACGACCACCCTTCGAATTCTCGCCGCGCTGCTCGAGCCGAGCGACGGTCATGCTTCGATCGGCGGCGTGGATGTTGCCAAGCAGCCCGACCTGGTCCACAGCCGCCTCGGGTACATGCCGGATTTCTTCGGGGTCTACGACCAGCTCACCGTGTCCGAGTACCTTGATTTCTACGCTGCGTGTTACCGCCAGCCGAAGCAGAGGCGCACCAAGGTCGTGGCCGAGCTGCTCGAGCTCATCGGGCTCACCGAAAGGCGAGACCAGATGGTCGATACCCTGTCGCGCGGCTTGAAACAGCGGCTGTGCCTCGCGCGGGCGCTGGTCCATGATCCAGTGGTGCTCTTGCTTGACGAGCCCGCGTCCGGTCTCGACCCGAGGGCGCGCGTCGACATGCGCGAGATCCTCAAGGAGCTCCGCAGGATGGGCAAGACGATCGTCATCTCGAGCCACATCCTTCCCGAGCTGACCGAGCTGTGCACGATGATCGGAATCATCGACCACGGCCGCATGCAGGTCACCGGCTCCGTGCAAGAGGTCGTTCAGCAACTTTCCGCCGGCCGCCGTGTGCGCATCGCGGTCATCGGCGACAAGGAGGCAGCGATGGCGCTCCTGAAGCCGCTCGCCGCCATTCGTGAAATTGAGATCGTCAACGGCGCCATCGAGGCGACCTATGAAGGTGACGAGTCGACCGCCGCGGAGATCCTGCAAGCCTTGACCGCAGGTGGAATCAAGGTGTCCGGCTTCAGCCAGGTCGACGGCGGCCTCGAAGAAGCCTTCATGCGCGCCACCTCGGACGAAGTCGGATGAACCGGGTCGCCACGTTGTTCTGGAATCCGATCGTGGCGAAGGAGTACCGGTCGCGCATGCGAACGTGGAAGTCGCCGGTAGCGATGATGGTCTACATACTTCTCATCGGCGGCCTCGGCTTCCTGGTGTTCTCGATCCTGACGAGCACGAACTCCTCCGGAGTGATAGGCGGCTCCAACTACGGCCAGATCCTCTTCAGCGTCCTGGTCGGCTTTCAGGTCGTCCTGCTCACGTTCGTCACACCGGCGCTCACGGCGGGCGCTATCAGTGGCGAACGCGAACGCCAGACCCTCGACCTGCTGTTCGTCACGCGCATACCACCGTTCTCGATCATCTGGGGCAAGCTCCTGGCCTCGATGTCCTTCGTTTTCCTGCTGCTCATCCTGTCGGTGCCGATTTTCAGCCTCGTCTTCCTGTTCGGCGGTATCGAGCTCGACCAGGTGGTGGATGCATTCCTGGTCACGCTGGTCACAGCCCTGACGCTCGGTGCGATGGGCATAGCTTTCTCAATCTGGCTGCGCCGCTCGCTGGTCGCCACCGTGGTTTCCTACGTGGCAGCGTTCGTGCTCATCGTCGTGACGTTGGCGTTCGGCCTCTTCGTTCCCACCGACATCGACCCCAACGCGAAGAAGGCACCCGCCCCGCCGGCCGTGACCTATCTCAGCCCTGTCATTTCCCTGATGTGGATCGCAGGCGACGGGCAGATCCTTCAAAGCTATGGGGTTCGGTATCCGAACGGCTCCATCAATGGGGGCGGGCCGCAGAGCTTTTGCCAAACCACCGTGGGTGGCGGCACCACCTGCTCCTCGAGCGGCCCCATAAGCACCCCCGGCGTCACCGGCAACGCCTTCGTGCAAATTGCTCAGCCAGGCGGAGCGATTCCAAGCGGCCTGTTCGAGGGTTGGCAATACTGGCAGGCGACCATCGTCATGCAACTTGCCATCTGTCTTGTCGCCCTGCTTGCGAGCGCCTTCCTGTTGCCGCCCGTGCGCCGACTGCCGTGGCGGCGGCGGCGGACCGGAGCTGAGCCGATTCCGGAGGTCAGCAGTTGAGCTCGCTCGAAGCGGTCGTCGCCGCGCTCCGGAGATCGGACGCACGATCGAGCGTTCCGCGCTTCTTCGTGCACGCCGCAGTGGGCGCCGGAATATGGGTCGGCGCCGTTCTCCTGATCACCAGGCTCGTCCCCTTCGAACGCCGCCTGCAGCTGGCCTTCCTGGGCGTCCCCGTGATGCTCGCAGTGGCGGCCACCGCCTGGCTGGCCAGCCGGCCGGGGCCAGGCGTACTCATGAGCGTGGCGGACCAAAGCCTGGGGCTGAAGGAGCGCCTTTCGACTGCGTGGGAGCGCCGGGCGTCCAGCGGGCTGATGGACGACCTCCAGCGCCTTGATGCGCTTCAGCACGCCAAGCTAGCCCGTCTGGCAAGGGCCTTTCCCGTACGAATCAACCGTAGAGAAGTAGGCGTGCTGGCCATCATTGCTGTCGCCGCCCTGCTCCTTGCGGTCCTGCCGAACCCCATGGACCAGCTGCTTGCGCAACGGCGGGCCGACGCCGCCAGCCAGGCCGCGGCTGCCAACGCCCTCCACGCGGTCCAGGACAAGATCGCCGCCAACGCCACGACGGTGCCTCCCGATCCGAAGGTGCAGAAAATCCTGGGCGCCACCGAGAAGCAGATCAGGCAGGCCCCAGACCCTCGGTCGGCGCTGCAAGCGATATCGCCCGCAGAGCAGCAGCTGCTGCAGCTCTCCGACCCTCAAACGCCGGCCCGCACCAGCACTGCGCAGAACCTGGCCGGCTCGCTGAGCTCAACCAAAGCCGGCAAGGCGGCGGGGCAAGCCTTGACCGCGAGCCCAGCCAAGGGCGCCCAGGCGCTGCGCCAGCTGGCCTCGCAGCTGCAGACTCTCTCGCCCCAAGAGCGCGCCCAGCTGGCGCAAGCCCTGGCCACCGCTGCGCAGCACGCGCAGGACCCGGCCATGGCCGCCTCGCTGTCGCGCGCCTCGAGCGCGCTGGCCGCCGGGGACTATGCCGCCGCCGCCGCGGCGCTGAGCGACATGGCATCGCAGCTCGATTCGCTGCAAGCCCAGCAGAACACCGACGCCCAGGTGGCCGCGGCGATCAACAGCCTCGAAGCGGCGCGGCAAGGGCTGGCGGCTCAGGCGGATCGCGACGCCGCCGCTGCGAGCGGAAGCGCGGCCGGCGCGGGCGGAAACGCCAACGCCGGCGGGTCGCCAGGCGCCTCCCCAGGCAACGGCAGCAACAGCGGCAATGGGAACGGCAGCGGCAATGGCGCGTCGGGCAGCGGCGGCTCGAGCGGCCACGGCAACAGCGGCAGCGGCTCGGGCAGCGGCACGGGATCGAAGCCGAGCGAAAAGCTCTTCGTTCAAGGCCGGCCGGTGCCCGGCCAGTTCGAGAACGATCCGACTCCTCTGGGGCCCGGCCAGGATGTCCCGCTCACCCCTTACACGCAGGTCGTCCAGGCCTATGGCAAGGCCGCCCTCGACGCCACCGACCAGAGCTTGATTCCCGGCAGCGAACGCGACCTGGTCCGCGAATACTTCTCGACCCTGGGAGCCTCGTGATCGCAGAGGAACACCGCGTCGACCCGAAGAAGGTCACTGAGCTGGCCAGCAGCCTCGAAACCGAGCTCGGCCGGCTGATCGTCGGCCAGAAGGAGCTGCTGCGCGACACCGTCATCGCCTTGATCGGGGGCGGCCACATCCTCCTCGAAGGGGTGCCGGGCCTGGGCAAGACGATGCTGGTCCGCTCGCTCGGCCAGGCGCTCGACCTGACCTTTTCGCGCATCCAGTTCACGCCCGATCTAATGCCTGCGGACATCGTCGGCACCAACATCATCCGCGAGGATTCCGGGCGCCGGGAGTTCGAGTATCAGCCCGGTCCAATATTTGCGAGCCTGGTGCTCGCCGACGAGGTGAACCGCGCGACACCGAAAACCCAGAGCGCGCTGCTCGAGGCCATGCAGGAACGCACAGTCACCGTTGGCAACGAGACGCGCGCCCTTCCGGTCCCATTCTTCGTCCTCGCGACCCAGAACCCGATCGAGCTCGAGGGCACCTATCCGCTGCCCGAGGCTCAGCTCGACCGCTTCTTCTTCAAGGCCATCGTTCCATTTCCCAGCGAGACCGAGCTGCTGGAGATCGCTCGTCGCACAACCGGCGCCACGACTCCGGAGCTGCACGCTATCGGTGACGCGGAATCGATCATCGCCGCGCAGCGAGTCGCCCGCGAGGTCCCAATCGCGGAGCACGTGCTGCGGTACGCCGGCCGTCTCATCATCGCCACTCACCCCAACCGGACCGAGCTCGACTCCGTGCGCAAATACGTGAGGTACGGCGCGAGCCCGCGCGGCCTGCAGACGCTGGTCCTCGCCGGCAAGGTCCGAGCGCTGCTGGAAGGCCGCTACAACGTCGCGTTCGAGGATCTCGCAGCGGTTGCGCGCCCCGCGCTGCGCCACCGCGTTTTCCTGCAGTTCGAAGCGGAAGCGGATGGAGTCACCACCGACCAGATCATCGACGAAGTCCTGGAGCGCACGACCAAAGAATCCGCCAGCCCATAGCCATGGCGGCCCTGCTGGATCCTCCGCTGCTGCGCCGGCTCGAAGCGCTCGCGCTGCAAGTCCGCCGCGCGGTCAGCGGCAGGATGGGCGGCGAGCGCCGATCGAATGCCCGCGGCCGGTCCGTGGAATTCGCGGACTTTCGCAACTACACGCCGGGCGACGACTTCCGCCTCATCGACTGGAATGCCTATGCGCGACTCGATCGCTACATGCTGCGTCTCTTTGTCGCGGAGCAAGAGCTGCCGCTCAGCATCTTCGTCGACCTGAGCGGCTCGATGGATTGGGGCAATCCGAACAAGGCGGCGACCGCCAAACGGCTCGCCGGCGCGATCGCATACGTGGCGCTGGCAGCTCTTGACCGCGTGCGGCTTACCGTCTTTGCGGCCGGCCCCACCTCGGGCGGCGCGCCCTATCGCGGCCGCCGCGGCGTGGCGGATCTCTTCTCTCGGCTGCAGTCGTTTCCGATCGGAGGGCCGACCGACTACGCCAGGCTCGTCTGGCCGATCGGAAAGCAGCGGCCCGGCATGACAGTCCTCATCAGCGATGGGTTGGGCGAGACCTCAATTGATACGGCGATCGCGGCTCTGGGCCGCGCCCGCCAGGAGGGAGCCGTCCTGCAGCTCCTGGCCCCCCAGGAGACCGCGCCCGATTGGACAGGTGACGCCCGGCTGAGAGATTCGGAGACGGGAGCCGAGCGAGAGTTCACCTCCACCCCGCTGACGAAGGGTGCATACCTCGAAGCCCTTGCGCATCGCGAGCAGGAGATCGAGAGCTCGGCCCACCGCCACGGCCTTCGCTACGCGCAGCTGTCGAGCGACCAACCGATCGACGACATGGTTCTGCGCACGCTGCGCAGGCTCGGGCTGCTGTCATGAGCTTCCTGGTGCCGGGCGCGGCATCCCTCGCCCTGACCCTGCCGGCCATCATCGCGTTGTACTTCCTGCGGATCAGGCGGCCGACCAGGATCGTGCCTGCCCTGAACCTGTGGCCGGACCAGATCCGCGATCGCCAGGCCAACGTGCCGTGGCAGCGCCTGCGTTTCAGCTGGCTGCTTCTCCTTCAGCTACTCGGTGCGGCAATTCTCGTGGCGGCAGCCGTGCAGCCGGCGCTTTCGGCCGGCACCAGCCTCGCCCGGCATTCCGTGGTGCTGCTCGACGTATCGGCATCGATGCAGGCGCGGGACGTGGCGCCGTCTCGCCTCGACGAGGCCAAGGGTCAGATCGGCGGGCTCATCGACCAGATGGGTGCGCAGGATCGCATGACGTTGATTGCCGTCGGTTCGACGCCGCGGATCGTCGCCACGGTGGTCGGCGATCGCCAGGCGCTCCACCGCGCTCTCGGCCAGATCAGCGCGACCAACGGCCAGGCCGACCTCTCGGCGGCATTGACGCTGGCCGCCGGTCTCGTCAGGCCGGGTGACGACGCGCGCGCCTACTTCTTCGGGGACGGCATCGTCGGGCCGCTCCGCACCGATGCCTCGAGCGGCCTGCCCTTTCCCGCCGAGTACCACCGGGTCGGCGTGTCCGGCGAAAACGTTGGCCTCACCTCGCTTGTCGTGCGCACCGGCGCGCAGGCACGAGCCGGCTACCTGCACCTGCAGAATTTCGGCCAGCAGGCTCGCTCGTTCAGCCTCGAGTGGCGCGCGGACGGCCGGTTGGTCGACGTGCGGCCGCTGACGCTGGCGGGTGGGCAGGCGGAAGACCTCGTGCTTCCAGTCCCCGCCGGTGCCACGCTCGTGTCCGCCCACGCCGCCACGATCGATGTCTTCGCATTGGACGACACGGTGACGGCGATCGCGAAGGCTCCACGCCAGTTTCGCGTGGTGCTGGTCACTCCGGGCAACGTGTTCCTGGAGCAGGCGCTGCGCTTGCGCTCGGATATTCAGCTCGACGTGGTGGCCCCCGCCGCCTACAAGTCCTCTGCCCCGTACGCCATGAGCATCTTCGATCGCTACTCGCCTCGCGCGTTGCCAGAGGGCCCTTTCATCGTGCTCGACCCGCCGGCCGGGACCTCCCTCGCGGGCGGGGCGGCGATCGGCATCGGCCGGACACGCGCCACCGATGCCGGCGACCCGCTGCTGACCAACGTCGATCTGCGCGACGTGCACATCGCCCGCAGCCAGGACCTGCGGAGCAGCTCATTCGGCCGGCCGCTCATCACCAGCCTGCAGACCCCCCTCGTGCTTGTGCGCGACGAGCCTTTTCGCCAGGCCCTGTTCGGTTTTGACCTGCACGAATCCGACCTGCCGCTGCGAATCGCGTTTCCGATCCTGGTCGAGAACCTGAGCGAATGGATGCTGCCCCCCAGTGTGCCAAGTCACAGCTTTCATCCCGACGAGCCCGTCACGATCGTCCCGGAGACGGGCGCGACGTCGGTGACGGTGATCCGGCCCGACAACAGCCGGCGCCCGCTGGCGAGCACCGCGATCGCCACCTTCGGCGACACCGACCTGACCGGCCTGTACACGGTCGAGCAGGTCGTCGCGGGGAGTGTCGACAGGTCCTGGTTCACCGTCAATCTCTTTTCCGAGCAGATCTCCCAGCTCAAGCCGGCGGAACGTCTGACCCTACCCCCGGTCAATACGGCCGTGA
>JAYUFT010000218.1:0-4128 GCA_043738605.1 Candidatus Dormiibacterota bacterium | reverse complement strand
CTGGGCGATGAGCGCGCGCTGGTGAGCTCGGTCCCGGGGACCACTCGCGATCCTGTCGACACCGAGCTGATCTTCGACAACATCCCGGTGGTGCTCGTCGACACGGCCGGAATCAGGCGGAAGTCCGCAGCCCGCGACCGCCTCGAGCGCTACAGCCTGATGCGTGGGATCAACGCGATGGAGCGCGCCGATGTCGTGCTGCTCGTCATCGACGCGTCAACCGGCGTGCTGGCCCAGGACCAGCACGTCGCCGGCTACGCGCTCGAGGCGGGCAAGGGATTGCTCATCGTCGTCAACAAGATCGACCTGGTCGAGCCCGCCCTGCGCAAGGCCTCCTACTGGCAAAAGGAGCTCTTGCGGGATTTCAAGTTCGCGCCGTTCGCGCCGATCGTCACCGTCTCGGCCAAGACGAAGGAGGGCATCGGGACGCTTTTGCCGATTGCTCTCGATGTCGTCGGACAGCGCCGCATCAAGATTCCGCCCAACGAGCTCAACCGGTTGCTCAGAGAGGCGCTCGACGCGCACCCGCCCCCGAGCTTCAAGGGCAAACGCTTGAAGGTTGGCTACGCCACCCAGGCCGGCACCGAAGCGCCGACGATCGTGCTGTTCGTCAACGACGTCGGACTGCTCCACTTCTCTTACCGGCGATACCTGGAGAAGAAGATCCGAGATCGGTTCGGCCTGGTCGGCAATCCGATCAGGCTGGTGCTTCGCTCCGATGCGGGCAAGCGTGGCGCTGCCAAGGGAGCAGGCGAAAAGCCGAGCCGGCCTGGCCCGCCGCGCGCGGTGAAGTCCGCGCCGCCTCCGAAGCGCCCGGTCCGTACTGCTAAGAACTAACGCCATGCATGACTGCACGTCCCCTCCGGCCCTTCGGGCTACCTCCCCGGCAAGCGGGGAGGACTGCCCATTTACATTTCGATCATGACCGGCCTACATCGGTTTGACCGAAGAGTGATGTATTGCTGCGTGTGGGTCGTTCTGTGAGCTCGAAGGTGTTGGTCGTCGACGATGAGGACCACATCATTGAGCTCGCGCGCATCTATCTGACCCGTGAGGGCTATGAGGTGGAGGGAGTGGGGGACGGCTCGCAAGCGCTGGCCAGGTTTGGGCAGATCAAGCCCGACCTTGTGATCCTCGACATCATGCTGCCGGGCGCCAACGGCCTGGAGATCTGCAAGGAGATCCGGAAGCAGAGCCAGGTGCCGATCATCATGCTGACCGCAAGGGACGAGGTCACCGACAAGGTGGTTGGCCTCGAGGTGGGGGCGGACGACTATCTGACGAAGCCGTTCCATCCGCAAGAGCTGGTCGCTCGCGCCAAGGCGCTCTTGAGACGAGCCCGGCTGGAGCCGGACGCGCCGAAGCTGATCCGCGCCGGCAAGCTGGAGGTTGACCTCGAGCGCCACGAGGTACGGCACGAGCAGGCCAAGGTCCAGCTCAGGCCCAAGGAATTCGACCTGTTGACGCTGCTGGCGCGCCACCCAGGTCGCGTCTTTCAGCGCAGCGAGCTGCTCGACCTCGTGTGGGGCTATGACTTTCCCGGATACACGCGCACGGTCGACGTCCACGTCCAACAGCTCCGCGAGAAGCTCGCGGCGGCAGGCGTCACGGAGCCCAGCATCGAGACGGTGTGGGGCGTGGGGTACCGGCTGGAGCTCGCCCGCAGCTGAGCCTTCGACTCCGCGTTCTGGCGGCGGCCGCCGGCATAGTCGCCGTCAGCCTGCTCTTGAGCGGGACGTTGTCGTGGGTCCTGGTGCGCAACCTGGAGCTGCAGACCGCCCAGGGACAGCTCGACTTCGCGATCCAGGTCGATCGGGTGCTCGTCAGGCACCTGGAGTGCTTCAATCCGCCGCTTGCCCCGACTGGCGAAGGCAACAACACATGCCGGCTCGACGATGGTTTCGATTTCGAGGACCGGCTGGCCTCGCTGGCCACGACGCTGAGCTCGGACCGGCTGCTCCTCCTCAATCGACAGCACCGGGTGGTCTGGGACAGCGGCAGCTCGGACACCAGGGGACAGGTCATCATGGTGCAGGCGGCAAGGCGCGTGGCCAACGTGGCCGAGGCGCAACCGATCCTTGACGGCCAGCCCTACCTCGCGGCGGCGGTGGCGCTCGCGCCGGCGCGCGACCCCTTGGGCGCGGCCTTCCTGGTCGTGGCGCGACCACGGGCCTCAGTGACCGCTGCTGCTGCCAGCCAGCTGGCCCCGCTGCTCATCGCCAGTGGCGGCGCCGCGCTGCTGGTTGCCATGCTGCTCGTCGTGTTGGTTGGCCGCACGCTGACCCGACCGCTCACCCAGCTCGCGGCCGCGGCCGAAGATGTCGCCGCGGGCAACTACTCGCGGCGCGTCGGCATTCGGGGCGAGGACGAGATCGGAATGCTGGGCGCGGCCTTTGACCGGATGGCGGAGGCGGTGGAGCGGGCGCGCAAGATCCAGCGCGACTTCCTCGCCAATATGTCGCACGAGCTCAAAACCCCGCTGACCAGCCTGATCGGCTTCAGCCAGGCCCTGGTCGACGGCAGCCTCAAGAGCGAAGCCGAGCGCGCCCGGGCGGCGACGATCGTCCACGAGGAGTCCGAGCGTGTGCTGCGCATGGCGCAGGAGCTGCTCGACCTCGCACGAGTCGAGGCCGGATCCATCGCCCTCAACATCACGGCTGTCGATCTGGGCGGGCAGCTTCAGCAGGAGCTCGAGATCGTGCGAGCGCGAGCGGACGCGCGGGACCTGCGCATCAATCTCGACGTGCCCGCGGACACCCCGCCTGTGGCAGCCGACCCCGAGCGATTGCATCAGGTCGTCGACAACTTGCTCGACAACGCGGTGAAGTACGCGCCGGCGGGATCCGCGGTGACGATCGCCGTGAGCCGTGCGGGCGGCTCGATCGAGACCGTGGTGTCGAACCCTGCGGGAGCCCACAACCCGGACCCTGAGAGGATCTTCGACCGGTTCTATCGCGCGGACCCTTCGCGGTCGGCGGCGGCGGGAGGTGTGGGCCTCGGCCTGGCGATCTCTCGCGAGCTGGCTGCGGCAATGAACGGGAGGCTTTGGGCTGATATCGACGCGGAAGGAAACCTACGTATGCACCTGAGGCTCCCGGTTGCGATCCAGCCTGCGCCTGCATAAGCAGGTCGCTACGCGGCCCGCGATGTGACCAAAAGGGCCCAAAAGGCCTGTCAGTCTGGGGTGGAACGCAGCCATTTGTGCCCGAATGGCCGCCGCCCGGCTTGAGAGGCCGGGGTTATCAGCCCGGCGGGACCACCAACGTCACTGGGTTTTCGAGCAGGCGCTTCACCTCCGCCATGAACTGAGCCGCCGTCGCTCCGTAGAAGACTCGGTGGTCGACGGTGAGCGTCATGCGCATCACCTTGCCCACAACGACCTTGCCGTCGTCGACCACGGCGGCGTCCTTGATCGCGCCGACGGCCAGGATCGCCGCCTCGGGGGGGTTGATGATCGCTGTGAACTCATCGACACCGAACATGCCGAGGTTCGAGATCGAGAAGGTCGCGCCCGTCAGGTCGCCCTCGGCGGGGCGTCCCGAACGGGCCCGCTCGATCACCTGTCGCGACTCGATCGAGATCTGAACTATGTCCTTGGTGTCGGCGTCATGGACAACCGGCACGAGAAGGCCCATGCCCTGGCTCGGTGCAACGGCGAGGCCGACGTTCACGGAACGCTTGCGCTGGAAGCGGCCGTCGACCCACGACGAGTTGACCTCGGGGAACTTCCGCAGGGCCAGCGCGCATGCCCGCACGAGGAAGTCGGTCATCGTCACCTTCTCGGCGCCCGGCACGGAATCCTTGAGCTGCTGGCGCATGCTGACCGCCTGGTCGACACGCGCCTCGACCGTCACAGTGAACTCTGGAACCGTCGACTTGGACTCGGACATGCGGCGGGCGATCGTCGCCTGCATGCGCGAGGGCTCGATGACCTCCGTGTCCGGACCATCGGCCCGCTTCGCCGGAGCGATTGCTTGTCGCGGCGCACCGCTCTTGCCTTTGGCGGCGGCCTCGACGTCCTCCCTGACGATCCTTCCTTCTGGACCAGACCCTTTGATGCCCGCCAGGTCGACGCCCAGCTGGGCAGCCAGTCGCTTCGCGAGTGGCGAGGCCTTGACAGCGGTCCCG
>JAYUFT010000217.1:0-4199 GCA_043738605.1 Candidatus Dormiibacterota bacterium | reverse complement strand
GACCCATCCAGCGGATTCGGGTGGGTGGTCAATGTCAACTTCAACTCACAAGGCTCGGACCTCTTCGGCAAGCTCACCACCGCCAACGTGGCCGCCTGCCCGGGCGACCCAAACACGACAGCGGGACGCTGCCCCGAGCGTCACCTCACGATCTGGCTGGACCTGACGCAGGCCGACATCGACCACTGGGAGGACGCCGCCGTCGCGAACAAGGTGTCCACCAACTACGATCCGAACTGCCTGGCGACGCAGGGGCCCACCGCGACCTGCCCCAAGTTCCTGGTTGACGCGAACACGATCCAGCCGATCCTGGGCGGCTCGGCGGTCATCAGCGGCAATTTCACCCAGCAGAGCGCTGTCGACCTCTCCACCGGCATCAATTCCGGTTCGCTCCCGGTCGACCTTCAGGTGCTCGGTGTCACGCAGATCGGCTCGACGCTCGGCGCGGAGTCGGTCAAGCTGAGCCTGGCCGCCGGCCTCCTCGGGCTCTCGATCGTCGTGATCTTCATGATCGTGTACTACCGCATCCCGGGCCTTCTGGCGAGCATCGCGTTGCTGTTCTACGCCGCGGCTGTCCTGGCCGTCTTCAAGTGGGTGCCGGTGACGCTGACCCTGGCCGGCATCACCGGATTCATCCTGTCCGTGGGCATGGCCGTCGACGCGAACGTGCTGATCTTCGAGCGCTTCAAGGAAGAGGTCAGATCCGGACGCACGATCCCGGCGGCGGTCGACTCAGCGGTCAGGCGCGCGTGGCCGGCGATCAGGGACTCCAACACATCGACCTTCATGACCTGCGTGATCCTGGGCTTCGTCGGACCGCCGCAGGTGCAGGGCTTTGCCATCACGCTCGGCGTCGGCGTGCTGGCCAGCCTCGTGTCCTCGATCGTGGTCACCCACAACCTGCTGGCGATAGTCCTCAGCTCTGGTGCGTTTCGGCGTCCCGGGCTCTTAGGGGTGGACCGTGCTCGAATCGCCTGACGAGATCGAAGCGGCTCAGGAGGAGATTGAGGAGCCGGCGGAAGAAGCTGACGAGACTGTGGCGAAGAAAGAGGTTGCCGCAGCGCCGGTAAAGGCTGAGGCCCCGCCGCGCGAGCCTCGCACCAGGAAGCTCGACATCGTCAGTCGCCGCAACCTTTTCTTCCTGCTGACCCTGCTCATCATCATTCCCGGCATTATCTCGATGGCGCGGCCGGGAGGCGGCTTCCTGCTCGGGATCGACTTTGCCGGCGGCACCGAGTTCTCGGTGCAGTTCACCGACAAGCCGAGCCTGGCCCAGGTCGAGCGCGCCGTGGCAGCCGAAAACATCCACGGCACGGTCATCCCTGCGGGCAACCCGGGCAGCTACATCATCCGCGGAGTCCCATTGAGCCCGGCGGCGCAACAGGCCGTCGTGGATCACCTCACGAGCGAGCTCGGCCCGATCGACCAAAAGACGGAGTCGGTGATCGAGGTGGGGGGGACGATAGCCGGCGAGACGATCACACGTGCAGTGGGAGCGGTCGTGGCTGCATCGGTAGGCATTCTGTTGCTGCTGGCGTGGCGGTTTCACAACGTGCCTGGCGGCTGGCGTGCCGGTTTTCAGTTCGGCGGCTCCGCTCTTGCCGCCCTCCTGCATGACGTGTTCGTGCTGACCGGAATCTTCTCGATCATCGGCACCTTCTTCCACAACCGCATCGGCGAGATCGACGCCCTGTTCGTGACCGCCGTGCTCACCGTCGTGGGCTTCTCGGTCCACGACACCATCGTCGTGTTCGACAGGATTCGCGAAAACCTGCGCGTGAGCCAGCGGCTCTCCTTCGAGCAGGTCGTGAACCTCAGCATCATGCAAACCGCGGCTCGATCGATCATCACTAGCTTCACGGTCGTCCTGGTGCTGGCCGCGATCCTCATCTCCGGCGGCGACACACTCAAAGGCTTCGCGCTGGCCCTGATGATCGGCATCGTGTCCGGCACGTACAGCTCGATCTTCAACGCCTCGCCCCTGCTGGTCGTCTGGAGAAAGATCCAGCCGGTCCGCTAGTCAGGTCGAAGATGCGGCCGGCGCGCGCCCGGCCGGCACAAAGGCTCGCAATCAGGCTATCGTTGGATTCAGAAACCTCACATGCCAACCTGGCCAATATCGTCAATCACAGAGCTGATCGAGCCCACCCTGAAGCACATGGGTTACGAGCTGTACTCGCTCGAGCAGTCGGGGCAGGGGGGGCGCACCCTTCGCATCTCGATCGACCACGCCGAGCCGATCACCGTCGAAGATTGCGAACGGGTCAGTCGCGTTGCCGGTCCGCTCATCGAGCATGCGGAGCTCATCGATGGGCCATACAACCTCGAGGTGTCTTCGCCAGGCGCCGAGCGCCCGCTGCGCGCCCAGTCCGATTACGAGCGGTTCAACGGGCGGCGCGTCAACATCCGCTACCGGAGCGGAGATACAGACATCGTGGTCGAGGGTCAGCTGGTAGCCGTGGACGGCGCCGGCATCGCAGTGCAAGCTCAGGGTGCCCGTGGTCGTGCACCTGTCGTGATGCACATTGGATGGAGTGACGTTGTCGCGGGCAGGCTCGCGGTCTCAATCTGAACCGGCCACGGAAAGCCTCGCCGAAGCGCTGACAGCGCTTTGCGCAGAGGTGGGCATTCCTTTTGAGGAGATGCTGCACACCGTGGAAGGTGCGCTCGCGGTCGCGTACGCGCGAGCTTTCAGCCCCGTGGGTGAGATCACAGTGAAGCTCGACACCAAGACCGGTGGGCTCGAGGTGCGCAGCCGCATCGTGCGGAGTGACGGCAGCGAGATGATCGAGATGCTCCCTTCTGAAGACTTCAAGCGTCTCGCTGCCCAGACGGCGAAGCATGCGGTGCTCCGTCACATTCACGACCTGGAGCGCGACAAGGCTCTGCGCGACGTCACGGAGCACAAGGGCGAGCTGGCCAGCGGCGTGGTGGACCGAATGGAGATGGGCACGGTCTACGTCGACCTGGGCCGAGCCGAGGGCGTGATGCCTCCCGAAGAGCAGATCCCTGGTGAACAGCTGCACCCGGGACGGCCGGTGCTGGTGGTGATCATGGAGGCGCAGCGCAACGCGCGCCAGGCGCAGGTCCGTGTGTCGCGAGCTTCGCGGATGTTCGTGCATCGATTGCTGGAAGCGGAGGTCCCAGAGGTCAAGGCTGGGACCGTGCAGATACGCGCCATCGCCAGGGAGCCTGGCCTGCGCACAAAGGTCGCTGTCTCGTCTACCCAGGCGGGGCTTGACCCGGTCGGCGCCTGCGTCGGACCCAAGGGCGTGCGCCATCGCGCCATCCTCAGCGAGCTCGCCAGCGAGCATGTGGACATCGTCCCCTGGTCTGACGATGCAGAGGCGTTTGTCGCAGCGGCGCTTGGCCCGGCGAAGCCGGAAAGCGTGTCCATCGACCGCATGACGCGCACCGCCACGGTCCTGGTTCCGCGGGCACAGCTTTCGCTGGCGATCGGCCGCGACGGGCAGAACGCGCGTCTGGCGGCGAGGCTGACCGGCTTTCGTGTCGACATCAAGCCCAGCGACGCTGATGGCGAGGTCGTTGCCGAACCAATCAGCTGAACCGGTCCGCACCTGCGTCGCGTGCCGCGAGGAAGCAGGCAAAGGCACCCTCGTCCGAATAGTTCGGCAGCCCGATGGCTCAACCGCGGTCGACAGGACCGGCCACGCACCGGGCCGGGGCGCATACCTCCACTCGGCGGCCGGATGCATCGAAACGGCACGCAAGCGAAGGGCTCTGGAGCGTTCGCTCAAGGCCTCGGTAGGGTCCGAAGTCTGGGCGGACTTACTTAAATAGATACCCAGGTGGAGCGGTAGGCCGGATTCACTCCGGCCGTCACCAAAGCCCCATCAAAGCGCCTCCGGACGCGGCGCCACACCGGTGGGGGTCCCGCGGGGGAGGCCTGCTTCCCCCGCGCCGTCTCCGGTGGGGGCTCCGTGGGGGAGGCCTGCCTCACCCGCGCTTCCGGGCATAATCAGGATTCGCATGAAGGCACACGAACTCGCACGCGAACTTGGGATCAGCCAAAAGGAGCTGGTGAACTTCCTCCAGCAGAGGCGGCTGACGCGCAACGCAGCCGCGCCGCTGGCACCGCCGGCGATCGAGGCTGCCCGATCCGCGTTCAAATCCGCGGCGGTGGCGGTCAAGATCGCCCCCAACGGGGATCGCAGGGTCGCGCTGCCGCCGTCGCTGTC
>JAYUFT010000216.1:0-4233 GCA_043738605.1 Candidatus Dormiibacterota bacterium | reverse complement strand
CCGGCCTTTCGAAGAACGAACGACCTGCATCCGCGCTTGCGCCAGCCATCGACGTCTCGCGCGACATCGGCCGGCCTCCGCGCGGTGATGTAAGCCCTCATGACAGGAGCAGTCCCAGCGTCATCAGCAGCGCGTAGGCAAGCTCGGCCGCGGCCATTCGCTTCAAGGCTCCGACGAGCTCCGGCCCGCTGCGCGTGGCAAAAGCGGTGCGCACAGGGATGGCAGCGATGGGGATTCCGAAATGCATGGCCATGATCGTGACGCCGGCCAATCGTGTAACGAAGATGACGATAGGGACGGCGAAAGCCGCGCACACGAGCACCAGCAGAAGGACAAGAGTTGGTCCCCGCCCGATGCGGGTCGCCAATGTCCGCTTGCCGGCCGCCGCGTCGGTTTCGATGTCTCGAAGGTTGTTGAGTACCAGGATCGCCGTGGCCAGGCAGCCAATGCCGCACCCGGCGAGCACCGCCAGGGGCGTCACGCGCAGCTCCTGTACGTAAACGGTGCCGGCCGTGGCGACCAGCCCGAAGAAGATGAAGACGAACAGCTCGCCAAGACCCAGGTAGCCATACGGCCTTGGCCCGCCGGTGTACAGCCACGCAGCCAGGAGGCATGCGGCGCCGACGAGGATCAGGCGCCAGTCGGTCGCCAGGCTCAGCGCCAGACCAGCGATCCCGGCCACCGCAAAGGCGGCGATCGCGGCCCATTTCACCCGGTCGGGCGCCACGATTCCCGATGCCGACGCTCGCAGCGGCCCGATGCGCTGCGGGGTATCAGCGCCGCGAACGAAGTCGGAGTAATCGTTGGCGAGGTTGACGCCGATCTGCAGGGCGAGCGCAACCACGAGCGCGGCGAGGCCAGCCCATGGCCGGGCTCCGCCTTCGTGCACTGCGACCGCCGTGCCCGCGAGCACTGGTGCGACAGCGGCGGCCAGCGTCGCCGGCCGCAAAGCGAGCCACCACACGCGTGCAGGGCTCGCAACCGCAGCGGTCGTCGTCATGGCCGCTTTGGAAACCTCGTGAAATCGGGCTTTCGCTTTTGCACGTACGCGTCCCTCCCCTCCTGCGCCTCTTCGCTCATGTAATAGAGGAGGGTCGCGTCGCCGGCGAGCTGCTGGATTCCAGCCAGGCCGTCGTCGGCAGCATTGAGGCCGGCCTTGAGCAAGCGCAGCGCAAGCGGGCTGAGCTCGAGCATCCGCCGGCACCATCGGACGGTCTCACTTTCGAGCTCGGCCAGCGGGACCACCTTGTTGACGAGGCCCATGTCCAGCGCCTGTTGGGCGTCGTATTGATCGCAGAGGAACCAGATCTCACGCGCCTTCTTCTGTCCGACGATCCGTGCGAGCAGCCCCGCTCCGTAGCCACCGTCAAAGCTGCCCACGCGCGGGCCAGTCTGGCCGAAACGCGCGTTGTCAGCCGCGATGGTCAGGTCGCAGACGACGTGGAGGACGTGTCCGCCACCGATCGCATAGCCGGCCACCATCGCGATCACCGGTTTCGGCAGCCGGCGAATCTGCACCTGCAGGTCGAGCACGTTGAGCCGGCCCGTGCCTTTGGGGTCGATGTAGCCGTCGGCGCCGCGGATCCGCTGGTCGCCGCCGGAGCAGAATGCTTCGGTGCCGGCCCCAGTGAGGATCACGACCCCGATCTTCGGGTCATCACGGGCAGCCTCGAAGGCGCGAGACATCTCAAAAACGGTGGTCGGCCTGAACGCGTTGCGCACCTCGGGGCGGTTGATGGTGATCTTGGCGATGCCGTCCCAGGTCTGGTAGATGATGTCGGTGTACCGGCCCGACCGCCGCCACGCCGTGCGCTTGGACGCTGCCTTGCGCGCCTTAAGATCCTTCAAGCTGGCACTCCTAGAGCGATCACTAGCACCATTCTGATCTCTCCAGCCACCGGAATGGGGAGCGTCAGGTGGCTAGACGGATCAGGCCCGCTTCCGCGACTTTCGACGGGGAAACAGGGTAAGGATCTTCGCGTAGTCTTCCGGCGTGTCGATGTCGTCAGGGCGGCCGGGCGCCGGCACGGTGTCGAGAAGCTCCGGGTGTCCGTCGAGGATCTGCCTGGCGCCTGCATCGCCTTCGAGCGCATAGAGGTCGTCCCACATCTCTCGCGCCAGCACGACCGGCGGCGTCCAATGCACGCCGCGGCGACCTGGAGTGCCTTCGTCGGAGTCACGTTTCTTGGAGACGGCAACAGCGGGACGTGAGCCTTCGCGGCGCCATGCGCGGAGCAATGCCGCAATCGTCCGCGAGCCGACGAGAGGCTGGTCACCGAGCAGGACTGCCGCCGCCTCGATCTCCGGCCTGAGCGCCCGGAGCCCGACCTTGAGAGAAGATGCCATGCCCGTCTGTGCGTCGGGGTTGTGCACCAACTCTGCCGAGTCGCCGACGGCCTCCTTAACCTCTCGAGCCGAGTAGACGACCACCACCTGCTGGCATCCGCCATCGGAGGCCGACTCGACCGCGTGCCTCACCATCGGCATGCCTTCGACTTCGAGAAGGAGTTTTTGAGGGCCACTCATCCGAGAGCTGGAGCCGGCCGCGAGGACGATCGCGCCGATCGGGAGCAGCGCTGCGGCAAGGCGCTCGAAGGGGGGCCTTGCCGACCTTATCCATTCGACCTCGACATCCGCCCTCAGCGCGAGTTCGGCAAAGTCGCGAAGACGGCCGCTGTCACCGTCGACCAGGAGGAGGCGGCGGCCGGCGAGCACCGTCAGGTCGGGCGCGGTGGTCGGGAGGCTGATGACCGCGAGTAATCGGCAGTCTTCGCGGGACGCCACATGCTGCAGGGCGGCTTCGATGTCCCGTCCGCGTACGACGACGCTGTGCGGGCCCTCCGGCTCCCGATAGGTGCGACCACGAATCGGCAGCTCGAGGTCGCTCATGACGAAGACAGGCACCTGTCCAGCATGCCAGAGAGCGCCGGTTAGTCTTTAGGTATGCCGCTCCTTGGTGCTCACGTCGATTCGTCGGGTGGCCTCCATCTCTCCTTCGAACGGGCCGCCGCTATGGGCGCTGAGGCGATCCAGGTCCACCCCACGCCGCCCGGCTTTTGGGGCTCCCCCAAGCTCGATGAAGCTCGCATATCGACGTTCAAGGAAGCCGCTGCCAAGCACGGAAATCCGCCGTTCTACTTTCACGCCGTCTACCTCATCAACCTCGCAGGCGACGATCCAGGGATGCGGCAGCGATCCGAGAGCACGCTGGCCGGCTACCTGAAGGCGGCTGACGACCTTGGGATCAACGGCGTGATCTTCCACACCGGGTCACACAAGGGCGCTGGGTTCGAGGCGCGCCTGCCAAACATCATCGGACACCTGAAAAAAGTGCTGGAGAGGGCCGATCCGAAAAAGGCGCGACTGATCATCGAGAACAACGCAGGGCTTGGCGGGTGCGTGGGGGCGCGGTTCGAAGAGATCTCCGAGATGCTCACGTCGCTCGGAGACCCACGGGCAGCTGTCTGCTTCGACACCTGCCACGCATTTGCCTCCGGCTACGACGAGCGGACGGCCTCGGAGGTCGCGAAGACGCTGGATGAGCTCGATCGAGTCGTGGGGCTGAAACACGTCGAGGTCATCCACTGCAACGACTCGGTGACCGGGCTCGGCTCGAACCGTGATCGGCACGCCAACATCGGGGAGGGCGAGATCGGCGAGGATGGCTTCCGCGCGCTGCTGCGCGAACCACGCCTCGCCAAGCTGCCGTTCATCCTGGAGGTGCCAGGCGCGGGTGAAGGCCCAGACGCCGCTCAGGTGGAGGTGCTGCGGCGCCTGGCTCGCGGCTAGGCGTGATGGCGAGTTTCTATCGTGGGGCGCGCCGCGGCTTGTTTCGCCGCTTCGCGCGACCTGACATTGGTGAGGATTCGGACAATGAGGCTGCGTAGGGCTGACATAGGCCGCGATGACGGCGAGCGCTCGATCAAGCCTCGGATTTCACCTTCCCGGTGCATGTCCTGCACAAGCAGCCAAGCGAGATCCCGATTCATACCTGAGTTCATGCCGCACCTCCGTAACTACCTAAGCTGTTACGCTAGTTAGCATAACCGATATCATCGGTATGAAGGTTACAATCTGAGAGATGGCTGATCGAGAGACCGCTCCGGGCGCCCTGGGCTTGATCCAGGCGTTCGTGAATACGGCAGACCTGGAGCCTGGGATCGAAGCCCTCAGCGATTCAAACGCGCTCCGCGCATGGATGGTGGGGCGAGGATTGATGGCGCCCAGCGAGCC
>JAYUFT010000215.1:0-12595 GCA_043738605.1 Candidatus Dormiibacterota bacterium | reverse complement strand
TCGACATCCTTCGGATCGATCTCGAGGACAAGGTGCCCGACCCGCGTGAGTACCAGCTGATCGCATCACTCGGGTCGGAATTCGCCGCTTTCGACGATTCCGTGGCGTTCGTCCGGCGTGAGTCGGAGCTCATCAGGCAGGCCGCGGAGCACGATGTGCCGGTCCTCGGTCTCTGCTTCGGGGGCCAGCTGATGGCGCGCGCCCTCGGCGGCGAGTCCTTCCGCTCAGAGCGCTCGGAGATCGGGTGGCTGACGGTGCGCACGAAGGATCCCGATCTCATCCCAGAAGGCCCGTGGTTCCAGTGGCATTTCGATTCATTCACCCTGCCGCCGGGCGCGAGGCTCCTCGCGGACACCGACGTGGGCCCCCAGGCCTACGTCGTCGGAAGAAGCCTCGGCCTCCAGTTCCACCCGGAGGTGACGCCGGCGATCATGGACAGCTGGGTCCGCGCCTACCGTCACGAGCTCGATGGCGATGGGGTCGACCCGGACGCGCTGCTGGAGGAAACCAATCGGCGCGCGCCGGCCGTGCGCCTGGCAACCATGAGGTTGTTCAACCGCTTCCTGGAAGGGATCGCTCGCGTGGGCAGCGGGGCGCCTCATGGCAGTTAAAGAAGCTCGCCGCCCGCTTGGTTCCGCCTCGGATGTTCGTTTCGAGCGCATCCACCAGGTTCGGGCGCATGAGTACGTTGCCGAGCAGGTGCGTCGCCACATCGCGCTCCGCCTGATCAAGCCAGGCGAGGCGCTGCCTGCGGAGCGGGAGCTCGCGGTGATGTTCGGCGTCGGCCGCCCGACCATCCAGCACGCCCTGAGGCTGCTCGAGGCGGCAGGGCTGGTCGAAGCTCGGCGCGGGCGGAGCGGCGGAACGTTCATCACCGGCCACGACCAGGATTCGCTCGCGGCGGACGACCTGATCCTGCGAGTGATGCGGCACCGCAAGGAGCTGGAAGACCTGTTGCTCTACCGGCGGCTTGTCGAGCCGGCGGTGGCCAGGGTCGCCGCGGGCACACGGCGCGCCGCAGATCTGGCCGCGATGCGCCGCGCGATCCGCGGAATGGTGGCCGCCACCACTGAGCCCGACTACATGCAGCACGACACCGACTTCCACATCGCAGTGGCGCGTGCGACCGGCAACGCTTTCCTGGTTCACGCGATCGAGGACATTCGAATGCGGTTGAACGACGCGATGACTCTTCTCCCGGAGTCCGATGCATGGCACAAGCGCATCTCGGGCGAACACGAGGATCTGCTGGAAGCCATCGAGAACGGTGACGCAGAGGCTGCGGAAACGGTCATGCAACAGCACGTGGCCAACAGCGAACAGGGACTGCGCGCAGTGCTCGCCGCCATCCGGCGGCGCGGCGTGTGGAAGTAGAAGGGGGACCTGGGTGCAAGCGACAGTACGCGCTGAGGAGACCAACGTCTTCCCTCGATTTCTGGATCTCGCGTATCCGAACATCGAGCGGGGCAAGGGCGTCTGGCTCGAGACGACGGACGGTCACCGGGTCCTCGACGCGTGCTCGGGCGGCGCCATGGTTGCATGCCTGGGCCACGGAGTGCGGGAGATCGCTGAGGCGGCCGCCGCCCAGGCCGAGCGCATCGCGTACTTCTACAACCACCACTTCACGAGCCACCCGCAGGAGGAGCTGGCGGACCGCGTGCTGGAGGTGGTGGCGCCCGACATGGCGCGTATCAAGCTGGCTTCGGGCGGTTCCGAGGCCAACGAGACGGCCCTGAGGCTCGCTCGGACCTACCACGTCGATCGGGGCCAGCGGCAACGCTGGCAGGTGATCTCGCCGGCGCAGTCGTATCACGGCTCGACAATGGGCACCCTCGCACTGAGCGGCAGGCCTCGCTCGCTGCAAGCTCCTTACACCGACTACATGCCCGCGTACTTGCACATTCCTCCTTCGACGCCGCGCCTCGACCCGACCGGGGAAGGTGCGCTGAAAGCGCTGGACCGGGCGTTGAAAGAGGCCGGTCCAGACACGGTCTCGGCGTTCTTCTGTGAGCCGGTCAGCGCCGCCGCCCTGCCCGGATATTCGCCGCCGGATCGCTTCTGGCAAGGACTCGCGGAGCGCCGGGAGAAATATGGCTTTGTGATTTGCTTCGACGAGATCGTCACTGGCGTAGGTCGCGTCGGCAGCTGGCTCGCAGCCGATCAGCTGCCCGTCAAGCCGGACATCGTAACGATCGGCAAAGGCCTGGGCGCGGGGTACTCACCACTGGCTGCGGTGCTGTGCCGCGAGCCGATCTATGACGCCATCGCCGAAGGTTCCGCTGAATTCGATCTCGGGCACACCTGGGACGGGGCGCCGCTTCCGAGCGCAGTGGGCCTGGCGGTGCTCGACTACATCGTCAAGCACAAGCTCGTGGATCGTGTGCGCGAGCGCGGACCGCGTCTACACGAACAGCTCAAGGCGGCATTGAAGGGATCGCAAATCGTCGGGGAGGTCCGGGGTCGCGGGTTCCTGCTCGGCGTCGAGCTGGTCGACCCTCGCGACGGCAAGTCGTTCCTGCCCCATGAGCTGGACGCGGCGACGCTTGTTGACGACATCGCGTTTGAGCTGGGCCTGCTCGTCACCTCGTCACATTCGACCCCGGATGGGTTCGCCGGTGATGAGGTGCTTCTCGCTCCTGCCTTCACCAGCACCGACGACGAGCTGGACGAGATGGTCGACCGCTTCAAGGCGACTATCGAAGCGGTCGAGAAGGCGGTCGGCGAAAAGCTGTGAGCACCATCGACGCGGCGGCCAAGCCGGCTGGGCGAGCGCAATCCGCGCCAACGCCGGCCGGCGAGGGTGGTGAGTTCATCCTCCTTGGCATCCCCGACGTCAACGGATCGATTCGGGGTAAGGCGCTGCGGCCCGCGGCTTTCGAATCGGCGCTCCGCCACGGCACCGTGATGACCGACCTGTTGCTTGCTCTCGACCCGACGGACACGCCGATCACCGACTACACGAAGTTCGGCATCCGCTCCGGCGCGGGCGACCTGCTCGTGCGCCCCGACGTCAGCACCCTTCACGACCTGACCTGGCGGCCGGGCTGGAAGGTCTGCCTCGCCACGCCGAGCTGGCCCGACGGCAGCCCGTGCGAGCTCGATTCGCGGGAGGTTTTGCGCAGGGTCCTGGCCGGCTTGTCCGATTTGGGCTACGAGGCCGTCGCCGCCGTGGAGTACGAGATGAGGCTCTGGGACGCCCAGGGCAAGCCGCTCAGCAGCGGCCTCAGCTACAGCCTGGGCGAGCTCGGCGGCTTCAGCGAATTTCTCAGCGCCCTCACCCCGGCCCTTGATGCTCTGGGCGTCGATCTCACCGCCGTCCACACCGAAGCGGGTGCGGGTCTCCTCGAGCTCAACCTCGGCGCTCGTCCCGCGCTTCGCGCCGCCGACGACGCGGTGCTCACGAAGCTGGCGGTGAAGGACATCGCGGCCACGATGGGCTTGAAGGCGAGCTTCCTGGCCAAGTCGGCGCCTGGGGAGGAGGGTTCCAGCGGGCACGTCCACCTTTCGTGCTGGAGCGACGGCGCGAATGCCTTCCGCGCCTTGGAGGGCAAAGCCCTGCCCGCACCGTTCACCTCGGCCATTGCGGGCGTGCTGGAGCATCTACCCGGCGCCTCTCTATTGCTGAACCCGACCATCAACTCCTATAAGCGCCTCGTTCCGGGTTGGTTCGCGCCCGTCAACGCAAGTTGGGGGGTGGAGAACCGCTCGTGCGCAGTTCGGGCAATCGCCCGCAAGGACTCTCCAGACCTGTGTCGCCTCGAGTGCCGCCGCCCAGGCGCGGATGCGAACCCATATCTCGCGATCGCCGCAGTCGTGGCTTCGGCCGCTGACGGCATGAAGCGAAAGCTCAAACCACCCGAGCCCGTCGTGGGCGACGCTTATGCACGCGGCGAGCTTCCAGAGCTGCCGGGTTCCCTGGAGAGCGCTATCCATGCTTTCCAAGCGGACCGGGTCCTGCGCGAGGCGCTCGACGAGCGCTTCAGCGAATACTTCGTGATCTCGCGCGCGTGGGAGCTCAAGGCGTTTCGGGAGACGGTCACCGAATGGGAGCGCGACCGCTACATGAGGAGCGTGTAGACGATGGGCCGGCTCATCTCCGTCACGGCCGAGACCGCGAGCGCGCAGCAGAAAGACAACCTGTGCGGTCCGTTCTGGGCCGCCCGCGTCCTCAACGAGTCGGGGTTCGCATCATGGGACGGCGAGCCCATCGACGAGGACCTGGTCGCGCTGCGGGCCGGCACCGTGCTGCCCGACGGCAACACAGATGCCAGCGTGCCGCCAGGCGCCGTCAGCCGCGCGGCCTACCGTTACCTGTTGCCGATGGCCCCAGTCGAGGAGTCGGGCACTTCTGCAGGCGCCCTGGCGGAGGTCATCGAAGCCGCCTCGGCCGGCGAGCTGAGCTGCCTGCCTCTGCGCGGGGCCTGGAGCGTGGACCGAATCGAGCGCCTGATGGATCAGGCGAGGGACCTCGGTGCGCGGCTGATTGCGAACCTGCGCACGGGCCGCCTGTGGGGCAGCTGGCCGCCCTTCAAAATCCTGCTCGCTGAGCTGGAGGGTCGGCCCGTTCAAGACCCCGCGCCGGATTGGGACGTGGGACATTTCGTCGAACTCGAGATGCTAATCCGTGGCCCACAGCGCTCGCTAGTCGTCGTCCACGACTCGTACCCATCGCTCGGATGGGATGGCTGCCATCTGCAGCCGCCACGCGTGCTCGCGGCGGCGCTGCTGCGTGGCGACGGACGCGAGGGCGGCGTGCTGGCTGTGGTGCCGAGGGCGCGAGCCGAAGCGGCGAGGGCGGTGGCGGCCGAGCTCGGTCTCGAGGTGCGGACTTGGAACAACGGAACCAGGAGTTGATGCCAGCGTGATCGCGGAGAAGAAGTCGGTTTCGGTCGAGAGGGTGCTTGCTGAATGGAAGGAGCGCGGCATTCGCAATGTCCGCTTCGAGCTGCCAGACATGCACGGCACGAGCCGGTCGAAGATCATCCCGATCGACCACGCGGCCGGCTATGCGAAGGACGGGCTGAATATGTATGGCGGAGCCGCCGTGCTGGACAGTCGGTCAGACGTCGTACCCGGCACCCTCTACAACGAAGAGGTCGCGTACGCGGATCAGCTGCTCCGTCCGGATCCCTCGACCGCCGCCGTGATCCCCTGGGCAGAAGCGACTGCGAGATTCATTTGCGAAGCGTCATGGGCCGACGGACGCCCGCTCGCCGCATCGCCGCGTCACGTCTTCGGGCGAGTGCTCGATCGCTGCCACGAGCTTGGCTACGAACCGGTGATCGGCATGGAGTGCGAGTTCTACCTTCTCGATCCGGAGACTCACCAGCCGCTTTTCACCGGCTACCACATATTCAACTCGATACGAAACACCTGGGTGCCGGCGATCGAGCGCATCGTCGACCAGATGCGCGACTTCGGCATCGACATCATCACCGCTAACTGCGAATACGCGGGTTCTCAATGGGAGATCAACTACGTGCCGGGGAGAGGTATGGCCGGTCCCGATCGCGCCTTCAGCTTCAAGAACGGCGTCAAGGAGATCGCGCGGCGCGAAGGCCTCCTCGCGTCCTTTATGTCAAAGCCGTTTGCCGGGTCCGCCGGCTGCGGTTCGCACACGCACATGAGCCTGTTAAGCCTCGACGGGGGGAAGAACGTGATGGCGGAGGACGGTGGGGAGGCAGGGCTGTCCAAGGTCGGTCGCCAATTCATCGCCGGGCAGCTGCACCACGCAAGGTCCACTTATGCGCTGCTGGCTCCGACGCTGAACTGCCTCAAGCGCCGCCGCCGCCACACGTTCAGCCCGACCAACGTTTCGTGGGGACCGGAGGACCGGTCGGCCTTGGTGCGCGTCAAGGGTCAGGGTGGCTCGGTGGAGAGTCGCCACATCGAAAACCGGGCGCCATCCGGGCTTTCGAACCCCTATCTCGTTGGGGCGGCCCTACTTGCCAGTGGATTGCTCGGGATCGTCGACAAGCTCGAGCTCGAGCCGCCGGCACATCCGCCGGCCGAGGAGGACGAGTCACGACAGAAACTGCCGACCACGCTCGAGGAGTCGCTCAGCTTGCTCGAGGCGGACGACCAGATCACAGAGTTGCTCGGGGAGGAGTTCGTCAAGGCGTACACCGTCATGCGCCGGTACGAGCTGCAGCGATTCGCGGACCACGTGACGGACTGGGAGCTCCAGGAATACCTGGAGATCTATTGATGGCAGCTGTCATTCGGGATCTCTAAGGAGGGGACACGATATGCCTGATCCAACGGTTACCGTCGAGCCGCTCTCGCAGGCGGACGCGGACATCTTCGACGTCTCCAAACGTACCGACGTGCCCATGCTGCGTAAGCATGCGGTTGGGCTGGCTGGGGTTTTGTTCCTTACCGTGACGGGTTCGGCGCCAATCTCGGCAATGCTGTTCAACACCCCGCTCGCCGTGGGCTGGGGCAACGGGCTTGGGGCGCCGGCCGCCTTCCTGTTCGCCACCATCGTCCTCACCATCTTCTCGGTCGGCTACGTGGCGATGTCGCGCAAGGTCACGACGGCCGGAGGGTTCTACTCGTACATCAGCCATGGGCTGGGCCGCGAGCTGGGGCTCGGCACCGGGTTTGCCGCAGTCGTCGCATATTCGGTGTTCGAAGCATCGCTGGCCGGCGGGTTCGCCTATTTCCTGCAGCTCAAGCTGGCTGACATCGGGAACTCCACGGGGCAGGGTTGGCTCGGCCAGATCCAGTGGCCGTGGCTGGCGCTGTTCATGGTCGTCGCCATCTCGCTCATCACCTACTTTGACGTCCGGATCTCGGTGCGAGTGCTCGCAGTCTTTCTGATCGGCGAGGTTCTGTTCCTGGTGATCTTCGACCTGTTCATGATCGGTCGCGGCCTGACCACCTCGGGAACCGCATTGACGATCGAAGCCTTCAATCCCGTCAAGGCCTTCCAGGGATTTGGAGCTACCGGCGCCAGCGCTGCCGGCCTGGCGGCCATCGGCTTGTTCTTCGCCTTCTGGTCCTGGGTGGGCTTCGAGATGGCGCCGAACTACGGCGAGGAATCAAAGGACCCGAAGCGCATCGTCCCCATGGCTATGTACATCTCGGTCATCGGGCTGGGGATCTTCTATATGCTCACCAGCTGGGCGCCGTTCGCGGGCTACTCGAATGTCGGCGCGGCGATCGTGACGGCGCAGACGGATCCCGCTCATTACTACCTTGGACCTGCGAAGGCTTTTATCGGCCTCGGAGTCGACCAGGCCCTGAGCATCCTGATCATCACGGGTTCATTTGCGTGCGGCATGGCCTTCCACAACACCGCTGCGCGCTACTTCTACTCACTCGGACGTGAGAAGGTGCTTCCCGCCGCGCTGGGCTCGACCCATCCCCGCTACAAGAGCCCTCACATCGCGTCCATCACCCAATCGGTGATCGCCGCGCTCATCGTCATCGCGTTTGCGGTCTTTGCCGGGCGCGACAACCCGACCCAGCAGGCATACCTGGACCTCTACGGATTGATGGCGATCATGGGTGTGATCGTGATCCTTGCGGTGCAGGCGCTCGTCTCACTCGCGGTCCTCAACTACTTCCGCATGCACCACCAGTCCGAAGTGCACTGGTGGAGCACCGTCCTGGCGCCGATCATCTCGCTCATCGGCCAGGCATTCGTGCTGGTGCTGCTCTTCCAGAACCTCACCTTCATCGGCGCCGGCCTCGGGTTCGCGAACTGGCTGGGCCCGATCGATGCGGTTATCTTCGCCGGGGGCATCGGCCTCGCCTTCTACCTGAAGTCGAGCCAGCCCGACAAGTACAAGACGCTGGGGCGCCTCATTCACGAGGACCTCTAGACCTCTCGCGGCTGCCGGCGGTTGCTCCGCCGGCAGTCCCTCACCCCTTTCAGGCCCGCTCGAACACCGGCTTGAGAGCGAAGTAGACGTCGCGGTACCGACCGTACGCTTCGTCGTAGGCCTGATGACGGTCGGGATCGGGCTGGCGCTCGTCGGGCTGGTACGCGGCGAACGCTTCGACCGCATTCGCAACGCTGCCGTACAGCCCGGCGCCAACCGCCGCAAGGATGGCTGCGCCGGTGGCCGTTGTCTCCAGGCTGACCGGAACACGTACCGGCAGCCCCGTCACATCCGCCTTGATCTGGCGCCACAGAGCGCTCTTAGCGCCGCCACCCACCATGGTGAGGCGGCGAGGCTGCAGGCCTGCGTTGCGCATCGCCTCCAGGATGTCTCGAAGGGCAAACGCGCTGCCCTCGAGCACCGCGCGCGTCATGTGAGCCTTGGTGTGGGCCAGGGTCAGACCAAAGAAAACGCCTCGGGCAGCCCCATTCCATTCCGGAGCCATTGCGCCTTGCATGCAGGCCAGGAAGATGAGGCCGTCAGCTCCGGGTGGCACGCCGGCAGCGGGCTCGGTCATCGCGTCGTATGCGTCTCCCTCGCCACGGGCTTCCGCGTTCTTCTCGGTGAGGCAGAAATGGTCGCGCCACCACCGCAGGTTGCCGCCCGAGACAAAACCCGGGTTCTCGAGCAGCCAGCCGTCGGGGTCGGCATGCGGATGGCACTCGACGAGCATGGTGGGATCCTCGCGCGGTTCGGCGGACACGGCGCACACAGGCTCGGCGGTCCCGACCACGTCACACACCTCTCCCGGGGCAAAGACTCCGGCGCCGAGGGTGGCCGCCATCTCGTCGCCGCAGCCCACCACCACCGTGGTATCTGGTGACAAGCCGGTTGACGCGGCAAACGACTCAGTGACTCGGCCGACCGACTGCGTTCCTGGCGCGAGCTCAGGCAGCATTCCGGCGTGGATGCCAACCGCGTCGAGAATCGGTTGGGACCACGACCGCGTGCGTGGATCCAGGAGCGCGAGCGACGAGGCGTTGGAGTAGTCGACAGCGACCACCCCGGCGGCTTCGTGGAGGACGTACGACCCTGGTGGCATCAGCTTGGCCGATCGCGCAAAGACCTCAGGCTCGTGATCGCGAATCCACAGCGCTTTGAACACAGCGTGCGAGGAGTCAAGGTTGGCTCCGACGTGGTGGTAGAAGTCCTTGCGCGATATGCGCTTCGCCAAAGCTGCGGCCTGAGGCTCCGCGCGACGATCCATCCAGATCATCGCGGCTCGAAGCGGCTTTCCCTTCGCGTCGCAGGCGACCATCCCATCGAGCTGCGACGCAAACGAGATTGCCTGCACCGCCGAGGGCCCTTCGGGAACCTGAGCGAGCACTCGCGAGATGGTGCTGTGAAGGGCGCGGGTCCAGGCGCGAGGGTCCTGCTCCGCCCAACCCGGTTGGGAAAAGGACACTTCATAAGCCTCATACGCCGAGGCGATGAGGGTTCCGGCGGCCGAATAGAGCGCAGTGTTCGTTCCCTGGCTGCCTACGTCACACCCGATGACATAGGGGGGTCCCGTCAAGGAATGACAACCATCTTCAGCCCCGAGCCCGATCGAATCGTCTCAAAGGCTTCGCCGATCTTGTCCAGCGGGAACCTGTGGGTCACCACGGCGGCCAGCTCGTCGCGCCGGCGCCCGAGGTAGCTCATCGTCAGCCGGTACTGCCGGTGAGTGGCTCCGTACGCCCCCAGGATCTCCAGCTCCTTGTAGTGCAGCTGGTTCATGTCGAGAGGACTCACCGGATCGTGCTTGGGGAGCCCCGCGAAGTACACGACGCGCGCTCTCTTGGCGGCCATCTCGAGCGCCGCCTGCTGGGCCTGCTTCGACGGCGCCGCCACGCTGATCCGCTCTGGCCCCTTGCCTTCAGTGTGGTCAAGCGCCTGCGCAACGCCGTTGTCGTCGCCGGCGACCCACGCGTCGTCCACGAAGCTGCCCACAGCGCGAAGGGCGATGTCCAGGCGCTGGCGGTTCACGTCGGACAGGAACACCTTGCCTGCACCGCAGTCGCGAGCCATCACCGCTTGCCAGCAGCCGATCGGACCCGCTCCAAGAATCAAGACTGTGTCGCCGATTCGGATGTTGAGCACCTCGATGCCGTTCAGCGCGCACGCGAAGGGGTCGGCGACGGTCGCGAGGTCCGACGGCAGGTCTGGCGGTAGGGGAATGAGGTTCTTCATGGCGATGGGCGGAACCGCGGCGTACTCCGCGTACGCGCCGGGATACGGGTCGTAGCCGTACAACAGGTGTTCATCGCACAGGTTCTGGTAACCGTCCATGCACCAGTGGCATCGGCCGCAGGTGAGGATCGAACCGAGGAACACTCGATCGCCTTTCTTGACCCCAGGCGGGAGAGAGGCGTGTTTCCCGACCTCCTCGAGGATTCCGACGGGCTCATGGCCGAGGATCCAGGGCGAGGGCGCCTTCGGATCGCCGTTGAAGAAAGTGCGAGCGTCGGTGCCGCAGATCCCGCAAGCCTCGACCTTGATCACGGCGCCCTCGGGATCGACCTCCGGCTCTGGTGTTTTGCGTACCTCGACCGCGTCGACGCCGGTCATGAACGCCGCCCTCATCGGGCGGCCCCCGCACCCAGCTCTTTCTGCAGAGAGTCCATGGCCTTCTTGGCGGTCCAGCGCTCCCTGATGACGCGCGACAACGCTCGCGTGATTGCCTCGGGTGACGTGTGCATGAAGATGTTCCGACCCACCGAGCACCCGATCGCGCCGGCGGCCATCGCGTACTCCATGCGCTGAAGCAGCTCCTCGTCGTCGAGCCTCGATCCGCCCGCCAGCACCACGGGAATGCCGTTGGCCGCTTTCACAAGCTTGCCGAAGGACTCCTCGTCACCAGGCCAGTTCGTTTTGACGATGTCAGCCCCGAGCTCGCCGCACAGCCGAACGTTGCGTCTCAGGTACTCGAAGCCATATTGGTCCCTGAGGTCCTTGACCGAAGCGTACGTGGTCGGGAACTCGGCTTCGGCGATGAATGGCATGCCGAGCAGCGCGCACTCTCTGCCAACTCCGGCAAGGGTGCGAATCATGCCGGCTTCCGTCTCGCCGGCCAGGGCGGTGAAGAGGACAACCGCGTCTGCGCCCAACCGGGCCGCCTCCTCGACGTCGGCGATCTGGACCACCTGCGGCTGGCCCTGCTCCGGGTTGGCGGACGCCGACAGCAGAAGGGCAAGGGACGTGGTTGGGCCGAAGGCGGGTTCGGCAATCCGGATCATCCCCTTCGACATCATGATCACGTTCGCCCCGCCGGCCACTGCCTCGGCCGTCCGCGTGGCAATGTCCGACAGTGGCTCGAGAAACGTCGGGGAGGTCATCCCGTGATCGAGGGCGCAGATTACCGAGACGCCCGCGGGATCGATCACGCGCTTCAGGCGCATCTTCTTGCCAACCTGGGAGCTCATAGCAACCTCCTTTCTGGGGTATCCGCCTCGGCGCCATAGCGCCGATTGCGCCAGGGCCGTGATCCGGGAAATCGTACGCGCGCCCGCGCGCCGCCCGCCGGGAGCCTGGTGGCTGCCCGGAGCTGGCCGTTCAGGGTTGGACTCGAAATCTGTCCATTGACGCTGAATCGCACACCTGATAGGTTCCGACACGCCCCCAGTCGGGGCTGGGCGATAGGCGCTGCTGCTGCGGCGCAGAGGGGAGGAACCAGGCATGAGTGTCCAGGCCCGGGATTCGGACGCCGAACAACTCCATCGAATGGGCTACGCGCAGGAGCTGCGCCGCAAGATGACCACCTTCTCCAACTTCGCGGTTTCGTTCACGATCATCTCGATCCTCTCGGGTTGCCTGACCGTCTTCTACTTCGGCATGACCAACGGCGGCCCGACGGTGATCACGCTCGGTTGGCCCTTAGTAGGAATCATGGTCACGCTGGTAGGCCTGGCCATGGCGGAGGTGTGCTCCAGCTACCCGACCGCCGGCGGCCTGTACTACTGGGCAGCCAAGCTCGGAGGGAACAATGCCGCAGGCTGGAGCTGGTTCACCGGCTGGTTCAACCTGCTCGGCCAGGTCGCTGTCACGGCGGGCATCGACTTCGGCCTCTCGTTCTTCGTGGACTTCCTCCTGAACCTCTGGTTCGGCTACCCTGCAAGTCCGCCGGCGATCATCGCGATTTACGCTGTCGTGCTCCTCATCCACGGCCTGCTGAACACGTTCGGCATTCAGCTTGTGGCCCTGCTCAACGACATCTCCGTCTGGTGGCACCTGGCCGGCGTGTTGATCATCGTCGGTGTGCTGTTCCTAATCCCGAAGAACCACAACTCCGTGTCGTACGTCTTCACCCACTTCGAGAACCAGACCGGCTTCAGCTTCCCGTTGGCCGGGATCTATGTCGCGCTCACCGGTCTGCTCAACGCGCAGTACACCTTTACGGGTTATGACGCCTCCGCCCACATGACGGAGGAGACGCACAACGCCGCCGTCGCGGGACCGAGGGGCATCGTGTGGTCGATCATCGTCTCGCTGTTTGCCGGTTGGATACTGCTGATAGGCGTGACATCGGCGATCACGCAGTCGAACTATGCCGGCGAGTTCGCTGCGGGCGTCGCCGCCCCGGGTCAGATCTTCCTCGACGCTCTGGGGAAGGGCTGGACGTCGTTCCTGCTCCTCATCGTGATTGGCGCGCAGTTCTATTGCGGCATGTCGTCGGTGACCGCCAACTCGCGCATGGTCTACGCCTTCTCGCGCGACGGTGCAGTGCC
>JAYUFT010000214.1:0-4343 GCA_043738605.1 Candidatus Dormiibacterota bacterium | reverse complement strand
CCGTGTCCGGCTGTGACGAATCCGAGTGCATGGTGCGCAGCTTCATCGGCACCACCGACTCGTGACGGTCGCACGCCGGCGCTTCTTCGTAAGTCATTGACATGAGATTACGCGCTGCGTCGTAACCCGCCTAGTGCCCATTACACAACCTTGTAAGCGAGTTGCTTGTCCCCCGCCCACACACTAAGCTCCACTTATGACCACCCGCAAGGTCCTTCCCGACGCCCTCTCCGAGCCCAAGCCGACAGTGCGCGAGGCCATGCGCTTCGGCCAATTCGCCAGCGCCAAGCTGGTCGCGGGCGCCAACGGCCTCGACCGGCCGATCGAGTGGGTGCGCGCGATGGAGACGCCCGAGGTCCAGCCCCGCGCCGGGGACCTGATCTTCACCACCGGCTTCCCGATCAAAGACGATCCCCAGGCCCAGATCCGGCTGATCGCCAAGATCGCCGACTCCGAAGGCGCCGGCCTGGTCGTCAGGCCCCATCCCTATATGCGCAAGCTGCCCCCCGAGATGGTGAGCGAGGCCGACCGGCTGAACGTCCCCCTGTTCACGGTGGCGCAGGACGTCCAGATGGTCGACCTGATGGCGCCCCTCCTCGAGCGGATCATCAACGCCGAGCACTGGCGCCTCAAGCGATCGATGGACATCCACCGCCGCTTCACCGAGCTGGTCCTCGATGGCAAAGGCGTCAAGGAGATCTGCGCCACCCTCGCCGAGCTGCTCGAAAGCGCGGTCACGATCGAGGACGCCAGCTTCCACCTGCTCGCCCACGCCGGCGGCGCCGGCGACCCCCATCGCAAGGAAACGATCCAGCGGCAAGGCACCCCGCAGCGCATCCTCTTCGACCCCCAGATCCAGCGCATGCTGCGCGAGGTCGAAGCCAGGCGCGGGCCTGTCAAGGTGCCGGCGTTCCCCCACGTCGGCATGTCCCGAGAGCGGCTCATCGCCCCGATCCTGGCGGCCAACCAGGTGCTCGGCTACATCTCGGTCCTCGATCACCCTCCACACAACGAGGAGCTGGCCTTCATGGCCATCGAACAGGCCGCCCTTGTGCTGGCGCTAGCGGTCGCCAAGGAGCGGGAGCTGGCCGAGGTCGAAGGGCGAATTCGCGGAGAGTTCCTCGAAGACCTGCTGCACGGCACCTACGGCGAGGAGGCCGCGGCCCAGCGCCGGGCGCGGCACCTCGGCTATCCCCTGCACGGCCACCACATCGTGATGCTGGTCGACATCGACGACTTCCGTGGGTTCATCGGCTCGCGCCAGGTGTCGGAGGATGCGATCCAGGCGTTGAAGCGCGAGTTCCTGCGCCGCGTCACGGGCATCGTGCGGGCGAGCTACGGGCGGGCGCTCGTGCAGGGCCGATCGGACAGCGTGGCGGCGCTGCTGCCGGTGGGCACGGAACCTGGCGACTACCAGGCACGCGGGCACGCCCTCGGTTTGCAGATCCGCGAGAACATCGCCGAGTGGAAACCGGGCTTCACGGTTTCGGTCGGCTTCAGCGGCCCGGCCGAGGCGCCGGAAGGCCTGGCCGCAGCGCAGCGCGAGGTGATCTCGGTGATGGACTCCCTGGCCCGCTTCAAGCGGTGGGGCCAGGTGGTGGCCGTGCCGGAGCTTGGGCTCACGGGACTGCTGGCGGCGGTGACCGACGAGCGCCTCGTCGACTACACGCGCCGGCACCTGGGCCCCCTGGTCGAGCACGACGCGGCCCGTAAGGGCAGCCTCGTCGCCACGCTGCGCGCTTACCTCGAGACAGGCGAGCAGCAGGAGGCGGCCAAGCGCCTGCGCGTCCACCCCAACACGCTGCGCTACCGCCTCGATCGCATCCGGGAGATCAGCGGCGTCGACCTCGAGGACCCCGAGACGCGCTTGAACATGGCCGTGGCCCTCCGCGTACAAGCCCTACTTGGTGGGTAATTCATGTATCGCTGCAATAACGATTCGCCCAAGGATTTGTCTGTAGCTCACTAGCTCGTCTCCCCGGTTACCGGTACCTTCACACCAGTGCCCCCAGCGCTTCGTCGATCACGCCTTGCCTGGCCGGGGGAGCTACCCGCGGACCGGGCAGCCTGTGGAATGGGCTTTGTGGCCACCCCAGACCTGGGCCACGAAGCCGTTGCGCTCGGCGCTCAGGCACTTGCCCGCCTTGCCCATCGGGGCGGCCTCGACGCCGACGGCAAGAGCGGAGATGGCGCGGGCCTGCTGATCCAGGTGCCGCACCGCCTGCTCGGTGGCGAGGTGGCGGTCGCCGTCCTGTTCGAGTGGGACGAGCGGGCACGCCGAATCGTCGCCGACGCAGTGGCGAGCAGCGGACTTGAGCTGGTCTCCTGGCGTGCGGTCCCCGTCGACCCGCGAAGCCTGGGCGAGCGAGCACTCGGCACCCGGCCGGCCATCTGGCACGGCCTTATCGCCAAACCCGATCTCGATCCCGACGAGTGGGAGCGCCGCCTGTATCTCACGCGCCGGCGCGCAGAGGCGCGAGCGCAGGCAGAAGGCGTGTCCATGTACCTGCCGTCGTGTTCGAGCAGGACTGTCGTCTACAAGGGCTTGATGGCGGGCACTCGCCTCGCCGATTTCTACCCGGACCTGCGCGACCCTGACACCGAGAGCCGGCTCTCGGTTTTCCACCAGCGCTACTCGACCAACACGATGCCCGATTGGCGATTGGCCCAGCCGTTCCGGATGCTCGCGCACAACGGCGAGATCAACACGATCAATGGAAACCGCGCGTGGATGAGGGCTCGCGAAGCCGAGCTCGAGCCCGATATGCGCGGCGTCGTTTGGCCCGAGGGCTCCGACTCCGCATCGCTCGACAACGTGCTCGAGCTGCTGGTGCGCAGAGGCTGGGAGGTGTCCGAGGCGTTGATGAGCCTGGTCCCCGATGCGTGGGAGGGCCGCGGCGACCTGGCGGCGACAGTCCGCGATTTCTACCGGTACCAGTCGATCCGGTTCGAGCCGTGGGATGGGCCTGCGGCGCTCGCGTTCAGCGATGGCGTCGTCGTTGGCGCAGCCCTCGACCGCAACGGCCTGCGACCGCTGCGGTGGCAGCGCACGCGGGATGGCCTGATCGCTGCTGCATCCGAGGCCGGCGTGGTGACGATGGCGCCTGGCGATGTCGTCGAGCGAGGGCGGCTCGGCCCCGGCCAGATGCTGTTGGTCGACACGCGCGATGGCTCGCTTCTGCGCGACGCGGTTGCCAAGGAGCGCGCCGCGAACCGGCACGATTACGGCCTTCTCGCCGACCGCGTTCTCGTCCCGGTCGAAAGGCATCACATCGACGTCGAGGCCCCCGACGACATCCCTGCGCAGCAAAGGCTCCATGGCTGGGGCGCTGAGGATGTGAAGTTCGTGGTTGCCGCGATGGCCGAAACCGGCGCCGAGCCCGTCTACTCGATGGGAGACGACATCCCGATCGCCTCCCTCGGCCGCACGCCGCGCCGCGTCTACGGTTACCTGCGCCAGCGCTTCGCGCAGGTCACCAACCCGCCCATCGACCCGCTGCGCGAGAAGGCCGTCATGTCGCTGCGCATGCTCATCGGCGCTCGGCGCGACACGCTGGAACCTGAGGGCGGCGCCGAGCTCGAGCTTCGCCGCCGGCACCACCCCGCAGTGCCCGGCGTGAAGCGACTACTCGAGCTCGAGTCGCCAGTGCTCGGCGCAGGCGAGCTGGCCCGCGTCCTGGAAGAGGCGACGGTCCTGGATGCCACCTGCGCGCCGGAGGAGACCCTCGCTGAGGCGCTGGGCAGGCTGTGCCGCGACGCCGACGAGGTCGATGGGGTCATCGCGCTCAGCGACCGGCGCGCCGGGCCGCACCGTCTCCCGATTCCAATGGCCCTTGCGGTCGGCGCGATTCACGAGCACCTCTTGGTGCGCGGCGAGCGCATGGCCAAGGATGTGGTCGCGATCGCAGGCGACGTGGTCGACGTCCACGATGTCGCGTGCCTCATCACCATCGGCGCCACCGCGGTCCACCCCTACCTCGCCCTGGCCACCGCAGGGGCTGCGGCGGAGCCGGGCGCACCCGACAACGAAGGTGAGACGAAATATCGCAAGGCGCTGGAAGCGGGTCTGCTCAAGGTGATGGCGAAGATGGGCATCTCATGCGTCGCCAGCTACCGAGGGGCGCAGGTGATCGAGGCACTGGGATTGGGCGCAGAGGTGATGGAGCGTTGCTTCCCGGCGGTGCCATCACGCATCGGCGGCGCCGACCTCGCCGACATCGAGCAGCTCGCGCGGGCACGTGTGCCAGTCGCTCCGGAGGCGCTTCCAGATCACGGTCGGGTTCGATTCCGCAAGGCAGGAGAACACCATGCTTACAACCCACTGGCAGTGCGCGCGGCGCAGA
>JAYUFT010000213.1:0-4361 GCA_043738605.1 Candidatus Dormiibacterota bacterium | reverse complement strand
GCCGAGCTAACCCCCGGTATTCACATACCACTGCGTGACGTATTGCAGCCGATCGACCGGCTCGATCACGCTGTTCATGCGCACCCCATTCACCCGCTGCGAAACCGCGTAGTCGTAGTGCGGCGCATATAAGAAGATCGCGGGCGCGGCGTCGGCGATCAGCATCTGGAAGTCGATGTACGCGGCCAGGCGCGCCGACTGATCAACCGTCGCCCGCCCCACCTCGAGGTCCTGGTCAATAACCCCCCAACCATGCTGGTATGCAAAGTTCAACGAGTTCGGGTCCGCGCCCGAGTGCCACAGCGAGTACTGGTCGGGGTCGGGCCCGACGTCGAACGCCACGAGCGCCATCTGGTACTTCCGGCCGATCAGGTACGACTGCACCAGCGCCGTCGACGTGACCGGCGTGACATCCGCCTCCACCCCCACCGCGAGCAGCTGCCTGGACACAGCATCGGCGACCTGCCGGTTGGGGAAGGAGCCCGCGGTGACCAGCGCGACCTTGAAGGGCACGCCCCCCTTGGTCCGCACCTTGGCCCCCGGCGCCAGTACCCACCCCGCAGCCTCGAGCGCCTTCACCGCGCTGATCCTGTCGTACGGATACTTCGCAGCGGCCGCCGCGGAGTAGGCCCAGTCGCCAACTGGGATCGGCCCTGGATCGGGATCGCCGTGCCCGGCGATCACCTCGTTGATGAGCTTCTGCCTGTCGATCGCCTGCGTCAGCGCCAGCCGGACCTGGGCGTCGCTGAAAAACGTCTTGCCCGGACCCTCGATGTTCATCGACACGAACGCGTCGGTGAAGGTTCTGACATTCTGCACGGTCATATCGCTCCGGCGCTGCAGCGTACCGACCTCCTGGGGCTCGAGACCACCGACCAGGTCCGCCGCCCCGTGCACGACCCCGTCAAGCGCTGCCTGCGGATCGGTCGCCGGATTCGCCGAGTAGGTCCGAAAGATCAGGTGATCCAGGTAAGGCTGGGGATCCGCGTAAACGTTTCGGCCGAGCGTGACGGCGAGTGGGCTGATCGCCGACACCTTGAACGGCCCCGTGCCGATCGCCATCACGCCGCTGAACTGGCTGGCCGCGATCTGAGGTGGCGACATGCCGTTGAACAGGTGCTTGGCGATGATCCCGATGCGCAACGCAAGCGGGAACGATGCGCTCGGCGCCCGCAGCGTGAAGATCACGCGGCCGGGCCCCGCCGCGGCCACGCCGACCTGCCGCCACGAGTCAGCGCCGGGCTGCTGGTACTCCTGGTCCTGAAGGACGTGGAAGGTGAACAGCACGTCATCAGCCGTGAACGGCTGGCCGTCCGCCCACTTGATCCCATCTCGGATCTGGAATGTGTAAGAGAGGTGATTCGGCGAGATGGTCCACGCGCTGGCGAGCAACCCGATCACGTTCTGCTGAGGGTCGATGGTCGTGAGGCCTTGATAGATCACGCTGTCGATGTCTCGGGTCGTGGCGTCGACCTCGAACAGTGGGTTCAGGGCACCCGGTGCCCCGACCAGCGCTTCCACGGCCGTGCCTCCGCGCGCGGGCTTCGGCGCGGTGGCGACGGGCTGGCAGCCCATGAGCACCACCGCCGCGAGCGCGGCGGCAGCGCCTAGACGGCTAAGCCGGATGAGTCGCGATCCAGTTGGCGATCCAGATGTTGGCGACTGAGCAGGCCAGGAAGGCGCCGACAAGGACCCACGACGTCCAGTAGATCTGACGCTCCAGGCCCCGGCGCGTTCGATATCCACCGCCGAGCCCTCCATCGCCGCCACCGATGGTCCCACCCAGGCCCGAGGCCTTGGGCGTCTGCACGAGCACGCCGACGACCAGCAGGAGGGCGATCACGGCCTCGAGGACGACCAGCGTGTGAGCAACGTTTTGCATCGGTCTCCCTATGCGACCCAGATCTTGCTGAACCGTACGTCGATCGCGGCCCAGTTCAGCGTGTTGAACCATGCAGCGAGGTAGTCGGCCCGCTTGTTCTGGTACTTCAAGTAGTACGCGTGCTCCCAAACGTCAACGCCAAGGATCGGTGTGAGTCCTTCCATGAAAGGGCTGTCCTGGTTCGGGTAGCTCTTGATCGACATCTTTCCGTTCTTGTCGGCCACGAGCCACGCCCAGCCGCTGCCGAACTGGCCGAGCCCCGCCTTGCTGAGCTGCTCCTTGAATGCGTCGTAGCTACCGAACGTGCTCTTGATCACGTCGCCGAGCCGGCCTGGAGGGTTGCCGCCGCCGCCCGGGCCCATGATGCTCCAGAAGATCGAGTGGTTCGAGTGGCCGCCCGCGTTGTTGCGGATCGCGGTGCGGATGTCCTCCGGCACCTCATTGATCCCCCAGAGCAGGTCCTCGACCGTCTTCGCCGCGAGCTCCGGATGCTTCTCAAGCGCAGCGTTGGCGTTGGTCACATAGGTCGCATGATGCTTGTCGTGATGGATCTCCATCGTCTTCGCATCGACGTGCGGCTCGAGAGCATCGAACGGGTACGCGAGCGCTGGAACTGTGAATGCCATTTGGGACCCCCTCAGATGATGTTGTTCTTGTCTTCTACCTGAACCAGTCTAAGTGCTCCGGGAAGCCTGGGATTTGACCGCCGCCGCCCTGCGCGCGATCTCGTCAGGGTCGCCGAGGTAGCGGACAGACGCGGGCCGGTACTTCGAGTCGAGCTCGTAAACCCGCGGCACCCCCGTCGGAATGTTCAGGTCGACCACCTCCGGCTCGGTGAGCCCCTCGAGGTGCTTGACCAGCGCCCGCAGGCTGTTGCCGTGTGCCGACACGAGCACGCACTCGTGATGAAGGAGGTCCGGCACGATGCTGTCGAACCAGTACGGCAGCATCCGCTCGACCACATCCTTCAGGCACTCGGCGCTCGGTACCAGCTCTGGTGGCAGCTCGGCGTACCGCGCATCGTGCGACGGGTGGCGCTCATCCGACGGCTTCAGGTCCGGAGGGCGCACGTCGTAGCTTCGGCGCCAGAGCTTGACCTGGTCGGCTCCGTATTTCTCAGAGGTCTGCTGCTTGTTGAGGCCCTCCAGCGCACCGTAATGCCTCTCGTTCAAGCGCCACGAGCGCCTCACTCGGACCCATGTCCGCTCCATCTCAGCCAGGGCGAGGTCTGCCGTCTGGATCGCACGGATGAGCAAGGACGTATGCACGACGCCAGGCGCAAGCCCCGCCTCTTTCATCAGGCGCCCGCCCTCTTTCGCCTCGATCACGCCACGCTCGCTCAGCGGAACGTCGTGCCAGCCGGTGAACAGGTTCTCCAGGTTCCACGTGCTCTGGCCGTGCCTCAGCAGGACGAGCACGCCAGGTTTCCTAGCGGTGGCCATACACGGCCCCGGTCACCCTCACGATCTCGGAGAACTCGTCGGCCTTGAGACTTGCACCTCCGACCAGACAGCCGTCGCACAGTGGCAGCTCGACATATGACTGCACGTTGCCTGCATTCACGCTGCCGCCATAGAGCACTCGCACCTTGCGGGCGGCGCCCGCGCCGATGACCTCGCCGACCACGCGACGAATCAGCCGCATCGTCTTGTACGCGTGCTCGGGGTCCGCGCTCTTGCCTGTGCCGATCGCCCAGACGGGTTCGTAGGCAATCACCAAACGTGCCGAATCGTCAGCCGAGCAGTCGGCAAGGCCTGCCTTCACCTGCGCGGTGACCACCTCGCTGCCCAAGCCGGCGACGTAATGCTCGTCGAGCTCGCCGACGCACATGATCACGCTCAGGTCGCAGGAGAGAGCCGCGGCGACCTTCTTCGCCACCATCTCGTCGGTTTCGCCAAGGTAAGCGCGACGCTCGGAGTGCCCGACCAGGACCCACTGGCACCATCCCTCGAGCATCTTCGGCGACACCTCCCCCGTGTAAGCGCCAGACATCTCCCAGAAGCAGTCCTGCGCGCCGAGCTTGACCCCAGACTCGCCCAGCACCTCGGCAACGCCGAGCAGCCACGGGAATGGCGGGAACAGCGCCACCTCCACCTGGTCGACATTGGCGGACGCCGCCGGCAGGATTGCGTTGACCAACTCCAGGGCAGCGCCCCCGTCCGTCGGGTTCATCTTCCAGTTGGCGGCGAGCAAAGCCTTCTCAGCAGCGGCCATCAGGCCTCCTTCAGGATCGCAACGCCAGGCAGCTCTTTGCCCTCGAGGTATTCGAGGGTCGCGCCGCCGCCGGTCGAAACGTGCGAGAACCCGGACAGGCCCAGCGCGTCGATGGCGGCCACCGTGTCACCTCCGCCAACCAGCGTGTACGCACCCGAGCGCGCGATCGCCTCTCCTACTTCTTTGGTGCCCCTTCTGAACTCGGCGATCTCGGCGACACCCATGGGTCCGTTCCAAACAATCGTCGAAGCCGACGCTATGTGCT
>JAYUFT010000212.1:0-4362 GCA_043738605.1 Candidatus Dormiibacterota bacterium | reverse complement strand
GCAGCCGCCGGGCGAGCATCATCGGCCGAGCCGAAGTGCTCCGCGGCAACGCCACCTTCGGCATCTTCGGCGACGGCAAAGAGGTCGCCCAGCTGGCGATGGCCAAAGCCTTCCGCCCTGGTGACTGGAGGTCGGGCTACTACCGCGACCAGACCTTTATGTGGGCGACCCGGATGTCCAACATCCGCTCCTTCTTCTCACAGCTCTACGGCAACGCGACGGTGGACGCCGACCCCGCGTCGGGCGGCCGCCAGATGGGCAACCACTTCGCGACGCGATTCCTCGATGAGAAGGGCGAGTTCCTGCGATCGGTCGAGATGCCGAACTCCACCGCCGACGTCTCCAACGTGGCGGGCTGGATGCCGCGCCTCGTCGGCCTCGCCTATGCATCGAAGCTCTACCGCCAAAACCCCCAGCTGAAAGGCGACCAGGACGGGTTCTCCATCGACGGCAACGAGGTCGCGTTCGGCACCATCGGAGACGCCGCCACCAGCGAGGGTCCGTTCTGGGAGGCGGTCAACGCCATCGGCGTGCTGCAGGTTCCTGTCGCCCTATCGGTCTGGGACGACGGTTATGGCATCTCGGTGCCGATCACCGCCGAAACCACGAAGGCCTCCATTTCGGACGTGCTGCGGGGCTTCACTCCGGACGACCGGCCTGGGATCGACATCCACGTGGTTCCCGGCTGGGACTACCCGGCTCTCGTCGAGGCGTACTTAAACGGGGTCGAGCGCGTGAGGCGTGAGCACAAGCCGGCGCTGTTCCACATCAATGAGCTGACCCAGCCGCAAGGCCATTCAACGAGCGGCAGCCACGAGCGCTACAAGACCAAGGAGCGGTTGCGCTTCGAGAAAGAGTTCGACTGCATCGCCCGGATGCGCGACTGGGTGATCGAGTCCGGGATCGCTAGCGAATCGCAGATCGAGGGCTGGGAGGCCGCAGACAAGGAGGCCGTCGAGGCCGCGCGCGATCTTGCATGGGAGGCGTTCCAGTCTCCGATACGCGACGAGCGTGACCGCCTGGTGGCGATCCTCAAGCGCAGCGATTCCTCCGAGGTCGCCGAGCTGACCGACACGCTCTCCGAGGCCTCCAAGGTGACGCGCTCCCAGGTGATCTCGAGCGCCTCACGATCCCTCAACGAGATGCGTGGCACCGACTCGCCGCAGCGCTCAGAGCTCGCCCGCTTTCTCAAGGAATACCAAAAGGAGAACCTGGAGCGCTACAACTCGCACGTCTACAGCCGCTCCGAGCAATCGCCGCTAAAAGTGCCGGTGGTGCCCGCCGAATACTCGGACAAATCGCCTGCCGTGGACGGCCGGCAGGTCTTGTTGCGCAACTTCGACGCCAACTTCGCGCGCGATCCGCGCCTGTTCGTGATCGGCGAGGACGTGGGCAAGCTCGGCGACGTGAACCTCGTCTTCGAGGGGCTCCAGGCTAAGTACGGAGACCTGAGGATCACCGACACGGGCATCCGTGAGGCCACGATCCTGGGCCAGTCGATCGGCGCCGCGATGCGCGGGCTGCGCCCGATCTGCGACATCCAGTACCTCGACTACTTTCTATATGCGCTGCAGACCGCGTCCGACGATCTGGCCAGCCTGCACTGGCGCACGGTCGGCGGCCAGAAGGCGCCGGTGATCATTCGCACCAAGGGGCATCGGCTCGTCGGCATCTGGCACTCGGGCTCGCCGATGGCCGTGATCATCCACGCGCTGCGAGGGATCTACGTGGCTGTGCCTCGCAACATGACCCAGGCTGCAGGCTTCTACAACACACTCTTCAGGGGCGACAACCCTGGGCTTGTCATCGAGGTCCTCAACGGCTACCGGCTCAAGGAGCGCGTGCCCGACAACGTGGGGGAGTTCACGGTTCCCCTCGGCGTGCCCGAGGTTCTGCGTGAAGGATCCGATGTGACGGTGGTCACCTACGGCGCATGCTGTGCCATCGCGCTCGAGGCGGCCGGAGTGCTGCAGGACCTGGGGGTTTCAACCGAGGTCATCGACGTGCAGACGCTTAACCCGTTCGACCTGAAGCAGTCGATAGTGGGGTCGCTGGAGAAGACCCACGCCGTGCTGTTTCTCGACGAGGACATGCCGGGTGGCGCGTCCGCGTTCATGATGCAGCAGGTCCTCGAGGTGCAGTCGGGTTGGTGGCACCTCGACTCGGCGCCGCGCACCCTGGCCGCGTCGCCGAACCGGCCGGCTTATGGCCCCGACGGCGATTACTTCACAAAGCCCAACCGCGAGAGCATCGTCAACACGGTCTACGAGATGATGCGCGAGCGCCAACCATGGCGTTTTCCCGAGCTCTGACGCCGGGCGTGCATCGTCCTCCCCGCTTGCCGGGGAGGTGGACGGCGCAGCCGGCCGGAGGGGGCGACCAACATGCGCATGCCGTGTGCTGTGGGAATCAGCTCCGGTCGATGAAATTCATCAGCGCCAGCACCGGCGCTCGGTTCAGCATCGCCATCGTTTCCAACAGCCAGCCGATGTAGCCGGCCGCGCCCTCAGCGCCGAGTGGCGGGATGAAGCGGCGTGGACCGCGCACCTCTCGGGTGCGCGCGCCGTCGGGCAGGCCGGCCAGGCTGCGAGCCTTGCGCGCGCCCGCTTCCATACCGCCCAGCTCGTCCACCAGCTTCCTCTCGAGGGCCTGTCTCCCCGTCCACACCCTCCCGGCCGCGATCGGATGCACCGTTTCGCGGGTCATCCCGCGCGCGCGGGCGACCACATCGAGGAAGAGGCCGTAGATCCGGTCGATCTCACCTTTGACGATCTCACGTTCCTCTTTCGAATAGGTCCGCTCGTCGCTGCTCATGGCGGCGTGCTTGCCGAACACGATCATTTCGCGGTGGGCGTGGAGCTTCGACCAAAGGCCGCCTGTGACCACCTTGCCCGTGAGCACGCCGATCGATCCCGTCAAGGTGCCGGGCCGCGCCACGATCCAGCGACCAGGAGTCGAGACCCAGTAGCCGCCAGAGGCTGCGACGGGTCCCATCACGACCACCAACGGCTTGCGCGCATTGATCTGGTCGAGGGCCTGGCGCATCGCTTCGGAGGCTGTGGCCGAACCACCGCGCGAGTTGACGTACAGGATCGCTGCGGCAACTCGCTTGTCCGCTGCGACCTGCCGTGCCAGCTGGACGATGGTGAGGTCGCCGGCGCGGCTGTCGCCAACGATCGGGATGTCGATGGGCGGCCTCACCGGCAGGCGACCGGAGCGGCCATCGATGATCGTCCCTTCGATCCGCAGGATGGCGACGTATCTGCCGCGGCCCAGCGTCGGAGCGGGCGTGCGCAGCGCGCGCTGGGCCTGGTTCCAGGCTGCGATCTGGACACGAGAGCCGGTCGCGAGGTGGGTGGGGAGGTCCTCCTCGGACACCACGCCATCCACCAAGTGCTTCGCGAGCGCGTCGTCGTCCGAGTAGGGGGATGAGTCGATCAACGCGTTCGCGGCAGTCTCGTCGGCGCCGCGACTCGCGGCGATCGCGCCGGCCAGCTCCTTGTGCTGCGAGTCGAGCAACCATGTGATCTGTTCGCGGAGCTCGTCCGACATCTTCGATTTGGTGAGGACGTCGGCGGCCGATTTGTAGGGGGAGACCTGGATGAAGTCGGCCTCGATGCCGAATCTCGCGAGCGCGTCGGCGAGGAACATGCCCCCGCCCGCGAAACCGAGGGGCTGGATCGAACCGGCCGGCATCAGCAGGATCTCGTTGCACGCGCAGGCCAGGTAGTAGGTCTCGTTCGTGTAGAAGGGCGCCCACGCGATGACCTGCTTGCCCGATGCGCGCAGCCTGGAGACGAGGTCGCGGAGGTCTTGCACCGTCGCCATCGACATCGCTACGGGGCGCAGGTGAAGCACGACGCCGGCGGTCCTGGGCTCGCGCGCGATGCGGTCGAAGCGGTCGCCGAGCTCCTTGATGCTCAGCCGTGGGCTGGAGAAGAGGCGCTGCCAGCGTGGGATCGGTGGGTCGGGGAGGGCGGGGAGTTCCTCCTCTAGGAGGAAGAGCACGTAGTTGGGTGATCTGCGCAGGGCGTGGCGCAAGTTCGAGATGAGCCACGCGAGATATCGGAATGGGTAGGTGAGCATCGCTTTCTGAAGTCTACGTTCGAGCGGTTAGTGCAACCCTGGACGTCCCCTCCAGCCGCTTCGCGTCCACCTCCCCGCGGGCGGGGAGGATCGCCTTAAACGACTTTTGACACCTCGAGGTGCTCGTTCATGTCTTCGCTCAAGCGCGTCGCTCCGTATTCCTGGCCGACGTGCTGGTGGTACGGGACGCCTGTGAACAGGTGGTGGCTCTTGGTCGGGATGTCCGCCCCGCTCCACTCCTTGCGCTGCAAAGCCATGTAGCCCTCTTCCTTCTTC
>JAYUFT010000211.1:0-4396 GCA_043738605.1 Candidatus Dormiibacterota bacterium | reverse complement strand
ACGGCTGGCGCCACCTGCGTTTCATGCTCCTGTTCAGCCCGCGTTGGCTTTTCCTTTATCCGGGGCTGGCGCTTTTCGTTGTGGGCGTGGGGCTCTCGGCAGTGCTCCTCCCTGGTCCGCTCCACGTCGCGGGAGTGCGGCTCGACATCCACACGCTGCTGGTCGCGGGCTTTCTGGCCCTGATCGGCTACCAGCTCGTATTGTTCGCGGTTTTCACGAAGATCTTCGCCGTGCGCATGGGTTTCCACCCTCCGCACCCCGTCCTCGAGGGGCTGTTCAAATACATCACGCTGGAGGTTGGGCTGCTCGCGGGCGCGCTGATGGTGCTAGCGGGGATCGTGGGGCTGGTGCTCGCGGTTGCCAGCTGGCAATCGGTCGGGTTCGGCAACCTCGACCCGTCACTCACGATGCGCGAGGTGATCCCGGCAGTGCTGCTGCTGGCGATCGGCACCCAGACCGTGTTCGCGAGCTTCTTCATCAGCATCCTTTCGATCGACATCGACAGATGAGAAAGAACCAGTCGCCATCTCAAGGGGTCATTGCACCACCACCTTGGACTTAGAACCGAGAAGACAAAGTCATCGCCGGGGGGACCCCGGCCAACCCTGCGGCGCTAGCTCTATCAGTAAATTGGCGACTCCGGCGTAACGGCTTCGAGCCACTTCCGGCACGAAACCAGGAACCGCGCCGCTTGCAAGCCATCCAGCACGCGGTGGTCGAACGAGAAGCAGAGGTACATCATCGGCTTGATCCCGATCATCCCCTTCACCGCCACCGGTCGGTCGACGATCGCTTCCATCGTCAGGATGCCGGCCTGTCCTGGATTGATCACCGAGTAGCTGAAGAGAGTCCCGAACGTTCCTGAGTTGTTGACTGTGAACGTGGCGCCGGCCAGGTCGTCGGCCTTCAGCTGTTTCGTGCGGGCGCGGTTGGCGATGTCGTTGACGGCTCGCGCGAGGCCTGCTATCGAAAGGCCGTCGGCGCGCCGAACGACCGGCACCACCAGAGTGTCTTCGAGCCCGACCGAGACGCCGAGGTTGATGTCGCGGTGCACGATGAGCTCGGTCTCGTGGAATGTCGAGTTGACCTCGCGATGCTCGCGCAGCGCTGAGACCGTCGCCGCCATCACGTAGGGGAGGTAGGTGAGCGAGAAACCCTCCTGCTGCTGGAACGCGGCTTTGTTGGCGGCGCGGTTGGCGACCACGCCCGACATGTCGGCCTCCTGCGTCTGCCAGGCGTGGGGGATCGTCGCCTTGCTGCGGGTCATGTTTTCCGCGATGAGCCGCCGCACACGTGTGAGCTGAATCACCTGGTCTCCCTCGCCCGGGGTGATCGGCGCCGCCGCCGGCTTGGCCGCGGGCGCGGCCTTGGCTGTGGCGGCGAAGTCCTGCACGTCCTTCTTGGTGACGCGTCCGCCGATGCCGGTCCCGTCGATCTTGGAAAGGTCGACCTTCAGCTCGGAGGCGACCATCTGGACAGCGGGTGAGTAGCGGTGCTCTCCGGTCTCCAGGTTCGAGACAGGCGCTGTTGCCGGAGGCGGTTCGGTCGCAGCGTCAGGTGGCTCGGCCTTGGGCTCGGCCTTGGGCTCGCCTTGTGTTTCAGCCGTCGCAGCGGGTGCTGGCTCGGCGGGTGCACGAGCTTCTGGCGTAGCGGCAGCGGTTGCCGCCTTTTTGGGCGCAGCGGCCTTCGGTTCGGCCGCCGGCGCGGCCGCGTTGCCGTCGGCCTCGGGTGCCGGAAGGGGCCCAGCGCCGTCGCCTCCGACCTCGACCACGGCGATCTCTGCCCCCGCCTGGACCGTTTCGCCCTCCTTGGCGAGGATTTCTTTCAGGATCCCGGTGACCGGCGCGGGCACCTCGGCGCTGACCTTGTCCGTGTCCACCTCGAGCATGGGCTCGAACTCGACCACCTTGTCCCCCGGCTTGACGAGCCACTTGGAAATCGTGCCCTCGTGGACCGACTCCCCAAGCTGGGGCATGACGACTCGCTTCAGGGTGGCCGCCATCAGAACGCCGCGAGCTCGCGCAATGCCGTGGCGATCTTCTCCGGATTGGGCATGAACAAGTCCTCCATCGCCGGTGCGTACGGCATCGATGGCACGTCGAGCCCACCGAGCCGCTTCACCGGCGCGTCGAGCCAGCGCCAGGCCTCATCTGCGATGAGCGCCGCGATCTCGGATCCGACCGAGACGCTGAAGTTGTCCTCGTAAAGGACCAGGCACTTGCCGGTCTTGCGAGCCGAGGCGATGATCGCCTCGCGGTCCAGCGGATAGACCGTGCGCAGGTCGATGATCTCGACGCTCACGCCGTCGGCATCGAGGGCCGTTGCGGCTTCCAACGCGTAATGGACCATGAGCCCGTAGCAGAACACGGAGATGTCGGTCCCCTCGCGTACCGTGCGGGCGACCTGGAGCGGAATGAGGTACTCGCCCTTGGGCACCGGCTCTTTGAACATGCGGTACAGCCGCTTGTGCTCGAAGAAGAGCACGGGGTCGGGGTCGCGGATCGCCGCCAGCAGTAGCCCCTTCGCCTCGTATGGAGTAGAGGGAATCACGATCTTCAGGCCCGGCGTGGCAAATCGCGCCTCGATCGATTGTGAGTGGTAAAGCGCCCCATGCGCGTGACCGCCCATCGGAGCGCGAACGACCATGGGCACCGACCAATCGCCATCGCTGCGATACCTGAACTTGGCGATCTCGTTGGTGATCTGGTTGAACGCCATGTGGGCGAAGTCGGTGAACTGCATCTCGGCCACCGGCCGCTTGCCCGCGAGCGCGAGGCCAAGAGCGACGCCTGCGATGGACGACTCCGCGAGTGGGGTGTCGATAACGCGGGCCTCCCCGAACTTGTTGTAAAGCCCATCCGTGACCAGGAACACGCCGCCCTTCTTGCCGACGTCCTCGCCCAGCACCATGACGCGCTCGTCGCGCTCCATCTCCTCCGTGAGGGCCGAGCGAAGCGCGGACACCATATTCATGTCTTCGGTCTCGACGCCGGCCGCCGGCTCGATCGCCTTCGGCACATCGAGCCCGTAAACGTTGGTCAGCGCGTTCTCGGCGGGGGCGTCGGGCGACGCCATCCCCTCTTTGGTGGCGTTCGCGACCTCTTCCTTGACGCGCTCCTCGTACTCCGCGACCTCTTTGGCGCTCAGCACGCCTTCCTCGAGCAGGCGCTTCTTGAACTGCTCCAGGCAGTCCGACAGCGCGAGTCGTTCGATCTCCTCCTGGTTTCGGTAGCGGCGCTGGTCGTCCTCTGATGAATGCGCGCCTAGCCTGTCGACCAGGCACTCGATGAGGGTCGGGCCATCTCCCGCTCGAGCGCGAGCGATTGCTTCCTTGGCGACGACGTAGCTCGTGACGGGGTCACGCCCGTCGAGCGTCACGCCTGGGAATCCGTAGCCCGAGGCTCGCTGCGCCGCGTACTCGATCGCGTACTCCTTGCGGAATGGCGTCGATATGGCGAAACCGTTGTTCTCGCAGACGAATATCTCCGGCACCTTGTAGATCGCGGCGAAGTTGAAGGCCTCGTGCGCATCGCCCTCGGACCCCGAGCCCTCGCCATAGCACGTCATGAGGACCTTGTCGGTGCCGTCCATTTTCAGTGCGTACGCGACGCCAGCCCCGCGCACCAGTTGAGTTGCCACCGGTGAGCCGCCGGAGGTGATGTTGAGGCGCGTGTCCGAGAAGTGGCCTGGCGTTTGCTTGCCGCCTGATGCGGGATCCGCCGGCTTGGCCAGCACCGATAGCATCAGGTCGAGCGGCGTGACGCCCATGCGCAGGCACAGCACTACGTCGCGGTAATAGGGCGAGACCCAGTCGTACTTCGGCTTGAGTCCCCAGCTCACGCCGATCTGGGCAGCCTCGTGACCGGCGCACGAGATGATGAAAGGCGCCCGACCCTGCCGGTTCAACACCTGGAACCTGTAGTCGACCTGGCGCCCCAGAAGGATGTAGTTGAACCAGGTCTTGAGCGTCTTCTCGTCCAGGTCGGTGTCGCGCCACTTCACGGGATCCTGGAAACGCCACTCCGGGCTGAAGGTGGGTCCTTTGGTCTTGACCGTGGTTGCCATCAGAAGCTCAGATGTGGATCGCGTGCCCATCGACAGCGAGGGCTGCTTCCATCACTGCTTCGCTCAGGGTGGGGTGTGGATGGATGTTGCGTCCGATCTCCCAGGCATCGCCCTGGAACAGCTGGGTCAGCGCGGGCTCCGCGATGAGCTCCGTCGCGTTGGGCCCGACGATGTGCGCGCCCAGCAGCTGCCCGGTCTTGACGTCGGCCACGAGCTTGACGAAGCCGCCCGTCTCTCCATGGATGATCGCTCGGCCGAGCGCGCTGAACGGGAACTTGCCGATCTTGACCTCGCGGCCCTTTTCCTTGGCCTGCTTCTCGCTCATTCCCAC
>JAYUFT010000210.1:0-4399 GCA_043738605.1 Candidatus Dormiibacterota bacterium | reverse complement strand
TTGAGGAGGACGACGTCACGGCGCGGGCCTCGGGCTCCGTCAAGCACCTCACGCGCGATGCGGGCGTTCTCCTCGGGCCCGCCGCCTCGCATCGCATCGATCGGCGCGCGGGCCAGGCCGAGCTCGGCCGGGTCGAGCTCGTACTCCTTTCGGTGGCCGTCGATCTCGATGACGTGTGAAGGTCCGCTCACCGACAGCTCGTCCATGCCGTCACCCGCGTGGAAAACGATCGCGTGCTCGACCCCGAGCCGCATGAGAACGTCTGCCATCTTCCCGGCGACCTTGCCGTCGGCGACGCCGAGGGCTTGATACCTGGCGCCGGCAGGGTTGCACAGAGGGCCGAGAACGTTGAACACGGTGCGCAGCGCCAGCTCCTTGCGGGGGACGCCGGCAAAGCGGAACGACGGGTGAAAGTTGGGCGCGAAAAGAAAGCCGATGCCGGCCTCGTCGACGCAGCGGGCGACGCCCTCGGGAGCGAGGTCGATCTTCACACCGAGCTGCTCGAGCACATCTGCAGATCCGCACAGCGATGAGGCGGCGCGGTTGCCGTGTTTGGCGACGCGCGCGCCGCAAGCGGCCGCCACGATCGCGGAAAGGGTTGAGATGTTGAACGTCGAGAGGCCGTCGCCGCCGGTGCCACAGGTGTCCAGGAGGTCGCCGTCGATCTGGATCGGCGTCGCCATCGCACGAGCGGTGCGGGCAAACCCGGTGAGCTCCTCGACGGTCTCACCCTTGATGCGAAGGGCGACGAGAAACCCGGCGATCTGAACGGGCGTTGCGTCGCCACGCATGATCTCCTCGAACGAGGCCGAAGCCTCCTCCTCGGTCAGCGACTCACCGTGAACGAGCTTGGCGATGACTTCGATCACGTGATCTTCCTGGCCGCACGCCTGATGAAGTTGGCGAGGATCTTCTTGCCTTCCTTGGTCAGCACCGACTCGGGGTGGAACTGCACCCCATAGGTCGGGTGCCGCGAGTGGCGTAGCCCCATGACGGTGTCGTCGGCGGTCCACGCCGTGATCACCAGCTCGTCCGGGATCGAGGCGCGCTCCACGATCAGCGAGTGGTAGCGGGTCGCCTCGAATGGATCGCTCACCCCGGCCAGCACGCCCGAGTTGTCATGCCGGATCCACGACGTCTTGCCGTGAGAGGGCGCGTTGCGCACGACCTTGCCCCCGAACGCCTCCCCGAGACACTGATGACCGAGACACACGCCGAGGATCGCGACCTTGCCGCTCAACTCCCGTATCGCCTGCGTCGAGATGCCGGCATCCTCGGGCGTCCCGGGCCCTGGCGAGATGACGAGGCCGTCGTAGGCCGCTAGCTCGGCGACCTTCACCTCATCGTTGCGATACACCACGGGCTCGACGCCGAGCTCACCGAGGTACTGCACGAGGTTGTATGTGAACGAGTCGTAGTTGTCGATCATGGCGAGCTTCGGAGCTGGAGTGACTGAGCTCACATCTCCTCCGCCATCTCGATCGCCTTGAACATCGCGCCGGCTTTCTCCAGCGTCTCGTCGAACTCCCTCTCGGGCCGCGAATCCGCCACCACGCCGGCGCCCGCCTGGACGTAGGCGATGCCATCGGCGACGACGACGGTGCGCAGAGTGATCGCCATGTCGAGGTTGCCGCCAAAGCTGACGTAGCCGAGCGAGCCCGCGTACACGCCGCGCTGCTCGGGCTCGAGCGCGGCGATCACCTCCATCGCCCGGATCTTGGGCGCGCCGGACACCGTCCCGGCCGGAAACGCCGCCCTCAGCGCATCCAGCGACGTGCACCCATCGCGAAGCTCGCCGCTGACCGTGGACGAGATGTGCATGACGTGTGAGTAGCGCTCCACTTCCATCAGGCGATCCACGCGCACGGTGCCGGGTCGGGCGACGCGGCCGACGTCGTTGCGCCCGAGGTCGACGAGCATCACGTGCTCGGCTCTCTCCTTGACGTCGTTGAGCAGCTCCTTCTCGAGACGGGCATCCTCAGCTGGGTCCGCACCGCGCCGGCGCGTGCCGGCCAGCGGCCGTGTCTCGACCCGCTTGCCCTCCACCTGAACCAGCTTCTCCGGCGAAGTGCCGACCACGTGACGATCCCCACCCAGTGCCAGAAAGAACATGTAGGGCGAGGGGTTGATCGCGCGAAGGCAGCGATAGACGTCAAAGGGGCTCGCGGCCAGCGGCTTCTGGAAGCGCTGTGAGACGACGATCTGAAACGCATCGCCCGCGAGGATGTGCTCGCGGGCCGCGTCGACCATCGCGTGAAACTGGCCGGGTGTCACGTTCGATTTCCATGGCGTTCCGTCCACGCCACGAGGCCACACGGCAACCTGGTCCGAAGCGAGCCGCTCCTCCATCGTGTCTATTCGCGCGACCGCCGAGTCGTAGTCCTCGCGGTCTGGCCTGAAGATCGTGAGCAGCTTCAGCCGCCGCGTCACGTGGTCGAAGACGGCAAGGTCCTCGGCGCGCAGGAAGGCGCTCTCGGGCATCGGCGGCGGCGCGCCCTCGGCCAGGGGCAGGCGCTCGAAATGGCGCGCGGTCTCATAACCGAGATAGCCGACCGCCCCGCCGTGAAAGCGGGGAATGCCGCGGACGGGGGCGGTCGCCTCGGCGGCGACGGCGCGCAGGGCCGGCAACGGGTCACCGTCGCCCAGGTCGAGGGCGCGGGGCTGGAAGCCGATGAACGAGTAGCGGGCCTGTCGCTCGCCACCCTCCACGCTCTCGAGGAGGAAGCCGGGCGAGCCGGGAGGACAGAGGAGGGTGTAGGCGCGAACGGGGGTGAGCATGTCGGCAAGCAACTCCCGGTACACGGGGATGAGCTTGTAATCCTTGGCCAGCGCCAAAGCTTCATCACAAGTGGGGGTTTCAAGTCCTCCCCGCTTGCCGGGGAGGTGGCCCGGAGGGCCGGAGGGGGCGTTCAAATCAGCAACACCGTGCAATCACTCATCTCAACCTCATCTCAACTGACCTATCCGCGCGACTCCCTGTGGCCGCGCCGGAGCGCAAACGTTATCAGATCGCTAGGGCTGTTTCCCCTTGGCCTTCATCTCGCGCTTGACCACCCGAGCCTCCGCCATCGTCTCGTCGGAATCGACGTCGGCCACCGTGTGCCAGTTGGCGGCGTGCTTCTCCCAGCCCGCCGGCTTGACCCCGAACTTCTTGGCCAGCACCGCCACCAGGATCTTCACCTTCATGTCGCCAAACCCGGGGAGCTTCTTGATCCTGGCCGCGAGGTCGTCTCCATCGCGCGCCCCGGTCCACACGGCGGCCGCATCGCCCCCGTACTCCTTGACGACGCTCTGGCACAGGGCCTGGACGCGCTGCGCCATGCTGCCGGGAAAGCGATGGAGCGCTGGCCGCTCGCGGAACACCACCTGGAGCTTCTCCGGGTCCATGGCCGCGATCTTGCGGGCGTCGAGATGGCCAAGGCGCTGCTTCAGAACATAGGGACCGCTGAAGGCCTTTTCCATCTTGACCTGCTGGTCGAGCACCAGGCCGATAAGCAACGCCAGGGGATCGGTCTCGAGCAGGCGGTTGGCGGCTGGGTCTTGAGTCCACACAATCGGCACCAGGGCATTATCCCAAGGCCGGCTCCACCAGCCGAAGTACCTCTTCCCGTTATATACATTCGTGCTGAAGCCCCCCGATCTGCCGAGCCACTACGAACCGGGTTCGGCGGCGGACTTCGATCGCCTCTACCGGAACGCCTACCCACGCGTATACAGGACGCTGGTCGCCATCCTTGCCGACCCGGCCGCGGCTGAGGACTGCGCCCAGGACGCGTTCGTGCACGCCTTCAAGGCCTGGAAGAGCTGGCGCCCCGACGCGCCGGCGGAGGCGTGGATCCACCGAATCGCAGTCAACTCAGCAATCTCGTACAGGCGGCGGGCGCGCCTCCGGTCGGTCGGAGAGGTCGTCAAGCGCTTTGGGCGCCCATCGCCGGGCAAGGACCCAGCCGATGTCGCCGTGCAGCCGGACCTGCTCGGAGCACTTCGAACGCTGCCACCCAAGCTCGCGGCAGCGATAGTGCTGCGGCATTACCACGGCTACAACAACCGCGAGATCGCCGCCTCCCTTGGCGTCTCAGAGCGCACAGTCGGCACCCGATTGCGGCAGGCAGCCGAGAGGCTGCGTGCCGTATTGGGGCCGGAGGCGGCGCTGGACGCCTTCTCACTTGAGGCGCCCGAAGCGTTGTCTTCCCGCACAGAGCAAGAGATATATGCCGATCACTGACGACGAACTGCTGGGCCCCGGTCTCGAGAAGCGCCTCAAAGCCGCCCTCGACGAGGTGCTGCCACCTTCCCCGTCGCTCTCGAGCGCCCGCTACAGGCTGGGCGCAGCGAGTCGGCTGAGCAGGGCGTGGCGCTTTGCGCCCGCACTCGTGGCGATCGCCATCGCCGGAGTGGC
>JAYUFT010000209.1:0-4412 GCA_043738605.1 Candidatus Dormiibacterota bacterium | reverse complement strand
ACATGCTCGAGGTCGCCATCACCGCTTTCAACAGCGCCCGCCAGGGTGAGGAGGAATCGGCCGGAGCCGCAGCTTGATCGACCGGTTGGAGGGCATTGCCCGCCGGTATCACGAGATCGAGTCGGAGATGGGCCGACCCGAGGTTGCCAGCGACCACGAGCAGCTGACCAAGCTGGCTCGCGAGCAGCGCACCCTGCGGGAGACTGTCGACAAGTACGAGGGGTACAAGGGCGCACGCCATGAGCTCGAGTCGGCGCGCGAGATGCTGAAGCACGAGAAGGACGCAGAGATGGTGGACTACCTGCGGGCGGAGGAGCGGCGTGCGGCTGCCCAGGTCGGCGAGCTCGATGAGCAGCTGAAGGTCCTGCTGCTGCCCAAGGATCCCAACGACGACAGGGACGTGGTCGTGGAGATCCAGGGCGCGGAAGGTGGGGAGGAGGCAGCACTTTTCGCAGCCGATCTCTTCCGCATGTACTCCAAGTGGGCCGAGAGGAAGGGTTGGAAAGTCGAGGTCGTCGACGTTTCGCACAGCGAGAAGGGCGGTTACGACAAGATCGTGTTCGAGGTCCACGGCCACGGCGCCTACTCGCAGCTCAAGTACGAGGGTGGTGTTCATCGGGTTCAGCGTGTGCCGAAGACCGAGGCGCAGGGACGCATCCACACTTCCGCAGCGACCGTCTCCGTCATGCCGGAGGCAGAACCGGTCGAGGTGGAGCTCAAGGCGGAAGACCTCGAGATCAAGACCTCGACCTCGCAGGGACCTGGCGGCCAGAGCGTCAACACGACGTATTCGGCCATCCGGATCACGCACAAGCCTAGCGGCTTGATGGTGAGCATCCAGGACGAGAAGTCGCAGCTCCAGAACAAGGAGAAGGCGATGCGCGTGCTGCGCGCCAGGCTTTATGAGATCAAGCTGGCCGAGCAGCAGGCCACCCTCGGAGCGCAGCGCCGCGGCATGATCGGCGGAGGTAACAGGTCGGAGAAGATCCGGACCTACAACTTCAAGGCCAACCGCGTGACCGACCATCGCATCAACCTCGACCTGCACAGGCTGGACCAGGTGATGGCGGGCGACCTTGACGAGCTGGTGGAAGCCTTGATCAACGCCGACCGGGCGGCAGGTCTCAACGGTTCGCCTTGATTTGACTGTTCTCGAGGTTCTCAAGCTGGCCTCGGAGCACCTCGGCAAGCATGGGTCGGATTCGGCGCGGCTCGATGCGGAGGTGATGCTGGCCGGCGCGCTCGGCCTGCGCCGGCTCGACCTCTACCTGCAGTTCGACCGAGCCCTGTCTGAAGAGGAGCTTGGCGTGTTTCGGGCGCAGGTGGCGCGCCGCGCGCATGGCGAGCCGGTCGCATACGTGGTCGGCCACAAGGAGTTCATGACTCTGGACTTCGAGGTGACGCCGGCGGTGCTAGTACCCAACCCCGACACCGAGCTGTTGGTGCAGCTGGTGGTGGCGCGGGCGCGCGAAGCAGGGCGGCCCCTCCGTATTGCCGACGTGGGCACGGGCAGCGGATGCATCGCGATCGCGACGGCGCACTATTCGCCCGACGTCGAGGTTTGGGCGAGCGACATCAGCAGCGAGGCCCTGGAGGTGGCCGCCCGAAACGTGGCGAAGAACTCTTTGGAGCCCCGTGTGCATCTCGCGTGCGGCGACCTGATGGAACCGCTGCCGGGAAGCTTCGATCTCGTTTGCGCCAACCTTCCATACCTCGCGGCGGGCATTCCTCTACCCGCCGCTGTCCTGGCTCAACCGAGCATCGCGCTGTACGCACGCGATGGCGGGGCCGCCCTGGTCATCAGGCTTCTGGAGACGGCGCCGGCGAGGCTCAATCCCGGCGGGCGTGTCCTCCTCGAAGTGGATCCGTCGATCCTTCCGACAGTGCTCGAGGCGGCGGATCGCCACTTCGCCGGCCGGCGCGTCCACCAGGATCTTGCCGGGCACGAGCGGGTGGTTGAAGCATGGTCCTGAAGCCGACTCGGCCGGGTCTGACGCGCGCCGCGCAGCTGATCCGTGGCGGCGGCGTGGTCGCTTTTCCCACCGACACCGTTTACGGACTAGGCGCCGCAGCCGACGACGAGATCGCGACCAAACGCGTGTATCGGATCAAAGGCCGGCCGGCCGGCATGCCCCTGATCCTCATGGTCGCGGCCGAATCGCAGCTCGAAGGCTGGGTGCACATCGACTCGCGCACCGAGGCGCTCATCAGGCGGTGGTGGCCGGGGCCGCTGACGCTCATCCTGCACGCGATCGGCGGCGGCACCCTCGGCGTGCGCATCCCGAAGCACAAGGTCGCGCTCGCATTGCTTCGCGCGGCCGGCCCTCTGATGACGACTAGCGCAAACCTTCACGGCAAGGACCCGGCGATGACGGCCGAGGAGGCCGGCGCGCTCCTCGGCCTGGCCGCGGTGCTCGATGGGGGCAAAGCACCCGGCGGCATGGCGTCGACAGTGCTCGACCTGACCGGCCCGGAGGCCCATGTGCTGCGCGAGGGCGCGATCTCGACCCCCGAGCTACTCGGCCCGCCGCCGTCTCACGCCGGCTGACGCAGGTAGCATTCAACCGATGGCTAACCCTATAACGACGATGTCGTTTCGGGCTCTTGACAGGGTCGATCCAGATATTGCCAATCTCATCCGCAAGGAGTACAAGCGCCAGTCCGAGACGCTGGAGCTGATCGCCTCCGAGAACCTCACGAGCCCCGCGATCCTCGAGGCCCTCGGCACCCTGCTGACCAACAAGTACGCGGAGGGCTATCCCGGCCGGCGCTACTACGGCGGCACCGGCGAGGTGATCGACAAGATCGAGACGCTGGCCGTCGAGCGCGCGAAGGAGCTGTTCGGCGCCGAGTACGTGAACGTGCAGCCGCATGCGGGGTCCCAGGCCAACGCGGCCGTTTACATGGCGGTTTGCCAGCCGGGCGACAGGGTGATGGGCATGGACCTGTCGGCAGGCGGTCATCTGACCCACGGCAGCCCGGCGAACTTCAGCGGCAAGTTCTACGAGATCCACTCCTACGGCGTCAACCGCGAGACGGAGCTGATCGATTACGACGCGATGGAGAAGCTGGCCGAGCAGGTGCGGCCGAAGATGATCATCGGCGGTTTCTCTGCCTACTCCCGCGTCGTCGATTGGGCCCGCATGCGTCAGATCGCAGACTCGGTGGGCGCGACGTTCATCGTTGACATGGCGCACGTCGCGGGCCTGGTCGCAGGCGGCGAGTACCCGTCACCGATCCCTCACGCCGCCATCGTCACGACGACCACCCAGAAGACGCTGCGGGGTGCGTGGGGCGCCATCATCCTCTGCCGAAACGAACATCAGAAGGCCATCGACTCGGCGGTATTCCCGGGAATCCAGGGCGGCCCGCTGATGCACGCAATCGCGGCGAAGGCCGTGTGCTTCGGCGAGGCCCTCAAGCCCGAGTTCAAGGTGTACGCGCGCCAGGTGGTGCTCAACGCCAAGGCGCTCGCGAAGCGGCTGATGGAGCGCGACCTTCGCCTGGTGAGCGGCGGCACCGACAACCACCTCATGCTGGTCGACTTGCGTGCGCAGAAGAGGACCGGCAAGCAGGTGCAGGACGTGGCGGACACGGTGGGCATCACGCTCAACCGCAACTCGATTCCTTTCGACGAGGCCTCGAAGTTCAACCCGAGCGGCGTTCGTGTCGGCACTCCGCTCGTGACGACCCGAGGGATGCGCGAAGCGGAGATGGTGGAGATCGCCGACTGCGTCGCGGACCTGGTCGAGAGGATCGACGACCGCGCGATGCTGGACTCGGTGCACGAGCGGGCCCTCGACCTGTGCCGCAGATTCCCGCTGCCGTACGCGTTCGACTGAGGGCCTCGTGACCGACTTCATCGGCGGCGACGCCCTCGCCAACCTGCGTAACCACCTGCTGCCTGGGCTGTGGCCGCTGTTGGTGGCGTTCGCCGTCTGCGCCGTCGCCGTTCCCTTGATGATCTGGGTCTCGCGACGGACTGCGATGCTCGCGCTGCCGGGCGAGCGCCATCCGCACATGAATCCGACGCCGCTACTTGGAGGCGTCGCTCTCTATCTCGGGTTTGCCGCGGCGGTTCTGTATTTCCTACCCGACAACAAGGACACTGTCGGAGTTCTCGTCGTCACGGGCCTGGCCACCTTTCTGCTGATCGCCGACGATCGCTGGCAGGTCCGGGCGGCGATCAAGCTCGGGCTCCAGATCCTTATCGCGCTGGTCGCGATTCTTGCCTTCGGCTTCAAGATCACGTCCTTCGGACTGCCTGGCGACTACGTGGTCCAGATTCAATGGCTGGCGGTGCCCGTGACCATCTTCTGGCTGCTGGGCATGCAGAACACAGTCAACTTCCTGGACGGCGTCGACGGCCTCGCCGCCGGGGTGATCTTCATCGTGGCAGTGACGCTGATGCT
>JAYUFT010000208.1:0-33990 GCA_043738605.1 Candidatus Dormiibacterota bacterium | reverse complement strand
CCTTCGCCGACGGCCGCCGCCTCCGAGAGCACACGCTCGGCGTCGAGCTGATGGCCCCAGCCGGGAACATCGCTGATGCCCCACGACGCGGGCGACATTGCGATCCGCGGACCTGGCGGCTTGCGCGAAAGCCGAGGGAGAGTGCGGGCGATCACGGCGCAGAGATTACCCCCCCTTTGTATCCGCTGCCGCACCCGCGATCGGGTGCTACTGTTCGAGTCCGCTCATGCCCGAAACCGAACCGTATGGCACCAAGGCGCTCCCTGAGCTTTACAAGAAGTGGGCCTCGACCGGAATGGTGGCCAACATCGGGACCAGGCTGGTCGAGGTCAAAGCCGGCAGCGTCGTCCTCGAAGGCAACATGACGGAGCAGGCTCACGGGTTTCCGACCAGCCGCGGTTTGATCGTGCACGGTGGCGCGATCGCAACGCTCGCCGACGAGGCGCTGGCATCTGTCGCTTTCACGCTTGCCGACGAGGGTGAGACGACCACGACGGCCGACCTCAAAGTCGATTACTACCGGCCTTGCCAGCCAGGGCGCCTGCTCGCGCGCGCGACAGTCCGTCATCGCACGCGGCGGTTCGCGTTCTGCGAGGCGAGCGTGGAACAAGACGACGGCAAGGTCGTGGCCGAAGCGCGCGCGCTGATCGCGTACGTCAAGGCGTAGCTAGCCGGTAGCGGCGGCCGGGAGCAGGACCATGGTCCAGGTGGACCCGCCGTCATCAGTGCTCTCCACCAGCGGCCGTAGCCCCACCATCGCACCAAACCAGACGTGCATGGCGTCGATGATTTGAACCGATTCGGGCAATGGGGCCGGCACAAGCAGGGTCCGGACCGGGGACCATGTCCCGCCCGCGTCCGAGCTTTTCGCCTGCACACCCAGGCCGATCCACCACCAGTTGAGCGCATCGACATAGGCGATCGCGCCTTGAGCGCCGGGCGTTGAGATCGTCTTCCAGGAAAGGCCGCCGTCGATTGAGCTGACCTGGAACTGCTGGACGGGCTCTCCTTCAAGTGATGGGCTCGGGACGCCGGTCGGCCAATCGCCGCTACGGCCGACGTTGGCGTAGACAGATGCCATCGAGCCACCCCCAGCGAAGGTCTGGACCCTGTACACAGGGAAGTCCTCGAGGGCCCAGCCAGGGGGCGCACCAGCGGATGAGGCGACCGCCACCGTGACTCTGACCCCGGAGCCCTGGGTCGGGTGTGCCGCCACGAACATTCGAGTCGTCGCGGCGGATCCGCGAGGTATGACGGGCCAGCCGCCTGCCGGCGCCGGCAACTCGACGCGATGCCAGCTCGTGCCGCCATCCTGACTCCTGTACGCATAAGGACCCGTCGACTCGCTGTACAGCCAGCCATTGCTCGGGTCGGAGAACAGGACGCGGTAAGCCCACTCTGAGTAGGCCACCGGGCTGCCCAGCCCATTCCAGCTTCGGCCGCCGTCATCGGTACGGAGCAAAGCCTCTCCCTCTGTTGAGGCCTGGGCGAGCAGCCAGCCGTGATCGGCATCGACGAAGTCGGCTGACAAAACGTTTCCGCCGGCTCGCGTCAGGGGCTGCCGGCTCCAGGTGTTGCCACCATTGTTTGTGCGATACAAGGCGGCCTGGGTTCCGAGAACGACGACGACGCCGTTAGAGGAGTCGAAGAAACGCAGGTACTCGCCGATCGCTTCCGCCTGGCCGGCAAGCTGGCGATTCCATGACTCCCCTGCGTCCAGGGTGTGCAGCACGACAAAATCGTGCGCCTGGTGCTCCACCACGACCCAGCCGGTCGCCGGTGTCACGAAATCGACCGCCGCGAGGTGGCGTGACCCAACGACTGTCGATGCCGCCGCGCGCGCGCCGACGGTGCCCAGGTCCCAGGTTGGATGCAGGTAGGTGAGCCCGGCGATCGCGAGGGCGAAAATTGACAAGGCGCCGAGAGTCAGCGCTCGCTGGACCCGCGAGGTGCTCAAATGCGACTGTGGCTCGTCGTCAAAATCCATCGCCGCCAATGCCAGCTTAAGCGTCGCTCGGCGATAGATTGTTGGATCACACATGATCAGGCCCGCTGACGTCGACGACGCCGCCGCCATCGCACGTGTTCACGTTTCCAGCTGGCGGGCGACATACACGGACCTCCTACCCGCCGATTTCCTGGAATCGCTGACCGAGGCCCACTACACGGATCGATGGAGGCGCTTCCTGGCCGAGAAGTCAGGCCGCGTCTACGTGGTTCAAGAGACTCGCGCGGGAGAGGTTGTCGGGTTCGCCTCCGGTGGCCGCGAGCGGGCGGGTGAGACCGGCTACAGAGGCGAGCTCTACGCCATCTATCTCCTGGAATCGTCTCAACGGCACGGTTACGGCCGCGAGCTCGTCCGAGCCGTGGTCGGCGGATTGCGCGAGATGGGGCTCGAGGACATGATCGTCTGGGTCCTGCGGGACAACGTCACGGCGCGAGATTTCTACGAGCGACTCGGGGGCGTTTACGTCCGAACGCAGCCGATCACCCTCGGTTCGGCGACCCTGGAGGAGGTGTCGTACGGCTGGCCAAGCCTCGATCGCTTGCGCTACTGAGGCGCAGCAGCTTCAGCCTGTCCGGCAGCACGGCGCTCGCAATACCAAGGAGACACACCGCTGTAATGGCGAGAAACGCCCAGGTGGGGCTCACCGTGAACAGCGCGCCTCCGACCAGCGCACCGACTATCTGAATCGCGAACTGCACGGTTTGGAAGACGCCCTGCGTGCGCGCCTGCTGGCCCGCCTCGGCCATTCGACTGACCTCGGCGTTGAGGCTCGGAGCGCCGGAGATCGAGAACATGCCCTCGACCAGGCCGAGTCCGATCAGCCACGGGACCGACAAGACGAACGGATAGATCGCACCGAAAGCCCCTGTTCCGATCAGGGCAACGATGATGAGTCGTCGGGTGCCGAACCTGTCACCGAGCGCGCCTACCCTCGCGCTCAGCAGCGTCGCCGGGATCGCGAACGCCATGAAGGAGATTCCCACGGCGAACGTGGTGGCCCCCCGGTAGGTCAGGTAGAGCGACCAGATCGTGTCGAGGGTCCCGATCATGTACGCGGTGCCGGCGCCAAGCAGCAGCAGCGGAAGCAGCCGGCGAGCGATCTTCATCGGCCCTGCGGGCGACTCGGCCGGCGCCTCGACGCGAACGTTGGGCAGCATCGCCAGCGCGACCGTTGCAAAGACGGACGCGACGGCCGAGATGATGAAGATCGCGTTCAGGTTGTAGAGGGCGACGAAACCCCCGACCGCCGGTCCCAACAGCATGCCGGCCATGTTGGTGGACTGCATGATGCCGAACGCACGACCTCGTTGGTTGGGAGGCGTGATTTCCGCAATCAATCCGTTGGCGGCAGGCCAGAATGCGCCGGCGGCAGCGCCATGCAGGAACCGCAGGACGATGAACGCGCCGATAGGGAGGGGAATCAGGTAGGCGAGGAATAACAGCGAATACGCCGCCATCGCCCCCACCATCACCGGCCGCGTGCCAAACCGATCCGCGGCCCAGCCCGCCGGATAGCGGATGGCGGCGCTCGCCAGCAGGCCGGCGGCGAAAACAGCGCCCACCAGCGCGGCCGATCCCCCCTTGCGGCCGATGAAGATCGGCAGCAGCGGAAGGAAGAACCACAACCCGATCGACGTGAACAGGTTGCCGAGGTAGAGCGTCCACAGTGTTCGTCGAGCCACGCGCATCGGGAATACTGGCAGAGCGGTGCTGGACGATCACCTGACGAATCTGGGCTGGGATCTGATTCCAGCCTCTGCGCAGACGGCCCACATGCACATGGCGCTGGACGAAGTGCTTCTGGGACGCGTCATCGAACGAGCACGCCGCCCAGCGATTCGTTTTTGGGAATGGATCGAGCCCGCGCTGGTGATCGGCTCGCATCAATCGGTGTCGAACGAGGTGGACCTGCCGGCTGCGCGGCGCCTGGGTTTCTCTGTGACGCGGCGCATGAGCGGTGGCGGCACAATGCTCTGCGAACCGGGTCGGACCATCACCTACTCGATGTACCTGCCGGTGGAGGCCGTCGAAGGCCTGAGCTTTCGACAATCATATGCAGCGCTCGACGCGTGGGCGGTGCGCGCGTTCAAGGCGCTTGGAGTGCCGGCGAGCTACCGGGAGATCAACGACATCATCTCGCCGCGGGGGAAGATCGCCGGTGCTGCCCAGGCCCGGCGAAGAGGCTTTGTTCTCCACCACACGACGATCGCCCACTCGATGGACGTCGAGCTCCTGCCGCGATTGATTCGAATCGGCCGCGACCGAGTTTCAGAACGCGGAGCGCGTAGTGCTGAAAAACCTGTTTCGCCTCTCTCTTGGTTCACGCCGCTGAGCTGCGAAGAAACCACGCGCCATCTGGAGCGTTTCTTCGCCGGGGAATTCACGACGCGAGCGAGCGAACTTCCCGACGATGAGCTCGAGGCGGCACGCGCGTTGGTGGCGGAGAAGTACGGGACTCCGGCCTGGGTGAACCGCCTACCCTAAAGGACCTGGTTGATTGCGTTAGGCCCTTCGTCCGCAATAGAACCGCTTGGCCCAGCTCGGTTTATTGAAACCATCGTTGCAGGGTTGGCCGGGGTCCCCCCCGGCCATTACTTAACACCTCTGGGGTCCCCGCGACGCAGTCGCGGGAGGCAGCCCTGCGGCGCAGCCGCACGCTCGATGAGAGAGGACCGACTGGTCCTTTCTCATATCTCTTTGAGGGTCTTCCGCCAGTCAGCCACCAGCTCAGGGCACTGCTGCACGTGCTCCCGGTAGTGGTCGGCCAGCCAGCCGATCACGTCTTCGGCGCTGGTCGGAAACGGATCTTGGCCCGCCCCATAGACAACAGGGGCTTTGCGCGACCAGCTCTCCTCGGGGAGCTCTTTCGCCGCGTCGAGCACCGCTTGGTGCACGGTCGCTGCGTCCGCCAGCAGCTCCCGGCGGCCTTCACGCGTCAGCCCGGCCTTGGCCCGCCGATTGAACTCGGCGTTCTCGCCGGGTGGATCCAGCGGAGGCAGCTGAGCAAATCCGCCGTCGATCAGACCGTCGAGTACGCGGCGGTAATGAACCAACACCCAGTTGACGTGCACTTGCAACCCGCCAATCGCGTAGTCGTCGCCAGGCTTGAGATACGCGAGCGCTTCATCAGGGACCTGGGCGAACGCGGTGTCCCATTTCGTGCGTGCAGCTTCGAAGTCGGTTAGCGCTTCGTCTTTGACCACGGCGCTAACGTACATCGAAATGAATCGTTCGCAGCGGTGGACCTTGGTCGCCACCGTGCTCGCCTCTGCGACAGTATTTCTCGACTCGACCATCGTCAACGTCGCTCTGCCAAGAATTGGGCGCGACCTCCCTCACTCGCTCGTTGGCGTGCTCGAGGGCCAGACCTACGTCTACACGGGCTACCTGCTCTCGCTCAGCACATTGCTCATCCTTGCCGGCGCACTCACCGATGCGTACGGCAGGCGCCGCATGTTCATGCTCGGCCTGGGCGGCTTCGGCCTCACGTCCGCCCTCTGCGGGCTGGCTCCGAACCTCGAGACGCTCGTCGTACTGCGCGTCCTGCAGGGCGTCGCGGGTGCATTCCTGGTGCCCGGCTCGCTGGCTTTGATCACCGCCGGATTCGACGGCCCGCTGCGCGGACGAGCGTTCGGGATCTGGTCTGGCGCCTCCTCCGGCACAACGCTGCTCGGTCCCGCCATCGGCGGCATCCTCGTCGACACCATCTCCTGGAGGGCGGCGTTTCTGCTCAACATCCCGATCATCGCCGTCGCCCTTTACGCGACCTGGCGGCACGTGCCGGAGAGCAAGTCCGACGCTCCACCTGCGGGTTTCGACTGGCTCGGAGCCATCGTCGTGGGTCTCGCAGTCGGGGGCCTGGCATTCGGAACTGTCTACGGCCAGCAGCGCGAGTGGCGCGACCCTGTTGCGTATGTGGTGCTCGCGATCGGCGCGGTCGCCACCATCGGGCTGCCATTCCTGATGGCCCGCAGACGAAACCCATTGATACCACTGAGTCTTTTCAAGTCCCGCGCGTTCTCGACCATCAACATCTCGACGCTGCTGATCTACGGCGCTCTTTACACCGTGGGCTATGTCTCCGCGCTCTACATCCAGGGCACGCTCGGGTACACAGCGACCGCGGCGGGCCTTGTCGGAATCCCCGGCACCGTTCTGCTCGCGGTGATGTCGCCGCGATTTGGCACGCTGGCCGGCCGCTTCGGGCCCCGCCTCTTCCTGATCGTCGGGCCGCTGATCATGGCCGCCGGCGTCTTGCTCTACGCCCGAATTCCACCGACCAGCACTGCGTGGACGCTGCGCCCCAATGATCCGAGCACGTTCCTGCCTCCTGGCGCATTCCTGATCGACTTTCTGCCGGCATCGATCGTCTTCGGCCTCGGCCTCGGCATCCTGGTGGCGCCTCTGACAGCCGCCCTCATGTCCTCGGTTCCGGTCGCCAACGCCGGCCTGGCGTCATCGATCAACAACGCCATCTCGCGCATCGGCCCACAGCTCGCGGGTGCCGTGATCTTCGTCGCGGTGTCCGCGGTCTTCTATGCCTCGCTGGCGTCGCGGATCCCTGGCACCGATTCCTCATCGACGGCGCTGAGGGCGGAGGTGAGCCCGCTCAACCCGCCCGTCGCCTCAGCTCCAAGCGAGGTGGCGGCACAGGCGCGGAATGCGTCCGGGGACGCGTTCCGGACAGGAATGTTGATCGCCGCCGGCCTGCTGGTGGCAGGCGCGGCGGCGAATGCCGTCGGGCTCGAGCGACAGAAAGGCTCCGGCGGCTAGCTCGAGTAGTTGTTCTTCTGCAGCCACGCCGTGGCGACGGCGCTGGCGTCCATGTGCTGGTTCGCGACCTGGTCGACCATCGAGATCAGATCCGCGGTCGTCAGCTTCGCGTCGATGTTGTTGAGCACTGTCTTGACCTCGTCGGAGGCTGCCGCGCTGCGAATGATGGGGAGCACGTTGTCAGCGGCGGTCATGTGCTTGTCATCGTTAAGGACGACAAGGCCGAGGCCCTTGAGGTCCGCGTCGGTCGTGAACACGAGGCCGATCTGGATGCTGCCGTTCTTGAAAGCGGCACGGGTGAGGGATCCGTCGGTGTCGAGCGTCTTGACGGCCTTGAAGTGGAGGCCATAGACCGCCGCCAGCCCTGGGAGGCAGAACTTGTAAGTCGGACACTCGGGCCCGGCCCCAAACGTGAGCTGGCCCGCAATTGCCGGGGTTATGTCGGACAGCTTTGTCAGGCTGTACCTGGTTGCGATCGCCTGCGGCACGGCGAATGCGTTCGCGTCGACTGCCGCCGCCGGGGTCAGCGCGACCAACCCCACCGGCTGCAGGTACGTGTTGAGCTTGGCAGTGGTCGCAGCTGGGTCGCTTGTAGCCTCGCCGGCGCCCTTGTTGAAATACTCGAGCTCGCTCGCGGCATAGCCCGGGTAGAGGTCGACCTGGCCCGCCTTGATCGCGGTCACGACGATGGGGCGTGTGCCGAGAAGCAGCTTGTAGTTGATGGTGTAACCGTCGTGTGCAAGCGCCTGGCCGTAGATGTCGGCAAGGACGCTGCTCTCCGGGAAGTTGAAGCCGGCGACTGTCAGGGTGGCCTTGGAGGTGCTCGGGGTCGTCGTACCTCCGCAAGCCGCAAGCACGGTTAGCGCCGTCAGCGCCACGAGCAGGCGCCACGAGTTGAGTTTCAGGTTCATTTGAGTCTCTCCTTCCAGCCGGCCGGTATGCCGATCCAACCGCAGCCGAGCCTTGATTCTTCCATTTATGCGGTCTTGAATGTGGCGGCCCTTGGCGCGGCCGGGGCCTTCAAGAGGCGGATTCCCCGCGGGACCAGCGCCCTTTGCAGCCCGGCGAGGGACAGCTCGGTGGCCATGGCCAGCAACCCGACCAAGAGGGCACCCGCGAACAGTTTCGTGAAGTTCTGCTGGGCGAGGCCGTCGATTATGTACCGCCCGAATCCTCCGCCTGAGATCAGGGCGGCCAGGGTCGCGGTCGCCACGACCTGGACCGCTGATGTCCGCACTCCTGCCATCACCAGAGGTACCGCGAGGGGTAACTCGACCCTCAGTACCTGCGTGAGCTCGCGGTAGCCCATTCCACGCGCCGCGTCCTTGACGTCGGGGTCGACCTCGCGGAGGGCAACGTAGGCGTTGGTGAGCATCGGAGGGATCGCAAGCGCTGTGAGTGAAAGCACGATGGGAAAGTCGCCAAGACCAAAGACCTGGAACGCGATAACGAGAATTCCGAACGACGGCAGGGCCCTGCCGACGTTGGAGATGTTGATCGCCAGGTTGCCGAATCGGCCGTAATGTCCCAGCACGATTCCGATCGGCAGCGCGATGAGCGCGCCGATCGCGACCGACTCGGCCGAGAGCTGGACGTGCTCGACGAGGCGCTGCGGGATCCCGTCGGCGCCGCTCCAATGAGAAGGATCGGAAAACCACTGCCACACGCTGCCCAGGAATCCCATGGCTACGTGTTGCGCGCCCACGGAACGACGAGCCGCTGGGCGCCGGCGAGCGTGAGGTCGGCGACGAGCGCCAGGGCGATCGACAACACTGTCGCCACCACGAGCGGCGTATGGAAGTTCTCGATAAAACCTCGCAGGATGAGCTGCCCCAGGCCGCCGAGCCCGATGAGGGCGGTGATGGTGACGAGGCCGATCGTCGTCACAGTCGCGATGCGAATGCCGGCGATGATGGCCGGCAGCGCAAGCGGCAGCTCGATTCGCACCAGCCTGGCGAGCGGGCGGTACCCCATCCCATCCGCGGCGTCGATCACCTCCGGCGGCACCGCTTCGAGGCCGACCATCACGTTGCGGACGAGGATCAACACCGTATAGCCGATGAGGCCGATCTCGGCAGTGACCACCGTCAATCCGGTGTAAGGGATCAGCAGCGCAAACAGGGCGATCGAGGGGATGGTGTAGAAGATTTCGGACACTGCCAGGACCGGACCACGCAGCGCCCCCCAGCGGTGGGCGGCCACGCCAAGCGGCAGGGAAAGCACAAGGCCGCCAAGGATTGCGATTCCGGTGAGGGTGAGGTGCTGCTGCAGCGCGTCCTCGAAGAGCGGGACGTGGCTCGATAGCCAGCCCCAATTGACCCACGGGTCGTCGGCTAGGAATAACCCGGTTGGCATTCGATTACGGTAAACGACGCCGTGATCCGCCTGGAGAACGTGAACAAGGAGTTCGCCCGCGGGTCCAACGCGGTACGCGACTTGACCCTTGACATACCTGGCGGCCAGACGTGCGTCCTCATCGGCCCATCCGGCTGCGGCAAGACGACGACCCTTCGAATGATCAACCGGCTCATCGATCCCGACAGCGGGCGCATTCTTGTCGACGGGGAGGACACGAGCGGGATCGATCCGCCAAAGCTGCGCCTGCGGATGGGCTACGTCATTCAGAACACGGGCCTCTTTCCGCATATGACTGTCGGCGACAACGTCGGCACCGTGCCGCGGTTGTGGGACTGGGACAAGGCACGGATCAAGGCGCGCGTCGAGGAGCTGCTCGAGCTCGTCGGACTCGACCCGCGCGAATATCGCGATCGATATCCGCATCAGCTCTCGGGTGGCCAGCGCCAGCGCGTCGGCTTTGCGCGCGCCCTCGGAGCCGACCCCCCGATCCTTTTGATGGACGAGCCCTTCGGCGCCGTCGATCGGATCACTCGAGAGCGGCTGCAGCAGGAGTTCATTCGCATCCAGCGTTCGATGCGTAAGACCGTCGTGTTCGTGACGCATGACATCGATGAGGCCGTGATGGTCGGCGACCGCATCTGCCTCCTGCAGATGCAGGCACAAATCGCGCAGTACGACACGCCCGAAACCATCCTCACCCGTCCGGCGAGCGACTACGTCGCCGAATTCCTCGGTCGCGAGCGGCTGGTCCGCCGGATGTCGGTGAAGCAGATCGACGTCACGATGCTCGAGCACCCTGCATCGGGACCGGCGCCAGGCGCGCCCCGGGTATCCCCGGCGAGCACGCTGAGCGAGGCCTTCGCGGCCGCGCTGGCCAGTCCGACTGAAAGCGCAGCGATATTCGACGGCGAACGTTACCTGGGGACTTTTACGGCCAAATCGTTGCTGGAATCGCTGCGGAGTGGTGGCGACTCGGGAGGTGGACAGGTTGCCACAGGAATTTGACGTCATCTGTCTGGGAGGCGGGGTGGCCGGCGAGGCGATCGCCGGAGGGCTGGAGGGTAGCGGGATCTCCCTGGTGGTCATCGAGCGTGAGCTGGTTGGCGGGGAGTGCCCGTACTGGGGCTGCGTGCCATCGAAGACGCTCTTGCGGTCAGGCGAGACACTCAAGGAGGCTGAGCGGGCGCGGATCCTCGCCGCTTCTCGCGTGGAATGGGAGGTCGACTTCCCGAAAATCTCAAAGCGAGTGCTGTGGATGGCACGCGACCTTGATGACACTCGGCCGGCGGCGGCCCTTCAATCAACTGGCGCAACGCTCGTCCGCGGGCAAGGCAAGCTGGTCGATCGGAGGACGGTCGAGGTTGGAGGCGAACGCTATGTCGCGCGCAAGGCGGTGGTGATCGCCAATGGCAGCACTGCCTCGATTCCCCCAATCCCCGGGCTCGACACTGTCGAGTACTGGACGAACCGGCAGGCGACGCTTCCGCGCGAGCTGCCGATCTCGCTCGCGGTCCTCGGAGGCGGGGCCATCGGGTTGGAGCTGGGCCAGGCGTTCGCGCGCTTTGGCTCCAAGGTGACCGTCATCGAGGCAGGGCCCAGATTCCTCGGGCTGGAAGAGCCTGAGGCTGGGGCGACACTGAAGCCGCACCTGGAAGCCGACGGCATCGAGCTCATCGCGGGCGATCCATGCGTCGGCGTTGAAAAGGGTGAGGGTGACTCGGGCGTCGTCCTGAAGATGAAGTCCGGCGCGCTCGTGACCGCCGAGCGGCTACTCGTCGCCACCGGACGTCGCGCCAATTTCGAGGCGTGGGACAGCGCCGGTTTGCCCCGCACCGAACGCGGCTGGCTGAAGGTCGACCCGGCGACCCTGGAAGCGGCGCCAGGCGTTTACGGGGCCGGCGACGTGACCGGCATCGGAGGCTTCACGCATCTCGCCTACTACCACGGGCAGGTGGTCGCCAAGCGCATTCGCGGCGGAGATGCCCGCGCCGATCATGTGGCGGTTCCGCGCGTGACGTTCACGGATCCCGAGGTTGCATCCGTCGGGTTATCGGAAGCTGCCGCCCGCGAGAAGGGCATCGAGGTCGTGATTGCCACCGCCGACCCGGCCGAGAGCGCTCGCGGCTACATCCATGACTTTCACGGCGGGATGCTGAAGCTCGTCGGCGACCGCCGGGAGGGAGTGCTCGTCGGCGCTACGGTGATCAGCCCAAGGGCAGGCGAGATACTCGGCGAGCTGGTCCTCGCGGTGAAGGTCGGCACTCCCATTCGCTCGCTGGCCGATGTGATCCATCCATTCCCTGCATTCAATCGCGTGCTCGGAGCCGCACTGGGAGAGCTGGCCGGCAAGCTGGACTAACGACCCCTCGCCCCAGGTCTCACGCTCCTCCACCTCCGGCAGCGCCAGGCACAGTCGGCGCACCTGGTTGAAGGTCACCGTCCAACCGTTTGACTTCAAAGGTCAGGCGGGCGCGCAGCCGGCTCAGCGCCCCAAGCACTGGTAGTCCGAGCGCGAGGACCATCACGACGTTGCCCACCGCCCGGAACGTGTCATAGGCGAGCGACGTGAGCAGGTAGAAACGGCCGAAGTGCAGGAGTGATGTGCCGACACTCATCCCCGGCGACCAGCCCAGCGAAGGATTGCCGCGATAGACGGGCACCCAGTCGGTGATATCGAGCAGAGCGCCCACCACGAATCCCATTACCGCACCGACGCCGGCGAGCGCCAGTACGTCGCGCCAGCCAGGGACTCTGCCCCCTCGGCTGAAGTGCCCGGCCAGCCCCGCGGCAACCCCGACCCAGCCGACCGCAAATATCTGATACGGCACCCACGGTCCGACGCCGCCTCCGGCGAGTGCCGAGACGAGCATCGACAGCGCGCCCGCGAGGAACCCGAATGAGGTGCCGAATACGTAGCCGGAGCAGAGCACCAGAAAGAAAATGGGGCTGAAGCCGCCGATGCCTTCGATCAACGCAAGCCTCAGAGCGGTATCGATGGCGGCAATCGCGGCCAGGAGCGCCACCGCGCGCGAGTCCAGCTGGCGGGCCCCCGCCTCGACGAGAAACAAGCCTGCGACGCACGCCAAGGCGAGAGTCCACGCCGGCGTGTTGGCGGGCAGGCCGCTGCCAAGGAACGGCCACAGGAACAGCAGCAGGCCGACCAGCGAGACGACACCGACCGGCAGCGCGCGTCTCAAGCCAGGACTACCTCTCGCGCCTGCTCGAGGACGCGACCGCCGCCCAGGTTGACCGTCCGGTCCGCGAGCGCTGCCCTGAGCTCGTCGTCATGCGTCGCCAGGACGACCGCCGCGCCCCGGTCTCGAAGCCTCGCGACGAGACGTACCAACCGGGCGCGGGCTGCCGCATCCATACCGCGTGTCGGCTCATCGAGAAGCACCAGACCGGGTGCGCCTGGCAGGACTGCCGCCAGGGCGGCTCGCTGGCGCTCCCCAGATGAAAGATCGCGCGGATACCTTTCCGCCACGGACATCAGCCCGAGCTCTTCGAGGATCGCCTCCGGCTGTTCGCTGTCTCCCGCGCGGACGATCGTGAAGGCCACCTCGGACCGCACAGTCGGGCGATGCAGGAGCGCCGCCGGGTTCTGCGGCAGGTACGCGATGCGGCCCGGGCGCCGGCCGACGGCGCCTGAGAGTGGTGCGAGGGTGCCGGCGATCAATCGGAGCAGCGTCGTCTTGCCGCCACCGTTTGGCCCGCTCAGGGCGACCACCTCGCCGGCGTGGCCGACAAGGTCGACACCATCGAGGACCAGGTGGCCCTCGAATCCAGCGCTGACTTTGTCGAGCGACCATGCCTCGGCTCCAATCGCAGATTGCCGGGCTACTGGCGGTACAGCGGGTGGAGGTGACCACGACTTGGGGTCGGCCTCGACCACGGTGCCCTGTTCCAACGAGAGCAGCCCATGCGCGCCATGAAGGATCGATTCGAGCCGATGCTCCGAAACGACAGCGTGTGTCCCGCGCCCGACCATGCCCATCAGAGCAGCGAGAAACGAGGCGGCGCCATCGGGGTCGAGCTGCGATGTGGGCTCGTCGAGCACCACCATCTGCGGACGCATCGCGAGCGCCGAGGCCAGCGCGACCCGCTGCCTCTCGCCGCCGCTGAGAGTTCGCACCGTGCGCCCGAGAAGGTGGAAGGCGCCCGCGGCGCGCAGTGCCTCTTCGACGCGACCGGCCATCTCACCCGGTGGCAGAGCCACGTTCTCGAGACCGAAAGCGACCTCGCGATCGACCATGTTGTAAACGGTCTGCAGCTCCGGGTCCTGGAAGACAAATCCGACGTGGCGCGCAAGGTCTCTGGTGTGGGTGGCGATGATGTCGAGGCCTCCAACCGACGCACTCCCAGATATGGCGCCTCCGTGGAAGTGCGGCACGAGGCCGTTGAAAACGCGGAGCAGCGTCGATTTGCCGCCTCCGGATGCACCGGTGACCACCGTCAATCCCTCTTCGATCTCGAGGCCCACGTCACGAAGCGCAGGCGCGCCGGCGCCCGGGTACGTGTAGGTGAGGTGGGTTAGTTTCGCGACCGCCAAATCAGCACCGGTGCGAAGAGGAGCAAGCATGCAGCGAGCGGCCTGGGGTCGATCGAGGGTGGCGTCAAGGTGGGGTACGCGTACCACGGAGCTGCCCAGCCGATCGCTTGCGAGACGAGGAAGATCGCGAGCGCCGCGCCGGACGCTCCGATGAGCACCCAGTCGTTGCGCTGCATCCGGCCCGGCTTGACCGACGTGCGCGGGCCCGAGCCGAAGCCGCGCGCCTCCATCGACTCGGCGAGCTGAATCGAACCTTCCACGCTGGTCAGCACCACTGGGACGACGATCTCAGACCAGGACCTCGGGCCGCGGGGTCGCCACCCGCGCAACCGCTGGGCCTCGGTGACCTGGACAAACGAGGCTGCGACCGCAGGGACGAGGTTCAGGGAAGCCGCGAGGGCGGCGCCAGTTCTCGAAAGCGCCGCCGGCAATGCATCCATGACTTCGTGCGAGGCGAGGAGCAAGGAGAAAGGCGCGGCGGCGAGGATGGCGGCCCCGACGGTCAATCCTCCCGTTGCGCCGAAAGCCAGCGCCTCGAGCGTGTAAGGGCCACCGAGAGCGGGGATCTGGTCGGGGAGTGCGAACAAAACGGTGGTCCCCAGGTGCGCGGAGACGAAATTGAGCGAGATCGCGAAGGTGACTATCAGGCCGACGCCGATGAGCACACCGCCGGTGCGTTGAAGACCGATGCCGGTGGCGAGCGCAGCGAGCGCCGCCACCAGCACCAAGGCCTTGTAGGCCGGGTTGGTCGTCGACAGCACTATGAAGATGCAGGTGGCGGACCACGCCGCCACCGCGCGCGCGTTCAAATTGACCTCAGCTCTGGTTGGCCAGCGGGGGAGGAGACGGATCAGATTTCGGGTCGTATCTGACGTAATGCCAGCCGATCGCATCCTTGTCGTGGAGCACGGCGTCGTTAAGGCCGCTTGGCGCCATCGTCCAGGCGCCGCCTGCCTCTATAAACAGGGCCCAGTAGGGCTGATTCTGGGAAAAGCAGGTGCTGAACTGCGCGGGTTCGCGGTCGACCTGGCACACCGCCTTGCCCAAACTCGTCGTCTGCGCCTGGTACTCGATGCCTGACTGATCCATCAGCGCCTGGCCGGCGATGATACCCCCGGAAAATCCCACGCACTTCTGGAGCGTTGCTCCGGACAGGTGCTGGACGACGACGTACGCGTGGTGGGCGGCGGTCGCGTTGACGCAGGAGTTGGTCGGACTCGGCTGGCTGGTCGGTGATGAGCCTCCGCACGCGGCGATGACCAGAGCCAGTGTCGCGCTGGCCCACAAGAGGTGCTTGCGCACGATTTTTCCTCCAGGCGGTCAAGCCTTCCCGAACGCGCTGCTGAAAGCCGACCGCCAGGAGCTTCCGTGCCGTTGCGCGCGGACGGGTTGCCGTTGCGGGCGTTCAGGTCTCCTGGCTCGCGGCTCGCCGCCTCCATCTGCCTTCCCGAGGCTTGTTGACCTCAGTGGCGTTTGTCGGACGGAGGCTCCCCGCTCACAGTTGCGCGACAGCTCCGGTTTCGCACCGGATTCCCTTGGTGCCCTGCTCGAATCTTAGTCGTTCCTGAACGCGGTCAAGCGAAGATAGTTGTCTTGTCGCGTCGCCGGCATGGCGAAGTCGAAGCGGTCCGCAATCAGCGCGAGCTCGAGGTCGGTTGGCGGGAATCCGGGCCAGGTGCCGCTCATCGCTCGCGCGTAGCGAGCGCTGTCCCGCAGCGGCCTCAGCAAGCTGACGACGTCCCGCTCCTCGCCACGCAGCAATCCTTCGATGTACAGGGAGCACGCGTGATCCTCAGGGTGGTCCGCCGAGGCGAGAAGAGTCACCACCTGAGGCTGCTTCGACAGGCAGGCCCTGGCGGTTGCCCTGGCGACAACCAGGCTCGCGGCGTACAGCTCGTCGGCCAATTCAACCTCCGACATCACTGTGGTGCCGGCGCTCGAGCGCTGGATGAGGACCCGATCGTTGAGGTCTGCCTTGGTGATCTGGGTCGGCGAGTTGCTGATCGGGATGCCGGCCACGGGCAGCGCCCCTTCTTCGACGCAGATGAGCGAGCCCGGGATCTTGTCGTGAAGGGCGCGAGCCTCGGCGGTCGTTGGCACCAGCAGACACTCACGCGCTCCACCCGCAAGCGCATACGCGCTGACGGTGAAGGAACGGAGCACATCGATCACGACCACCACCCCGCGCGCCGCTCGGGCGCCATCGACTCCGGTAAGCCTGTTGATCACCACGGATTTCGATGGTGAGGCTTGGCGACGCGGGCCGGGCATGATATTCCACGAGAGTGACAGCGCAAGGCCCTGAAGGATCGCACCGTGCCCTCGGCTTCGAGCAGATTGCCGACTGCGGGTCGATGCGCGTGGTCGGCCTGCGGTTGGAACCGGGACAGAATGTTCCGGAGCATCGCAACGCAATCCCGGTCGCGCTCATCGTCACAGTCGGCCGGCTGCACTTCAACGATGGGAGCAGCCAGGGAGAGGTCTCTGCCGGCGAGATGCTGCTCATCAACCCGGGCGAACGGCATACCTATTACGCCCAAGTCGAGACGTCGGCGTACCTGGTGTACGCGGGGTTGCCCGGTGTCAGAAGCCGGAAGTGGAGCCTGCGGCGCAAGGCCTGAGCGATATCGTGCGATCAGGGAGGAGAGTTCCAGATCGCCAGGAGGCGGCCGCGCTGGTCGTCGCGCAGGAGGCTGAGCGTGGCGACGTCCAGGTCCAGCGTTGATGCAGCCGTGACGTCCAACCGAATCCAGGCCACGGCGACCGCGCGAAGGAAGTGGCCGTGCGAGAAGGCCAACACCCGGCCGCCGGCTGCCGAGGCCAGGTTGATGAATTCCATCGCTCGCGCGTAGATGTGCGCCGGCGTCTCGCCGCCTGGGCTTCCGTCCTTGTACAGCTCCCAGTCCGGCCGCGATTCTCGAATCGCCTTGGTGGTCAGGCCTTCGTATTCGCCGTAGTCGACCTCGCGCAGCAGCGACGTCAACTGCGGCTTCGGGTACCCGGCCAGCTCGGCAGTGCGCCTGGCCCGCTGGAGCGGGCTGGAGAACACAGTGTCGAAATCGATCTGCTGCAGCCGGCCGCTCAAGTGCGCGGCCTTCTCCTCGCCTTCTGGCGTCAGCGGAAGATCAGTCTTGCCCGTGTGCCTTCCGTTGCGGCTCCACTCGGTCTCGCCGTGGCGCGCGAGATAGAGCTCGAGGCTCAGGCGGGCTTGCCCATCATCTCGGGTCTGCCCGAGCGCAACGAGCGACTCGCGCTTTCAATCACGGCGCCGGCGCGTACGCGCTGGCCGGGCCGGATGCAGACCAGCCCGACCGAGGCGTGACCGCCATTCAGCTTCAGCGCTTCATTGACCGCCGACAGCACGCGGTTGGCGGCGTGGGCGGTGCCGGCAACATCTGTGTCTGGGAGGATGGCCAGGAGCTGTGGTGGGGTTCGGCCCAAGACGCCCGGCGTGTCGACGTCGCGGACGGTGCCGGCCAGAGCGGCGGCCATCATCTTCAGAGACTCCTCTGGCGAACCCGGGCCGTCCGCCTCGACAAGGAGGACCCCGAGATTCCGCTGATAACGATGGGCCCTTGCCAGCTCATCCTCGAGGACGGGACGCACGAATCGGTCGTTGAAGAGGCCCGTGGTCCGATCGACGATGTGCAGAGGTTCGGCCTGAGGATCGTCTGCGCGCACCCCGCACGATGGGCAGAACACAGCGCCGTGGGGAAGTGGGGACCCGCAAGCCAGGCATGTCTGTGCTTCAGGCCGCCGGCGCAGGAAGTCGCCAATCGGCATTGCGCTAAAGCCTATCAGCCGAGTGGCTGGGGCTAGGAAACCGACGCGTCGCTTCAGCCGACCGCAGCCTCGACCGTTGTCAGCCAGCTGTCCGCCCAGTTCGCAACCGCAGCGAGCACGGGCTCGAGAGCCCGGCCTCGAGCAGTCAGCCGATAGCTCACCCTGACGGGTGGGCCGGGATCGACGAGGCGCTCCACAAGGCCTTCTGTCTCCAGCTCGCGCAATCGCTCGGTGAGCACGCGGTCACTGATGCCGGGTATGCCGGCAAGAAGCTGATTGAATCGAGCAGGCGCTGGGATCAAGGCTTTCACGACTGCCCCAGTCCACCGCTTGCCAATCAGCTCGATAGCGCGCTGAAATGGCGCGCTGTAGTCGAGGCCCCCACCGACCATGGGGAGTGATTCTATGCGGTATCGGCAGTGGAAAAAACCACCCTCATCTTTTATTTCTCGAATTTTCTTTGCCCACTCTCGACGATGTCAGGCATGGCCACGTGGCCGGGCGGCGCCATGGCTCCGCAGGACCAGGTTGAAATGTTGAAGAGTCGCAGCCCATGCGCGGCGTAGACTCGCGCTGCCGCCATGGAAGTTGCTGATCGGGTCGTCGTCGTCACCGGCGGAGCTCGCGGCATCGGTCGTGCTCTTGCTCGCAAATTTGGCGCTGCGGGCGCGGAGATCGTCGTCGTCGCCGATATCGATGCGGACGACGCATGGAGCGTGGCTCGCGAAATCGGTGGCATGGCCATTCGCTGCGACGTCTCGAACGAGAAAGATGTCATGCAGCTTGTGGAAAAAGTTCACATCGCCAAAGGACGCATCGACATCCTGTGCTCAAACGCGGGGATCGCAGTGGACGGTGGCCCGGAGACCGCCAACTCAGAATGGCAGCGCATCTGGGACGTGAATGTGATGGCGCATGTGTACCTCGCGCGACATGCGCTGCCTTCGATGCTCGCCCGCAAAGAGGGTTACATCGTCGGCACTGTGTCCGCGGCCGGCCTGCTCAACCACATGTTCGCGGCTCCCTATGGAGTGACCAAGGCGGCCGCGCTCTCATTCTTCGAATGGCTCTCCATCGCCCATGGAGACGATGGGATCCGGGTTTCGTGCCTGTGCCCGCTTGGGGTGAAGACCGACATGCTTGCGATGGAGCGCCGGAAAGGCCTCGACTTCCTGACCGCCACCGCACTCGAGCCCGACCAGGTGGCCGACACGGTCCTGCAAGGCATCCACGACGAGAGGTTCCTCATCCTCCCGCAGCCGGAAGTCGCCGAGTACTTTGGCAGGAGAGCGTCCGACTACGACAGGTGGCTTAGAGGCATGAGACGCCTGCGGGCAAACATAGTCGCCGCCAACCATTAGGGTGCGATGGCTGGCGCTGGTGATCGGTGCGGCGTTGATCGCCGTCGCCTTCTTCGCAGGCGGGCGTGTCGCGGACACCAGAGAGGGCCTCATTGCCGAGGTGATCGCGCTCCTGACGGCGCTGGTAGGAGTCGGCCTGGTTCTTTACTGGTGGGTCTCGGGCGCCCGGCCAAGACCCGGGAGCGCACCGGCAGCTCGTGACAAAGCGCCGGCGGTGCAGATCCGATCGGCAACCGAGCTGCTGGTCGGTGGGGTCGGCTTGTCGATCGCTGCAGCGCTGGTCGCCGGCGTGGCGTTGAGCGCAGGCGAGTTGTGGGCGCTCATGGGTTTGGTCCTGTTGCTGCCGATGATCCTGGGCTCCGCCTACCTGTGCGTGCGTTTCTTTCGCGCGCCGCAACGTAACTGGAAGATCGACCTACGAGGACTCCGAAACCTGCTGCGGAGCTAGGCCCTTTTCTGCAGGTTCCTGAAGAGGAGCGCGATCCCCAGAGCGATCAAGGCTGCCGGCAGGATGACGTTCCAGGTGATGCCGCTGTTGGCGGCCAGGAACGCGATCCCGAGCACGACCAGGATGGCGCCGAAAACGATGGTCGGGGTATGGGTGATCGGCTGAGAGCCGGCCGGCGGTGGGGGCATCGGAGGCGCAGTCTCGGTCGCAACCGAGGTGACGGCTAAAGGCGGTGCCGCCGCCGAAGGAGTAGCGGGCGTTGCGGGGCTCGATCCGAACTGAGTGCGAAGGTCGGCCCAGGCGCGCTTGACATCGGCTGTCATCGAATCGAACACGTTTTGGACCGGACGCTGGTAGCCGGCTCGCTCAGGCATGAGCACCCACAGCACGACGTAGAGCAGCAGTCCGACTCCATTGATGAAGGTGAGCACGACAAACGCCACGCGAACCCAGAGCACCTCGACGTGGAAGCCTTCCGCCAGGCCCGAGCCAACGCCGCCAAGGATTCGGTCGGTGCCGCGATAGAAGGTCTGAGTACCAGGAGACTGCATGCGCTCCATTACTACCAGACCGTGAGGCTCAACGGCGGCCGATCTCGGAAGCCTGGGCCAAGATCTCGCCGACCAGATAGAGCGAGCCACAGACCAGGACGTTGCCGTCGATCCCGGCGAGCTCCCTGGCTCGGTCGAGCGCGGCAGAGGCAGCCGTCACCGCCTGTGAGCCGGGTCCGTAGATATCCGCGAGCTGCTTCGCAGGAATGGCGTGCCCACCCGCGCTGTCGGGCTCGGTGAACACCACAGCGTCGGGATCTATCGTGCGCAGCGCGGCGAGCAGCTGAATCGGGTCGCGTTCGCTCAGCATCGCGAAGACAACGACGAGACGCCCCGACCCGATCAGCCGGCGAAGCGCGGCTCCCGATTTAGTCATTGCCGCCGGGTTGTGCCCGCCGTCGAGGATGACGCGGGGCTGGTTGGCGATCAGCTGGAGCCGGCCCGGCCAGACCGTCGACGCCAGGCCGCGCCTGACCGAATCGTCCGATGCATCGCCGAGCGCGACCGCGGCCGCCACAGCGAGCGCGGCGTTGGCAGGCTGGTAGTCGCCGACCAAGGGAAGGCTCAGGTTCTTGTAATCGTGGCCGCCGACGGTCACGTTGAGGCGATGTCCATCCCAGCCCTCGGGCGTGGAGGTGAGCTGGATCTCGCGGCCCAAGCGCCACAGCCGTGACCCGGCTTTCCTGGCGTGTTCCTGCACGATCTCGAGAGCGACGCCTTCGCATCCGGTGATCGTGTGATTGCCTGGCTTGATGATCGCGGCCTTCTCGTGCGCGATCTGCTCGATCGTGTCGCCCAGGTACTTCTGATGATCGAGGTCGACGTTCGTGATCATCGCGATGCCCAGGTCGAGGGCGTTCGTTGCGTCGAGGCGCCCGCCCAACCCGACCTCGCACACGAGTCGATCGATTCGCGGGGCGAGGTAGGCGATCGCCATCGCAGTCAGCATCTCGAACTCCGTGGCCTGGCCGATCTCCATCGCGATCGCTTCAAGCGCCGGCTTCAGCTCTTCGAGGGTGCGCACAAAGTCCTGCCGGCTGATCGGCACGCCATTGACCTGGATTCGCTCCGTGTATGAGATGAGGTGAGGCTTGGGCATGAAGCCGACGTTGCGGCCGGCCGCCTGCAGGATCGAGGCAAGGCAAGCTGCCGTCGAGCCCTTGCCGTTGGTGCCGGCGATCAGGGCGCCCCTCAAGCCCTGCTCGGGGGTGCCCATGTGATCGAGGATCGAGCGCGTTCTCTCCGTTCCCAGCTTCATGCCGAAACGGCCCAGCTTCGAGATGTATGCGAGGGACTCCTCGTACGTCACTCGCTGATTGTCACGCTACCCGGTCCGGCAATTCGCCGGGCCTTAGAAAAGAATCGCTATCCGCCCGTCCTGCGAACCTCGGCCTCGAACGTGTTCTTGATGAGCATGGCTCGGGTCATCGGCCCGACGCCCCCTGGATTTGGAGTCAGCCACCCTGCGACCTCATCTACTCCCGGCCCGAGGTCACCCACCTGCCTACCGTCCACCCAGTTCGTGCCGACGTCGATCACCGCCGCGCCAGGCTTGACCATCTCTTTGGTGATGAGGTTCGCCTTTCCGGCGGCCGCAACCAGGATGTCGGCCGACCTCGAGTGACTGGCGAGGTCAGAGGTACGCGTGTGGCAAACGGTCACCGTCGCGTGGCGGCGCAGAAGAAGAAGGGCGGTGGGTTTTCCCACCAGGTTGCTGCGCCCGACGACCACGGCGTTCGCGCCTTCGATACGAACTGCTGCCCGCTCCAGCAGCGCAATGATGCCTGCGGGAGTGCACGGCTCGATGCCACCGTCAAAACCCAGAGCCACCATGCCGGCATTGAATGGATGGGCACCGTCAACATCCTTCGCGGGGTCGAGAGCAGTGATCACGCGCGTCATATCTATATGGCGCGGCGCCGGCTGCTGGACCAGGATGCCGCTTACCGTCTCGTCCCGGTTCAAGCTTTCGACCAGCTCCAGCAACTGCTGGGTCGTGGTAGCCGCGGGTAGGCGGTGGTCGTCCGAGTCGATGCCGACCTTCTTCGCATTGGCCTGTTTCATCCGCACGTATAGAGCCGATCCGGGGTCGTCGCCAACCACGACGGTGGCCAGCTTCGGACGCGAGCCTCCCTTCGCAACGCGAGCCGCAACATCGACCGCGATGCGCTCATAGATCTCACGCGCCGCAGCTTTGCCATCGAGAACTCGAGCCGTCACGGGGCTAATTGTCGCGGCTCCGCGTCCGGCGCCTTCAAGCGAGGCCCAGCTCCCTCCTGGCGGCCTCCGCCATCAACCTCATGACGTGGCGGACATCCTGGCCGGTCTCTCGCGCGATCCGCCGGCAGTCTTCGTACTCGGGCGAGACATCGATCGGCTCGCCGCCCATCTCCTTCACCTTGACGCGCGCTGTGCCCAGGGACGTGTGCACCTCGAGGATCCTTCTCTGCGCCAGGACCCTCTGCACGTTTGTCATCCGGACTCCAAGCGTGGTGCTGTGACGCAGTAGGTGGTCGGTCAAGCGGGCGACCAGCTCGGGCGCCGACATGACCTTCAGCAGATGGCCGGAGCGGCCCTTCTTCATCAGCGCGGGCGTGACTGTCACGTCGAGCGCGCCCGCGGCCATCAAATCCTCGCTAAGCGCGGCGAGCACATTGGGCGCCATGTCATCGATGTTGGTCTCGATGAGGGTAACGCCGGTTTCGCTCTGCGCCTCCTCTCCGATCCAGGCGGCGAGCGCGTTGCCGGGCAAGTCGCGTGCCCCGATGCCGTAGCCGATCGAATTGAGCGTCATCGCCGGGCGCTCGAACCTGGCCGCAACGGCGAGGATGGCGGCACCGGTCGGCGTCACGAGCTCTTGGCTTCCCCTCGCATCCTCAAAGATCGCACCAGTGCCCTCGAGGAGTCGAAGGCTCGCGGGAGCCGGCAGCGGCATGTCTCCTTTCAATCCATGCGGCGCGGGGAGGGCGGAGGCGTAGAGCTGGGTCACGTTCAGGTTGCGCAGCAGCCAGAACGCGCCCACGAGGTCGACCAGCGTGTCTGCGCCGCCCAGCTCGTGCAGGTGCAGGTGCTCTTCGGCGACGCCGTGAATTCGCGCTTCGACCTGGGCCAGACGACTGATCGCGTCGAGCGCCTGGCTCTTGACGCCGTCCGGCAGGTCGGCATCTTCAACGACCTCGCGCAGCACTGGCACCGTTCGCTCGACACGCTCGCTGGCATTGACCAGCACGCGAGTGCCGCCAATATGACCGCGCGCTTCGCGTTGCACCACGACCTTGACCTCATCGCCAAGCCGCATCGCCTCAACCGAGGCGCCGACAAGCGTGGCGTCGCCGCCGGCATCGATGAGCGCTCCCAGTGTCATGTCGCCGGAGATCCCCGAAAAGCAATCGAAATACGCGATGGTCACGCGCGCGTCCTCTTGATCTTCACCGCGGCGGCGTCGATCGGCCGCATGCTCGGTGGCCGCTTAGCGACTCGAACCGATACTGTCGCGACCCGGTCCAGCTCGAGCACCTGCGCGGCGATCCTTTGGGCGAGGCTCTCGATGAGCTTTGCCGATTCGCCCTCGATGACATCCTTGGCGATCGCATATATCTGGCGATAGTCGACGGTGTCTTCGACCCTGTCACTCAGCCCCGCCTCCGAAAGGTCAGCGTCAACCTTGACGTCCACCCTGAACTCTTGCGGTTCTGCGCGCTCGGCCGGACGCACTCCGTGCCGGCCGCTGAACACCATCCCTTCCAGCTCGATTCGGTCCATCCCCACCAATTGTCCGTCGTGAGGAGTTCTGACAATGTTTCGTGAAGCGCTCGCGGAATCGAATGGGCGCGGATGAGGTTCAGAACTAGGTATGGCTGAAAAGCGCACCCGTCCATCTAATCCCTGGGTCGTGCTGGTGGTCCTGGTCACCGGCTTCTTCATGATCATGCTGGACACCACGATCGTGAACGTGGCCATTCCGGCCATGAGCGCGGGGCTCAAGATCAGCCTCGACGGGATCCTCTGGGTCCTGAACGCCTACATCCTGGTGTACGCGGTTCTTCTGATCACGGCAGGGCGCCTCGGCGACCTGTACGGACAGCGCAACCTGTTCGCGGCGGGCCTGGCCATCTTCACCGTCGCGTCAGCCCTCTGCGGCTTGTCGCAGGACGAGAATCAATTGATCGCTGCCCGCGTCCTTCAAGGGGTTGGCGGCGCCTTCCTCGTTCCGCAAACGCTCGCGATCCTCACGAGCCTGTTCCCGCCAGAGCGGCGTGGCGCGGCTTTTGGCATCTGGGCGGGGGTCGCCGGACTCGCCACCCTTGCAGGGCCGACCGTCGGTGGCGCCATCGTCACCTACGTCGACTGGCGATGGATCTTCTTCGTCAACGTCCCAATTGGGATCGCCGCGCTGGTGGCGACCTTCATCATCATCCCCGACCTGCGGCCTGGCCGCCGTCACGGATGGGATGTTGTCGGCATCTTCCTCGCGACCGCAGGTCTTTTCGGTTTGGTCTTCGGCTTGATCGAGGGCGAGCGGTTCAACTGGGGTGAGATCGGCTCGTACGTGGTCACCATCCCCGAGATGATCGGCCTTGGCGTCGTGCTGCTGGTCCTGTTCGTGATCTGGGAACGCTTCCAGGCTGAGCCGCTCGTTCCGCTGTCGCTCTTCGAGGAGCGGAACTTCGCTGTCGCCAACTGGATCGGTGCTTCGATCGCCTTCGGGATGATGAGCCTGTTCCTTCCCATCGTGATCTACCTGCAGTCGGTGCGCGACTTTTCCGCTCTGACTGCGGGCCTCACGCTCGCTCCGATGTCCGTGACCTCGATGGTGGTGGCTCCATTCGCCGGGCGGCTCGCGGACCGGTTCGGCGGGAAGTACATCCTCATGACTGGCGTCTTCTTCTTCGCCGCCGGATTCGGCACGTTGACGGTGGTCGCCGGGCCTGACTCGACCTGGCTGACATTCCTGGTACCCGCAATCGTCGCCGGCGCGGGCATGGGCATGACGTTCGCACCCTTGACCACCGTCGCCATGCGCAACATCGAGCCGCGAATGGCCGGGTCCGCATCCGCCGTGCTCAACACGACGCGGCAGGTCGGGCAGGCGGTGGGGAGCGCCATCGTGGGAGCGCTGCTGCAAAACCGGCTGGCGATCACGTTGCACGACCAGGCAGTGAGTCACGCATCCGCGCTACCTGCCGCCTTCAGAGACCAGTTCATCGCGGCCTTCAGCTCGGTCGCTTCCAGTGGCTTCCAGATCGGGACCGGCGAGAACGGGGCCAAGCTGCCGTCCGGGCTGCCACCCGCAGTCGCTCAGCAGCTGACGGCCCTCGCACACGACGTTTTCGTCAGTGCGTACATCGATGCGCTCAAGCAGACGCTGGTGCTCCCGATCGTCGTCCTCGCGCTGACCGCCTTCTCGGCTCTGCTGATCAATCGCCGCGCCGGGCAGCCGGCCCAACAAGTCGAGCGCGCTTCGGACGAAGTGAGAGCCGCGGCGAGCTAGTCTTTGGCGTCAGTGGGCGCCCCTTCCGAAGGCTGGCTCGAGCGAGATGGAGTTGGCCTCCACTACCTCGAGTGGATGCCGGAATCCGCTTCCCATCAGCCGCCGCTGCTGTTGCTACATGGTCTCAGCTCGAACGCCCGCTACTGGGAGCGGCTCTCACGGCACTTCCCATGGCGCCGGCTCGTCGCGCTGGACCAGCGCGGCCACGGGCTCACCGGCCAACCTCCGCGGGTGCCGTCGTTTCCTAACGGCTACGCGATGGACGAGCTGTTGAAGGACGTCGATTTCGTCATCGCCGACCTTGGACTCGAGAAGCCAGTTGTGGTCGGGCATTCCTGGGGGGCCACCGTTGCATTGGAGCTGGTGGGCACGCACCCGGGCAGCGCTGGCGGACTGGTGTTCATCGATGGTCCCGTGCAGAGCGCCGCCAACCTCTTCAGCTGGGAAGAGGCGCAGAAAATCATGCAGCCGCCGCTGCCGCGATTTACCTCATTCGAGGACGCGATCTCTCAGTCGAAGCAAGACTTCGAAGGCGCGTGGGACCAGGATCTCGAATCATTCGTGAAGGCGAGGATCGTCCCCGATGGCGACGGGCTCGTCCTGACCCTCACCTCGCCGGTGCGGCTCGAGCTCCTGCGCGGTCTCTACGAAGCGCAGCCGGACGTGCTGTGGCCGCGCGTCGACGTGCCGGCCGCCGTTCTGCTCGCCAGGCATGGGCCGGCGAGAATCGCTTCGTCGCGTGAGGTGGGCGCGGCTCGGCTCGCCGAGCTGGCGCCGCACGTCGAGATCAGCTGGTACGAGTCGCCACACGACATTCCGCTGTTCATGCCTGCGGAGGTGGCTTCGGCGATCGAGCACATTGCGACGCTCGCGGCCGGCGGTCCGTTAGAGGCGGCCGCCGGATAGGAGCTTCAGCGCGGCGAGAAGAGCCGCTGCGCCGACGAAAGCGACGACGATGCTCCCCCAGAAGCCGACTGTGGTGTTGGCTCCAAAGATCGCCGCGAGAATGTAGCCGCCGATGAATGCGCCGGCGACTCCCACCAGGATGTCGGCCACACAGCCGAATCCGCGACCGGCCACCACTCGCGCCGCGACTGCGCCGGAGATCAATCCGACCAGGATCCACAACAGCCACGATCCCGGCTGCAGATTCCAGCTCGGCAAGCCGGCGAGCACGTGGATCATCGTTTGGCCAGCCAGTTCGCGATCAGAGTGAAGACCTCCTCGTTGTCGCGGTCATTGAACGGCTCATGGTAGCGGCCCTCCAGCAACCTCAGCTCGCTCATCGAGGGCGCCTTTGCGTGCAGCTCTTTGCTGCCTTCGGGGTCGATCAGGCCGTCATTGGTTCCGGCCAGGATGAGGAAGGGGACCTTGATCTCGCCCGCGCGATTGAGGATGTCGCGCGACGCCGCCAGCCACTCGGTGTATAGGCGGCTCGAGATCTTGCTGTGGACGAGCGGGTCGGTGCGGTAGGCCTCAACGACCTCGGGGATTCGCGAAAGCAGCTTGGGGTCGACCTCGTTGTCCAGCGCCAGCTTCGGCAGTACCTTCGATGCCGTAGTTCCCAGCTTGATCTTCCACGCCGGAACCTTGACTTTCACCTTTAACGCCGCGCTCGAAACAATGAAGCGCCCGATGTTGCTCAGCTTGCCGGCGAGCACCGTGCTCAACATCGTGGCGCCGCCAAACGAGTGACCGAGCGGCACGACCTCGCCGCCGGTGACCGCAGCCACGTGAGCCACGAAAGCCGACACATCGTCAGTCCATTGCGACCAGGAATCGACGTGGCCTCGCTGCCCAGGGCTGCTGCCATGACCGCGTAGGTCGACGGCGAACGTGCCCAAGCCATGCTTCGCCATTCCTTGCGCAAAACGTTCGTAGCGTCCGGCATGCTCGCCAAGGCCGTGGACGACGGCGAAGGTTATCCGGGCGCTGGCAAGAGGCCACGCGCGGTAGGCGATCTTCGTGCCGTCGGCCGACGCTACGAACCCGCCGGCGGACGCGGCCACCTCAGCCGCCAAGGTGCCCGAACCCTCTCAGGATCTTGAGCGCTTCCTGCTCAGCCTCCAGCAGCGTTGGGGCATAGGCGCGGATGCCGCATAACGCGTAAGCCCACTCGGGACTCTCGGGACCCTGCGAGTGGAGCCGGAACGTCGGCGGATAGAAAAATATCCTTTCGCCCAGCACCTTCTTGATGACCGGCCGCTTCGCCAGCACGTCCTCCAGCGCCAGGCCACTCGGCAGGCGGCCGTTTCGGAACTCGAGGCGGCGCAGCTTGGCCAGCGGGTGGTCTTCATCCCTCATAGCGACCCTGACCCCATACTCCGCGCTGAGGTCGCGCATGAAGATCGTGATGATGAGAGCGTCCGTCTCGTCGCCGGCCATCTTCACAAAGCCGGCGGCGCTTAGGTCTCCCTTCTCCTCCAACCGGAGATGACGGAAGTACTCCATCTCGAACAGGCCGGTTGAGCGCGGGCTGGCAACCCATGGCGAATCGCGACGCCACGCCCTCGCAGCTGCGAGCGATTGGAACTGCTCATGGAGGCGCTCCAATCGCGGCTCCGGCAGGCCGTGTAAGCGGTAATGAAGGACTCGCGGCAACGCTTTCCTAGCCTACCGGTTCACGACCGGGGTCGCGCTGACGGGCCCGCCGCATCATGTCCTCCTGCCATGGCGGCGCCTTAACCTCCACCGCCAGCCGCTCGGCCCCGGCGGCCAGCAGGAAGTCCCCTCTTCTTGCCGTCTCGAGGTAACCGCGCTGGTGCCGGCTCAGGTGAAACGCGCGCTGGAGCTTGGCGGCCTCGCCGGGCCGCTGGACGCCGAAGAACAGGCTGGCCGGGTTCGTCGCGACCACCGCTCCCTGGTCCGAGCTCAAAAGGTCTCCCGGGTTCTGGGTGGCGAAGACCAAAGATCCGTCGTACTTGCGAATCCTTCGCGCCAGGCTGACGACAAACCGTCGAATCGTCGGATCTTCAAATAGGAGGCCGAGCTCATCCACGATGAGCATCCGGCGGCGGTCCTTCCTCTTGATGCGCGACCACAGGGCTTCGGCGAGGAGAAAGTGGACCGGCGCCACCATCTCATCGCGAAGCTCGCGCATGCCGAACACCACGATGGGCGCGTCCAGGTCGACGTTGGTTGCCGCGCTGAACATCTGGCCGAGGCTGCCGTGCACCCAGCGCGTCAGGATCGCCGCGACCCGCGAATCAGGCGCGAGGTTGGCCGCAACATCGCGCAGAAGTGGCGGGTCTGCATCGCGATAGGCACGCCGCACTGCGGATTCGATAAGCGCCCGTTCGCGTTCGTCCAGTCCGCCGCAGATGGTCTCGCAAAGGTCGACGGCGTCTGCGGTGGCCGGGCCAATCCACGATTCGTCACGGCGGTCGGACGGCCGCAGCTCGAGCACGTTGATGGCATGGCCCGAACCGAGAGCCAGCGGCACGTCGACGCCTCCGAGCTGATTGGCAAGCTCGCCGTATTCGTGCTCGGGGTCGATCACGTAGACCTGGATGCCCAATCCGAGAGCTCCCATCGCAAGCGACGAAAGCAGGTAGGTCTTGCCGGCGCCAGAGTGGCCGAACACTCCGATGTTGGCATTGGCGTAGTGCGTTTGCGCGAAGGGGTCGACCATCACGGGGAAGCCTGTCGCGTGGCTTCGCCCGACCACCAAACCGCCTGCCTGGGCTAGCTCCGAATCCAGCCAGGGAAAGAAGGTCACGAGGGTGCTGGTGTCGAGAACGCGCTTGCGTTGCAGCCGCTCGATCGCGAGAGGACGCGTTGCGAGGTATCCGTCGAACATCCGGAAAGTGCACGGCTGCAAGTGGCAGAGGACTGCGCGTGCGGCGGCCTCGATCGTTTGCGCGCCGGCTTCCAGGCCGTCGCGCGTAGGCGTTGTCAACGTCAAGTACGTCGATACGTGAAACGCCTTCTCCTGGCTCGACGCCAGGCGGCGCTGGAGGTCTTCGGCTGCGGGCAGCGCGCCCGCCAGCGCCGGGTCGGCGGTCCCGGCGTTCTGCTCCTGGATACGGGTCGCCCTCATGCCGGCCAGCTGGCGCTGCAGGTAGTCGACCGTCCAGGCGACTGGCAGCGGAGTCGCGTGCCAGGTAAGACTGACCTTGAGCCGACGCGGAATCAGCCGATGCAGCCAGCCGGCCTCGAGCTCGCCGCCGGGGAGGCGATCGAGATGCCATGTGCGGCTCCAACCCCCGGCGTGAAGGAAATGGGCCGCCTGCTCGGTACCGAAGATCGGCTCCTCATCTGTCTCAGCAGTGGTGATTACGATTCCCATCTCGCGGAGTGCAGCCTCGAGTCGCGACGCCTGCGCCGGCGCTGTGACGAACGCGACGCGCGTGCGGTGCGCGGACTGCGAACGGGCGACGGCCTCGACGAAACCGATGTCGGCGCTTCGCGTGTCATTCAGATCCAATACTGTGCGCGGGGTGTCGGGTGTTTCGGGTCCGGTTCCCGGATCAACGTGGACAACACACTGGATCGGCGAATCCACACCATCGAGCAGGCGTCTAAACGCGCCGACCCAGCGGAGGCGGTCGGCCTCGGTGGCGCCGGCAAAGCCGATGGGGCTTGTTTTGATGACTGATGCTTTGGCATGGCCGGTCCACAGCCTCGCCGGGCCTCGAACCGCCACTCGAACGGGGCCGAACTGCAGCTCGCGTTTCAACTCGCGGCGGCGATGACGTCGACCAAATCCCCTATCGCCCTGCTTGCTGCCGCCTCTGGAAAAGCAACCACGGTGGCTTGGTTCAGCTCTGCCGCCTGTCGAACGAGCTCATCCTCAGGAATGACGCCGGCCACCGAGGGTCCCGCTCCGCGATCCAGGTAGCACACGCGACCGGCGTCAACAGACGCGACCGACAGAAGTGGCTGCGATGCGCTCGGTTTGCCGGGATGACCACTCGGCTCGTCGCGCACCGACCAAAGTTCGGGTGCGTATCCCTTGATATCAAGGCAGGCCGCTATGTCGACCGCAACCGTCGTCGCCCCGGCCTTCGGCGCCCGACCGGTCACGAAAATCACGACAGGTCCGATTGGTGGGTGAACCGGCGCCATCGGAGCTCTGCGACGTCTGAAGCGTTTGAAGCGTGTAAACCAATCCCGGTCCCACGCAATGCGATGAGTGCCGATGACGAACAGAGAGAGGTCGGCGGCCCAACCATCGACGGCGCGGCCACGCCATCGCCCCCAGGCAGCGATAGCGCCGGTGGCCATCACCGCTGAACACGCAAGTGCGCGAACTGGTGATGGCGCCCACGCCGACGACCACAATGCGAAGCCGGCCACCAAACCGACGACGAGATATGCGAGGCGCATCGGGGTCAAGCCATAGATCAGCTTGTCCTCGAGGTCGATGTCCAAGGGTGCTCTCGCGCGCATGCCCGGCACGCTAGAGAGACCAGCCGCTCAAGGGAACCTAGGCTGTTAACTGCCAGTGGACCTTAGAATCGACAGTCGGCCGTCACGCGCTCGCGTAGCTCAACTGGCAGAGCAGGGGACTCTTAATCCCAAGGTTCAGGGTTCGATTCCCTGCGCGAGCACCAATATGTGACACGAGCACCAACATGTAGTGTCACAGCGTCTCAGAGAGTCTCTCTGTGGTGCCTAGCGTCTCAAGTGGTCGGCGTCAGCTTGTGGCCAAACGGTGGTTGACACCCTATTTGACACCTTGACGGTTGAGAAGGCACCGGCGAATGGCGCCCAATCACATCCAAATTTAAACTCATAAGCGCCTTCTTGAGGGGCTCAGAACCGAACAGCAGGGGATCAGTAATCCCAGGTTCAGGTTCGACTCACCGCGCGAGCACCATTCATGTACGGCCGTGAGGTATGCGGCCATCACCACGCCCGTGGCCTGGGCCGTAGCGAGTGGCGGATCTAATTTAGCGGAGGATCCTCGCCTGCACGCTGGGACACGCCGTTTGGAGCTTAGGCTCCCGGCCGGGCGTTTAGGAGCCGTGTATGAAAACAGCGCATTGTTCTTCAGGTCCCAATGCGATGACTGAAGCCGCACAGATCCATCCGTTGATTGAAGCGACCGCGACGAGGGGGCTCACCAGCGCACAGGCCGCGACCAGGCGGGCCGTCTCGGGCCCTAACTCGTTCGGCCAGATCAAAGACGAGCCGCTTTGGAAAGCGCTCTTCGAGTCGTTGACTGAACCCTTGGTGGTCCTGCTCCTGGTGGTCGGCATCCTCTACGCCATCCTGGGCGAGCTTCGCGACGCCGCCATCATCTTCGGGGTCATAGTCACGGTGGCCGGAGTCGAGACATGGACGGAGCGACGGGCCGGCCGCGCCATCGCCGCCCTCTCCAAGCTCTCGGCACCCAAAGCGCTCGCCTGGCGCGATGGAATGCTCGTGGAGCTCGCCCCCGAAGAATTGGTGCCTGACGATGTGATCCTGCTGACCGCGGGCTCCAGAGTGCCCGCCGATACGCTGCTGCTCGAGGCCGACGAGCTGCTCGTCGACGAGTCGCTAGTAACGGGCGAGTCACAGCCTGTCGAGCACGCTCCGGGTGCTGGCGACCGTGGCGACCTCAAGGCGGGTACTCACGTCGTGCGTGGCCGTGCGGTGGCGGCCGTGACTGCGGTCGGGGCAGCCTCCACCTTGGGTCGAATCGCCGCGTTGGTGAAGGAAGCAGAAGGACAGAAGACCCCGCTTCAGAACCAAATGCGCGAGTTGGCCCGAGCGCTGTTGGTTGCCGCGGTCGCAGTCAGCGTGCTCGTCCCCGCCATCGGGTTTTTTCGTGGACAACCACTCAAGCAGATGGTGCTCACGGCGCTCACCCTCGCCTTCGCAACCATCCCTGAAGAACTGCCGATCCTGGTCGTGATTGTGTTGGGTCTGGGGTCGCTCCGGCTCGCCCGTCAGGGCGCAATCGTGCGCCGGCTAATCGCCGCTGAGACCTTGGGGGCGACCACTTTGATCTGCACCGATAAGACGGGGACCCTAACCGAAAACCTCATGAGCCTCGCGTCGGTGGTGTCCGCCTCGGAAGTGCTCGGAGGCGGTGACGGCGACAAACGGTCCCCCCAGCTCGACCTTGTGAAGAGAATGGCCCGGCTCGCCAGCGAGACGCCTGCGGGCGACGGCTCTCGTTTCGTCGACCCGATGGACGTCGCGGTGTGGAGGGCCCCGGCGAGCGACGGGCTGGAGGCTAAGCTTCGCTTCAGCTTCGACAGCAGCCGCCGGCTGGCCTCGGGTTTGGCCCAGATCGACGGAGCATTTGTGCTGGGGGTGAAGGGTGCTCCGGAGGCGGTCCTCGAGCGTGCGATTGGCTGGCGCTCGGATGGAGTGGTTGAGCCGCTTGATAAAGCGACCCGCGAGCTGGTGCTCGACAAGGTGAGCGGCGCGGCCGCCGAAGGTGGCCGGGTGCTTGCGGTGGCATCCCGGTCCCTGACAGGCACTCCGGCCAGCGACCGGGACCAAGTGGAGCGGGACCTGGTCTTCGAGGGCCTGCTGGTGTTCAGCGACCCGCTTCGGCCGGAGGTGCCCGGCGCCGTAATCGAGCTCAAAGGTGCTGGAGTAGCAATCACCGTGATTTCCGGAGACCAGGCACCGACCGCGGTAGCCATCGCTAGGGAGGCAGGCCTAGTTGGATCGGTGTTCACAGGGGCGGAGATAGATGGCTGGAGCGACGACGCACTCGCTGCCAGGGCGGCCGAGGGGAGCATCTTCGCTCGGGTGCGCCCGGAAGACAAGCTACGCATCGTCCGTGCCGCCCAGCTAGCCGGTGAAGTGGTGGCGGTGACCGGAGACGGGGTGAACGACGCGCCCGCCCTGAAAGCGGCTGCGATCGGGGTGGCGATGGGTAAAGGCGGCAGCGATGTGGCCAAAGAGGCGGCCGACCTGGTGCTCACCGACGACAACTTCGCGACGCTCGCCAGGGCCACCGCCGAGGGGAGGCGGCTTTACGAGAATCTGCGCAAGGCGGTCCGCTACTACCTAGCAATCAAGCTTGCCCTCATCACCGTGACCCTGGTCGCAGCTGTGAACGGCAGTCCGCTGCCGTTTGCTCCCGTCCAGATCGTGATCCTGGAACTGTTCATGGATCTCGGCGCCTCGATCGCGTTCGTCCACCAGGCAGCGGAATCTGACGAGATGAAGCGCCCACCCCGAGATCCCAAAGCGCGCTTCATTGACCGCTCGATGCTGACCGGTATCGTCTCCGGTGGGCTGACGTTAGCGGTGATCAGCGGCGGCGCCTTCTTGGTCTCGCTGCCGATGCTGGGAGTGGACAGCGCTCGCACTCTAGCGCTGGTCTCCTGGATGGTCGGCCACGCTGTGCTCGGGATAGTCATGGGCTGGGAGCGACGTCCAGTCGCGCTAAAGGACCTGATTGCGAACCAGGCGATGCTCGGCTGGGCCGGAGCCGCAGCTGCCTTCGCGCTCGCAATCCTGCTCCTGCCTGGCTTGGCCGGAGTCCTCCACGCCGGCCCCGTGAATCCGCTGCCGGCTCTGATTGCGCTGAGCGCGTCTCTGGTCGTGCCACTGTGGTTGGAGGCGGCCAAGCGGCTGCACCTCCCCTCGCGGCGACAGGACTGAGCCGACGTAATCTGACCGCCTGTTACCGCGTTGAAAAGGTGGACTGGATTGGCTGTCAGTCGCTACTTGGGAGCCCGAGGACAGCGATCGACGAACTAAAACCACGCAGTGC
>JAYUFT010000207.1:0-4435 GCA_043738605.1 Candidatus Dormiibacterota bacterium | reverse complement strand
AGGTCCGCCTAGCTGAGCTGATCCGCGCGCGGATGCCGTCCATCGAGCGAGTCAGGTTCGTGAACAGTGGAACGGAGGCGGCGATGAGCGCGCTCCGGGTGGCTCGCGCCGCGACCGGTCGCGACCTCGTCATCAAGTTCGATGGCGGCTATCACGGTCATGCCGACTCGCTGCTCGTCGATGCCGGATCAGGCGTCGCAACGCTGTCGATCCCGGGAAGCGCTGGCGTCCCAGCATCGGTCGCGGCTCAAACCCTCGTGGCGAACTACAACGATCTCGACTCGGTCGCCGCGCTGTTCGACGCCCACCCGCGCGGGGTCGCGGCCGTCATCGTCGAGCCCGTGGCCGCCAACATGGGCGTCGTTCGGCCGGCGCCCGGTTTCCTGGCCGGCTTGCGTCGCCTGACCGAGCTTGCCGGCTCGCTGCTCATCTTCGACGAGGTGATCACCGGATTTCGCGTTGCGCCCGGCGGCGCGCAGGAGCTCTTTGGCGTGCGCCCTGACCTAACGATCCTCGGCAAGATCATTGGCGGCGGCCTTCCGGTCGGTGCTTACGGCGGTCGCGCTGAACTGCTCGATCTCGTTGCGCCCGCCGGCCCCGTCTATCAGGCGGGCACCTTGTCGGGTCACCCGGTGGTCATGGCTGCCGGCGAAGCCACTCTGCTTCAGCTGACCGACGATGTTTACAGGAGGCTCGAGGCACGCGCCAGACGGCTGGAGGAAGGATTGCAGCGGGATGGCTCAAGTACCGCTCGCGTCGGATCTCTTCTCACAATTTTCTTTCGCGACAGCGCTCCAACGAACTTTCGCGAGGCGAAGCAAAGCGACACCAATGCATTCGCAACGTTCTTCCAGCGCATGCGCAGGGCGGGCATTTTGCTTCCACCGTCGCAGTTCGAGGCCTGGTTTGTCTCCGCCGCGCACGATGACGGTGTCATCGACGCCACGATCGACGCTGCAGCCAGGTGAGCCGGTTCCTCGACGCGGCGAACCGACGGCCCGTGGACGTCACGCCGGTGTGGCTCATGCGGCAGGCCGGCCGCTCGCTGCCTGAGTACCGCAAGTTGCGTGAACGCTGGAGCCTCGTCGAGATAGTCGCGCAGCCGGAGCTGTGCGCAGAGGTGACGCTCCAGCCGGTTCGACGATTGGGCGTCGATGCGGCCGTGATGTTCGCCGACATCATGCTGCCGCTTCGCGGCATGGGCGTTGAGTTCGAGCTCGTCGAGAACGTGGGGCCCGTCATCGCCCATCCCATCTCCAGCGCGGTGGACGTTGAGCGACTAATCGTTCCTGCCGGCGAGGAAGCTGCGCCACAGGTGATCGTGGCCGTCCGGCAGGTCGTCGCCGCCTCACCGGTCCCGGTGATCTGCTTCGCGGGAGCTCCGTTCACGCTTGCCAGCTACCTCATTGAGGGCATGCCCAGTCGGGACTTCGCGAAGGTCAAGGCCTTCATGTACTCAGAACCCGCGGCCTTCGACCTGCTGCTCGGAAAGTTGGCCTCGACGATGACGGGTTACCTGAAGGCACAGGTCGCCGCCGGAGCTGCTGCTGTCCAGCTTTTCGATTCGTGGGTCGGCGCTCTCGCCCTCGAGGACTACGAGTCGCGAGTGCTACCTCACACGCGCGCCATCTTCGAAAAGCTCGCTCCGCTCGGCGTGCCCACCATCCACTTCGGCACCGACACCGCCGGATTGTTGGAGGCGATTGCATTGGCGGGCCCGGACATCGTCTCTCTCGACTGGCGCGTTCCGCTGGACCGTGGTTGGGGTCGGGTCGGCCTTGATCGCGGCATCCAGGGAAACCTGGATCCTGCCGTGCTGCTGGGGCCGCCAGAGCTGGTTCGTGAGAGGGCTGCCGATGTGCTTCGGCGTGCGGCCGGCCGGCCTGGGCACATCTTCAATCTCGGCCACGGTGTGCTGCCGGCGACCCCGCTTGAAAACCTTCAGCTGCTGATCGAGACGGTTCATCAGTGGGAGGTCGCGCGTGTCGCCTGAGCAGCCAACGGGTGTGCTCTGTATGGCGTACGGCAGTCCGGCGACAGAGGCCGATATCGAGCCCTACTACACGCATATTCGCGGGGGTCGCAAGCCGTCGGCGGAGGCACTCGAGGAATTGAGTGCGAGGTACCGTGCGATCGGCGGCTCGCCCTTGACGGCAGTAACCCGCGCCCAAGCCGCCGCCCTGGGCAAGCAGCTTCGCCTGCCGACTTTCGTGGGCATGAAACACGCGCCGCCATTCATCGCGGACGGTGCTGCCGAGGCGCAGAAGGCCGGGATCAAGCGACTGGTGGCTCTACCGCTGGCACCTCATTTTGCCGAGATGAGTGTGGGCGGCTACCGTCGGGCTCTCGCCGCCGCCTGGGACGGCGACCTGGTATTCATCCCCGGCTTCCACGATCACCCGGCATTCATAGGCGCCATTCGTACAGTGCTGTCAGAGGCCCTTGCGGAGTCATGGCCCGACCGTCTCTTCTTCACGGCGCACAGCTTGCCGTCGCGGATCGTGGCCGAGGGCGATGGCTACCACGACCGTCTGCTCGAGAGCTGCCGGTTGGTGGAGGCGGGCATGAAGCTTCCGAAATGGGAGTTCGCATTCCAGTCTGCCAGCACCACTGGCGAGCCATGGCTGGGCCCGGACCTCCTCGAGGCGGTCGAGCGATCCGGCGCTCGCAATGTGCTCGTTTGCCCGATCGGCTTTGTCGCCGACCACCTGGAGGTCCTCTACGACCTGGACGTCGAGGCTCAGGCGTTTGCACGATCCAAAGGCATCAGCATCCGCCGCACGGCCTCATTCAACACGCGGCCGGATTTTATCAAGGCGATGGCTGCGGTGGTGACGGACGCCCTTCGCTAGGGCGTCAATGCGGGTTCTCGCCCACCGCCGAAATGGGTAGGCCGGCGTACTCAAGAGTCTCTTTTGGCAGCATGGGCCTCCCGGCGGACCATTCATGAGCACCCCACGGGCATCCTAGAGCTCCGCGTCATAAAGAGATCGCGGTGCACCTCCTTCGATGAGTAGACGCCCAAGTGTTCAGAAAAATTGATTGAGCTGGGACGCTGGCGAGACCTCGCGGTCTTATTTGCGGGCACGTTCGGTAGGACCGGGAAGCGACTATTCTTTCGGCTTCATGGTCGTCGTGACAGGGTCGACCGGCCGCGTGGGAGGTCTTGTCGCCCAAAGGCTCCAGCAGCAGCACCAACCGATGCGACTCCTCGTACGCGACCCAAGTCGCGCACCTCGGATCGCTGGCGCGGAAGTGGAAGCTGCCGATTACAGCAACCTTGACGCGCTAGCCAAAGGCCTCCGTAAGGGCGATCGCGTTTTCATGGTGTCGTTGTGGATCGGCGGCGATGTGCGCCTTGACTTGCATCGATCATTTATCGGTGCGGCGGCGAAGGCGGAAGTGGCTCACATCGTCTACCTGTCTTTCGTCAACGCGGGCAAGACCGCGGTCTTCTCGCACGCGCGAGAGCACGGCGCCACTGAGGAAATGCTGCGAGCGTCAGGGGTGCCTTGGACGTCGGTCCGAAACAGCATGTATGCCGACGACATACCTGGATGGTTTGACCCCGATGGAGTCGCCCGGGAGCCGGGCGATGCGGCGCGCATGAGCTTCTCGTACCGACCTGAGCTCGCCGATGTGATAGCGCTTGCGCTGACCGAAATAGGACACGAGGGCAAGGTCTACAACATCACGACACCCGAATCTGTCTCGATGCAGGAGCTGGCACAGATCGCCACAGAAGTCACCGGCGACCGTTACACCTACGAGCCGATTTCAGACGCTGAGTGGATCAAAAGGTGGAAGGCGCAGGGACGGCCCGATTGGGCGCTCGAAGCCGGCCAGACTTCTTACGAAGCACTGCGGGCCGGCGAGCTCGATGTCGTCTCCGACGACTACGAGAAGGTCACGGGTCGGAAGCCAAGGACGATCGCGCAGATCATCGAGGCCGCCGCCGATGAGATGCCAGTGGCCGCCGCTCGCCGCTCCCCCTAGCGCTCCTCGTTCGCCAAGGCGAGTGTTGGACGGACAGCACTTTGACGAGGATTGGTCGCTCAGGACCGGGCGCCTAGTGAAGGGGTGAGACCGAGACTCCTGAGCCTCACCCCTCGCTGGCTCTAAGACGTGCCGTCATCCTCACCTGAGGTTGTGGGATGCAAGTACTCATGCAGCAGCCAAGCTCCGCGTGCGTGAGTACTCACGAAGTAATCCGCCCAGCCTCTCGCGACATCTGATCGCGCCGCTGACCCCGCGGAACTGACCATTTGGAGGGTGGAGCCGAAGTCCGCAGTGCGGACGTGCATGTTGTAGTGGTCGACGTACTCGTCGAGCACGAGTCGCTCACGGCGGCTGGTTCCACCCGTGACGGGATATTTGCATCCCACAGGCCGATCCCTATGTTGTGGCACTCGGAATCCTCGAGAACGAGGGGCAA
>JAYUFT010000206.1:0-13079 GCA_043738605.1 Candidatus Dormiibacterota bacterium | reverse complement strand
TATCCAAGCCGGCGGGTGCGGTACACCATCTCGATTTGAAATGAGTAGCCCTGCGAGACCACCTCATCGAGTTGGATGTGCGTCAGCAGGTCGCGCGTGTAGCAGCGGTAGCCGGAAGTGCAGTCGTGGGTTGGGAGCCAGAGCAACAGCCGGCAGTAGACGTTGGCCGCCCATGAAAGCAGATATCGGTAGAAGGGCCACCCGACCACCTCGCCGCCGCGGATATAGCGCGAGCCGATCGCCAGACCTCCGCTGCTGCGAGCGGCGGAGACGATCGCGTCGAGATTGCCCGGAAGGTGCGAACCGTCCGCGTCCATCTCCACGAACAGCGACGACCCGCCGGCAAGGCCGATTTTGAAAGCGTCCTCGTAAGCACTGCCGAGGCCAAGCTTCCGCGGCCGGTGGAGCACTCGGATGCCGGGATCGGCTGCGGCCAAGTTGTCGGCGAGCTCGCCTGTCTTGTCCGGCGACGCGTCGTCGACGATCAGCACGTCGTGGCCGAGCCGCCTGACGCCTGCCACCACCTTCTCGAGGTTCAGCCGTTCGTTGAACGTGGGCAGGACCACGAGCACCTCGGTGGGCCGGGTGTTGTTCTCCCCCACGCTCACCGGTTGAACCTGACCCTCACCACGTGCTTGAACATGTCGATTGAGCTCCGGATCGGCAGCACTTTGGTCGGAGAGGAATTTCGCCATATCACCGGTACCTCGACGATCTTCACGCCCCGGCGCTTGGCCAGATATAGGACCTCTGGGTCGTAGCCGAATCCATCGGTGGTGAGAGCGGCAAACACTGGCTTGGCGACATCGGCGCGAAAGAGCTTGAACCCGCACTGCGTGTCCCAGATGCCGGGCAGCAGGACGACCTGAACTATGAGGTTGAAGACCTTGCCCATCAAAACGCGATAGATGGGTTGGGCAATCTCGACCCGGGAGCCTTTGACCGCACGTGAGGCAATCGCCACGCCGGCGCCCGCATGCAGCGCGGCGCTTAGCTTTTCCAGCTCCTCGATCGGTGTGGAGAGGTCCGCGTCCGTGACGAGCACCTCATCGCCGCGGGCGACTGCGACCCCGGCCGCCAGCGCTCCACCCTTGCCGCGATTCGCGGGCAGAGCTTCGAGACGAACCTTGCTGTTGCGCGACGCGGCGGCATCCATCACCTGGCGCGTGCCATCGGTGCTGCCGTCGTCGACGATGATCAGCTCGTAGTCAAGCCGCCGGGCATCGAGGTAGCGCTCGATCTGCTCGATGGTGCGGGGCAACCGCTGCTCCTCGTTGTAGGCGGGGATCACGACACTGAGCTCAGGAGCCATGGGTGCGAATCGTAGCTAGGACAGTGTCCCCTAAGAACTTCCGAACCATGTAGTCAGCGCGTCGCGCAATCCGGTATCTGTCCCATCCCCGACCCAGGCAACATGTCCGTCGGGCCTAATCAGCACGGCAGTGGGGGCAGTGACCGCTCCAAGTACCGGAAGCTCCCAAACACCAGCATATTTGGCGTCGATCAGCTGAACTCGATCCGCCCATGGAGCGATGTCGAAGGCGCCGGGCGAACCGAGGTTGAGCAGCACGGGCCGGGCGTCGTGCAGCAGGGTGAATACCCGCAGCGGGCCGTCGGCGGCGACCAGGTCGAGATCGGGCATGCGGCGCCCGAGCAGCGGATGTCCCTCACCGAGGTCATACGCAACGTCGAGGCCCGCGATCATAGCGGCGATGTGCTTGCGCGGCTCGTCCATGCGCAGCAGCTCCATCACCACGTCGCGCAGGACAACGGACCGGTCGTCCGTTGCGCCGAGCGCCCTCTGCGCCATTGTGTTCCGCAGCACCCGCGCACCAACCGGGTGGCGTTCGGCCTGATACGTGTCGAGGAGGCTCACCGGTGATGTTCCGCTGACCACCTGGGCCAGCTTCCAGCCCAGGTTGACCGCATCCTGCACGCCAATGTTCAACCCCTGGCCTCCCATCGGGGCATGCACATGGGCCGCGTCTCCCGCAACCAGCACGCGCCCGCTGCGATAGGCCACCGCCTGACGTGTCATGTCGGTAAAGCGAGAGATAAACCGCGGGCCGTGCGCCCCGTGGTCCGTTCCGTCGACGCGGATGAGCGCTGCGCGGAGATCCTCCAGAGTGGGCTCATCGGTGCGGTTCACCTCGGGTTCGATCAGGGTGACGCCCACGCGTCCCTCCTCGGCGGGGCCGATCCCGCCGCCGCCACGCAGGCCGAATTCCGGCATCTCCTCCATCTCGACCTCAGCATGGATCCAGCACGTTGTTGGATCCCAGCCCGCGAAATCGATGCCGGCCGCCTTGCGCACAACGCTGCGGCCCCCGTCGCAACCAACCAGAAATTTTGCCCGCAGCGATGTGCCATCGGACAACGCGACGTCAACGCAGCTGTCGTCCTGCGTGAACCCCGTAACCTCGCGCTCGCGCAGGATGGGAACACCCAGCTCATCGATCCAGCCCGACATGATGCGCTCGAAATGGCTCTGCAACAGCGCCATCCCGTAGTTGTGGCGGGTGGGGAAATCGCTGATGTCCATCGGGACTCCACCGAATGCCTGCACCTGCATCGCCTTTCCTTCGGCGAGAAAGCGATCAGCGACGCCACGCTGATCGAGCACTTCGATGGTGCGGGAGTGCAGACCTCGCGAGCGCGAGCTTTCCAGCTTGAAGCTGGCGCGTCGCTCGACGATGACAACCTCGGTTCGCGCCAATGTCAGCTCTGCCGCCAGCATCAGCCCCGTCGGGCCGCCTCCGGCGATCACCACCTTGTGCTCGGTCATACGCCACCCCCCATTTGTCTACGTACTCGTTGCGGCTGGAGATTCTGCCGCGCGACCCCGGTCTTGCCGCAAGCCCCCTGGTGCCCTGTATGCTGAGAACGGCGAGGGGAGGGACTTTCCTTCCCTCGTGCTAGGTGTTTCGCAGCACCCGCACCGCGTAAATCGGCAGAACTGCCATGCGCCGGATTCGCCAAGGCTGGCGGATGAGCCGGAAAAGCCATTCGAGGCCGGCGCGCCGCATCCATGCGGGAGCCCGAGGGACGCGTCCGGTCAGGTAGTCGAACGCGCCGCCCACCCCCATCGCCACGGGGACGCCCATTGAATCGCGATTGCGGTCGATCCACAGCTCCTGGTTGGGGTGGCCGTAAGCAACCAGCAGCACTTGCGGCCTGAAGTTGCTGATGATCGCCAGTGTCTCGGCGTCAGACGAAAGAGCCGGTGACCCGGCATGAGCCGCGACCTCAAGGCCAGGGTGCTCAGCCAGCAGCCGTGACGCCAGCTCGGCCGCGACACCTTCTGCGGCGCCAAGGAGAAATAGCCGGAAGTGCCGGCGGGCGCACAGCGCGGCCAAGTGCGGGATGAGGTCGACGCCGGTGACGGGCTCGCGAATCTCGCAGCCCTGGCGCCTGGCCGCCCACACCACGCCGCTGCCATCCGCGAGACACAGGTCGGCTGATTCGAGCACGCGCGCGAAGTCCTGGTCCACCCTCGCCCGCATCACGAACTCGGGGTTGACAGTTGCGACGAGGTGGTGACCACCTTCGTCCAACAGCTGCTCGATTCGATTGAGCGCGGCTTCCATGGCCAGGCAGTCGACTCGCACGCCGAGGACGCGAGCTTGGTTCACCGAAGGATTATCGGCCGCGCCGATGCTTTGCTCTCGCTAGCCAAGCGCAGGCATGACGTCGACGTCGGTTATCTCGACGGCCCTCTCGACCGGCCCCAGACTGTGAGCGAAGTCGGAAAGCGATTCACCGCCGCCGACCCTGACCCGGGTCCAGGTGAAGCGGTCGGCCTCGCTGTGGTAGGTGCCCGATATCGTAGTCGCCGCGGTCTGATAACCACTCGCCTGCAACGCCGCGATCACCTGCGCATTGAACATTCCCGACGGGTACGCAAAGTCGACAACTGGATGGCCGAGCAGGCGCTGCAGCCAGGCCTTCGAGAAAACCAGCTCCCACGTGACCATTGGCAGTGATGTGTGAGCGAGATCTGCGTGGTTGACAGTATGTGATGCGATCTCGATTCCGTTCTGGGACAGCTGGACGACCTGGGATGCCGTCACGTATCCGTGCCGGCCGACAAAGCCTGTGACGATGTATGCAACAGCCTTGAAGTTGTGCGCTGCAAGGATGGGAAAGGCGATCTGGTAGAGGTCGGCGTACCCGTCGTCCAGGGTGATCACCACAGGCTTGTTGGGCAGGGCCTGACGCCCGGCGAAGTAGGCGCGCAGGTCGTTCAGGGTGACCGGGTTGTAGCCATGAATGGCTAGCCAATCCATCTGAATGGTGAAGACGGAGGGCGACACAGAGAGTTTGTAGCCAAGCCGGTCCGTGAGGATGGACGGCGGCGTGCGAATGTAGTGGTACATGAGGATTGGGACGCTGATGGACCTACGGCCGACGGGGATCACCCAATCGTGCGTGACGACCACCTCGCGCCGCCGGCCGCCCGGCGTCCCTGTCGGACCAGGGGGCACGTCAACCCGTTGATGAGCGGACGGCAAAGGAGCCCACGAGACGAGGCCAGAGTCGCCCCATGCCAGGACGGAGACACCGGTCATCAGCATCAGGATGCCGACCGACAGCACGACGAGGCCGGCGGCGCCACGTCGCAGGATGGCGTGCATGGGCCTTAGCTTAAGAGCGTGTCACCCTGGATTCCATCACCAAGCCCTTAATGAAGACAGTGGCCGTCGACCTGAACCCCGCGACCCGCGAGGTGGTTACAGGCACCGAGATATTCGCTCGCGAAGTCGGCTCACGCCTCGAAGCTGCGGCGCCCGAGCTGCGATGGCGGTTCTTTGCCTCGAGGCCGCGTTCCGGTCTCGGCGTCGACGTCATGGTCGCGCCGTTCCCCCGGCTCTGGTCCCAGGTGCGCCTGCCGCTGGCCCTGGCACGCGACCGCGCAGACCTGCTGTTCGTGCCCGCGCATGCGGTTCCGTTTGCCTGGATCGGCAAGGCGCTGACGGTTGTGCATGACCTGGCCTTCGAGCGCCACCCGAACGCATACTCCGCGTCCGAGCGCGCTTATCTTCAGCTCACGACTCGGTGGGCGGCGCAACGCTGCCCGCTCCTGATCGCGATCTCGGAATCCACCAAATCGGACCTCGTCGCGCTTTATGGCGTCAAGCCGGAACGCATTCGCGTGGTGCCGCTTGGCGGAGGCGAGGCAGTACACGGGCCGGTCGCGCCTGTATCGCGGCTGGGCGAGCTCGGCCTACGTGGGACGTTCGTGCTCCAGGTCGGGCGCATCGAGGCTCGAAAGAACCAGGCTGCCGCGCTCGCGGCCGTCGAGACGCTCGACGGCGTCACTCTCGCCGTGGCCGGACCTGAACGCGACGAGGCGCTCGCAGCGCGGTTGCGCGCGTCGCCTAGGTGCCGAGTCCTGGGCCGTGTCGACCAACCGACTCTCGAGCTTCTCTACAAGCACGCTTCAGCCGTGGTGGTGCCGAGCCTGTACGAAGGCTTCGGGCTGCCGGTCATCGAGGCGATGTCGCGCGGCAAGGTGGTGGTCGCGGCGGCCACGTCGTCGCTGCCGGAGGTGGGCGGCGACGCAGCCCTCTACGCGGATCCCGCGGATCCCGCGGCGCTCGCAAGGGCGGTCGAGATCGCGCTTGGGGACAAGGCACTGAGAGCGAAGCTCGCGCGCGCCGCGCGAAAGCGAGCTGCGGAGTTCACCTGGGACCGCTGCGCCGCGGGCGTGGTTGCGGTCATCCGCGAGCTGGTCGCCTGAGGAAGGACCCGGAGCTCGGCACTCCAGTCGCTAGGCCGACTTGATCGCTCGATCGATCGACCGCCACGTGAGCTCGGCCGAGCGCGACCAGCTGAACTGAGCGGCACGCAGGATGCCTCGCCGCTTGAGGTCCGCAGCAAGGTCAGAATCGCCGACGACCTTGGCGAGCGCTTTGCGCCACGCCTCGGGGTCGTCCGCCGGCGCGATCAAGGCGGCGTCTCCGACGAGCTCGGGCAGGCTGGCGCGGTCCGAAACGACAACCGGAGTCCCGCACGCCATCGCCTCCAGGGGCGGAAAGCCGAATCCCTCGTACCAGGCCGGATGCGCGAGGACCCGCGCCAGGTTGTAGACCGCCGGCAGCTCAGCCGGATCAAGGCCCTGGATGTGGTGGACGCGCGAGCCGAGGCGGGCGATCTGCTCCTTGATCGGCTCATACAACCAGCCCCAGGCGCCGACGATGACCAGATCCGGCCGGTCGCTCAGCATCGCCCACGCTTCGAGCAGCGTGGCCAGGTTCTTACGCGGCTCGATGGTGCCGACGACCAGAATGAATCGCTCGGGTAGCTGGAGGCGCGCGCGCGCGATATCGAGATCCTCTCGGCTCATCGGATGGAAGACGTGGGACACGCCGTGCGGCACCACGCTAATTTGTGATGCCGGAATTCCGAACAGGTCCTCGATGTCGTCGGCTGTGTTTTTCGAAACGGCGACGATCACGTCGGCACGAGCGAGCGAACGTGGAATCACCAGGCGGGTGCTCAGCGGCTGGTGACCCGGAAACCACGAGGGGTTTCGGTAGATGGCGAGGTCGTGGACGGTGATGACAGTTGCGCAGCCGACGCTGCTCAGGGGCAGCGCGCCCACCGGGCCGAAGTAGGCGTCAGGCCTCAGCCTTCGGATGCGCGCGGGCCATTGCAGATGGCGTCCGATAAACGGTGTGCTGGGCAGCGGCCGGAAGCCGATGCGGGGGCTTGGGCTGGGCGCAGATGCGCCGGGCGGAAGGTAAAGGGTAAAGCGGCAATCGGGCCTGTCGACGCTCATGGCACGAAGGATCTCCCTGGTGTACACGCCGACTCCGGCGCGAGGCCGGGTGAGCCCGGACCCGTCGACGGCAAGGTGCAGTCCGGAGAGCACCTACAGTTTCGCTTGGATCACTCGTACGTACGGTCGGGAACGGCCGAGTCTGATTCGACCTTCTCGCTCGTGATCTTCGCTCCGACCGCCGCCAGCTTGCCCGGCATGTTCTCGTATCCCCGATCGACGTGCCACGCGTTGTGAAGGACGCTCTCGCCCTCGGCGCAGAGCGCGGCGATCACCAGCGCAGCGCCAGACCTGATGTCAGGGATGGAGACTTCGGTCCCACGCAACCGGGCCGGACCGTGCACGATCGCGTGGAGGCGGCCTTCGACATTGATCCCGGCTCCCATCTTCGCCAGCTGGTTCACGTGCTGGAAACGGTTCTCGTGGACGTACTCCGAGATCACTGTCTCGCCATCGGCCTGGGTCATCATCGCCATGTACTGAGCCTGCAGGTCGGTCGGAAATCCGGGATAGGTCCAGGTGGACATGTCAACCGGCTTCAGCCGGGTCTTGGGGTTGCGGCCGACGCGAAACCAGCCATCCCCCACCTCGACGTGGGCGCCGGCGAGCTCCAGCTTGAGGAGCACGACGTTCAGGTCCTCGGGCCGGCTGCAGTCGAGCCGTAGCTCACCGCCGGCGGCCGTCACCGCTATCGCATACGTGCCTGCTTCGAGATAGTCGGGAATGACAGTGTGCTCGGCGCCGCCCAGATCCTTGACGCCGTCAACGACCAGGCGCTCGGTGCCGATGCCTTCGATATGCGCGCCCATCTTGCCGAGCAGCAGGCAAAGGTCCTGCACGTGGGGCTCGCGCGCGGCGTTGAAGATTTCAGTTCTGCCTTCGGCAAGAACCGCGGCGAGGAGGATGTTCTCGGTGCCGGTCACGGTTGGAAGGTCGAACACGATGCGCTTCCCGCGCAGGCGATCGACCTCGGCGACGATCTCCGTCTGCGTCTCTTCGATCCTGGCGCCCATCTGACGCAGGCCGCGAAGGTGCTGCTCGAACCGCCTCGCGCCGATGTCATCGCCACCAGGGCGGGGAACGCGGGCCTTGCCGAAGCGGGCAAGGAGCGCGCCGAGGAGCACGATCGTCGCGCGCATTCGGCGTCCAAGGTCGTCGGGCACGTGGCTGTCCTGCGCGTGGCCGGTATTGATGATGAGCGAGCCCTCGCCTTCGACCCGCCCGCCGAGGCCGGCAATGATCTCACCCATCAGCGCGGTGTCGGTCACCCGCGGCACGTTGTTGAGCCGGACGGGTTCGGTCGTCAGGAGGGCCGCGGCCATCTCGGGCAGCGCGGCGTTCTTGGAACCGCCAACACAGATGTCACCAGCGAGCTGCGCACCACCTGTGATGCGAATAACGTGGTCGTGCCGAGGCGCTGGCGCGGTCATTGGATTTCTACGGTAGCAGCGCTGCTACTGCTAGCCGCGACGCGCCCGAGCCAGCCGCAAACGCGCTTCCGCCATGGCCAATGCCTGCTGGAACTCGACCTCTTCCGCTGTCGTTAGAGTCCCCGCCAGCCGCTCCTGAGCCCGGCGGCGCGCCTCCTCAGCACGCTCGACGGAGATCTCTGCGGCGTGCTCCGCCACGTCGGCCAGCACCGTGACTCGGTCGGGCAGCACCTCTAAGAAACCGCCACCGACGAAAAGGACCTCCTCCTCCCCGCCAATCGTCTCCTGGATTTTCAGCGGCCCCGGCTTGAGGATGGTCATCAGCGGCGCGTGATTGGCGAGAACGCCGAGCTCTCCGTCAGCCCCATTGGCGACCAGGAACTCGACGTCGCCCTCGAAGAGGCTGCGTTCGACGCTCACCACGCGCAGAGCGAATTTCATCTGGTCGCCCGGGAGTTGGACACTTTAAGTCGTCGACTTCTTTTTCATCTCGTCGCCTTGCGCGCGCGCCTCGTCGATGGTGCCGACCATGTAGAACGCCTGCTCCGGCAGGTCGTCGTGCTTGCCTTCGAGAATCTCCTTGAATCCGCGCACGGTCTCGCGTATCGGCACCGATTTGCCTTCGCGTCCGGTGAACCGCTGCGCGACGTTGAACGGTTGCGATAGGAAGCGCTGGATCTTCCGAGCCCGCGACACCGCCTGCTTGTCATCCTCCGACAGCTCCTCCATGCCGAGGATGGCGATGATGTCCTGAAGGTCCTTGTAGCGCTGCATCGTCTTCTTCACGCCTTGCGCTGCGTCGTAGTGCTCCTGGCCGACGATCGACGGCTCGACGAAACGGCTCGACGAACCGAGGGGATCGATGGCGGGGTAGATGCCAATCTCCACCAGCGACCTTTCGAGTCGCACCGTGGCTCCAAGGTGGGCGAACACGGTCTGGATGGCAGGGTCGGTGTAGTCGTCAGCCGGCACGTAGACGGCCTGCACCGACGTGATCGAGCCTTTGCTGGTCGAGGTGATCCGCTCCTGCAGCTCTCCCATCTCGGTCGCGAGGGTCGGCTGGTAGCCGACGGCTGACGGCATACGGCCTAGCAGTGCCGACACTTCCGAGCCTGCCAGCAGGTAACGAAAGATGTTGTCGATGAAGAGCAACGTGTCCGCGCCTTCCGCATCCCTGAAGTACTCGGCCATGGTCAAACCCGTGAGGCCAACGCGTGCGCGTGCGCCCGGCGGCTCATTCATCTGGCCGAACACCAGGGCGGTCTGCGGCAGCACGCCTGCGTCCTGCATCTCGTGATACATGTCGTTGCCTTCGCGCGTGCGCTCACCGACCCCGGCGAACACCGAGCGGCCTTTGTGCTGATACGCGATGTTGCGAATCAGCTCCTGCACGATGACGGTCTTGCCCGTGCCGGCACCGCCGAACAGCCCGATCTTTGAGCCCTTTGCGAACGTGCAGATCAGGTCGATGACCTTGATGCCCGTCTCGAGGATCTCCACCTTGGCCTGCTGTTCGGACAATGGGGGCGCCGGTCGGTGGATCGGCCATCGCGTGACGCCTTCGGGCGCGGGCTCACCGTCGATGGGCGCGCCGATCACGTTGAACATGCGACCCAGGGTCTCCACGCCGACCGGCACCGAGATCGGGCCGCCGGTCGCCCTCGCGGGGTCTCCACGGCGGAAACCGTCAGTGGCGTCCATGGCGATGGTGCGCACCACGTTGTCGCCAATCGCTCCTTCGACCTCGAGCACCACGACGCGGCCGTCGCCCGTCGTCACCTCCAGAGCTTCGAACAGCTCGGGCTGCTCTCCAGGCGGAAACTGGACGTCGACGACGGCGCCGATGACCTGGCTGACGTGCCCGTCTTTTGACTGCTCCTTATCGTCTGTCGCCGCGTGCTTGGTCTTGGCCATATGCCTCTCTCCCCTCAGCTCGAAGCCCGCATCGCTTCGGCACCGGTAACGATTTCCATCAGCTCCGTGGTGATGCCTGCCTGGCGCACCTTGTTCGCGAACAGCGTGAGCGCGTCGATGAGGTCGCCGGCGGCGTTGGTCGCGTTCTGCATTGCGATCATCTTGGCCGAGTATTCGCTCGCCTTGTTCTCCAGGACCGCCTGGAAAACCTGCGTTTCCACGTACCGAGGTAGCAAGCCGTCGAGGACCGATTCGGGGTCTGGCTCGTATATGTAGTCAGCGCGCGGGCCGGTGCTCTCGTCGCCTCGTGCGGGGATCTCGGCGGGGATGAGCACGGCGACGACCGGATCCTGCTTCATCGTCGAGATCCATTTCGAGTAGGAGAGCAGCACAGCGTCGGCCCGGCCCTTGGTGTACTCCTCCAGCGCGACCGTGATCGCGGGCATGATCTCGGCGACGGTGGGGCGGTCCGACACGCCGCTCACCTCGGCGATCACCTCGCGGCGGTAGCGAAGGAGGAAGTCGCGGCCTTTGCGGCCGATCGTGACGTAGCGCTGCCCCTCGGTGTGGTGCTCGTTCATGTAGCGCGTCGCGGCCCGGATGTTGTTGACGTTGATCGCGCCGCACAGGCCTTTGTCCGTCGTCACGAGGATCATCACCGCGCGCTTGCCTTCGCGCCGGACCAGGAACGGGTGCTTGTATTCAGTGGCGCGCTCGCCCGTCGTTTGAAGCACCTCGACCATCTTCTCGGCGTACGGCCGGGTTGCCTGCACTGCGGCCTGCGCGCGGCGGAGCCGTGTCGCAGCGACCACCTGCATCGCTTTGGTGATCTTCTGCGTGTTCTTGATCGAGTCGATCCGCCGGACGATATCCCTGAAGGCTGGCACGCTCTATTAGGCCTTCGGCTTTCGTGGCCGCTTGGGTTTGGGTTCCGCGGGCGTGTCGGCCAGGGCGGCTCGGATCTGGTTGAGCTGAGACGGCCTGTCCTCAGTCTCGTTTTTGGGCGATGACTGGGCCTTTTCAATTTTTGCGGGGGCTGCTGCCTTCGCTTCCGCTTTGGGGGCAGGCGCAGCAGGCGCCGGTGCCTCCGCCGCTTCCGCAGTAACAACAGGCGTGGCAGACGCCGGTGCCTCCATTTCAGCCTTAGCAGCAGGCGCATCGGCCGCCGGTGCCTTCACTTCCGCTTTCGCAGCAGGTGCTTGTGCCTTCGGCTGGGCTTTGTCGCCCGGCTTGGCCGCATCCGCTGCCTTGCCTTTGTCTGGAGCCGGCTTGGCCTCCTCGACTCCGAACTGGTGATTGAACGTTGAGATCGCCGCCTTCAGCCGCTCGAAGAGGGGATCGTCCAGAGCCTTCTGCTTCTCAATGTCTGCCAGCACATCCTTCTGCTCGCTCCTGAGGAAGCGAACGAAACCCGCCTCCCACTCGCGCACGCGCGCCACCGGCACCTTGTCCAGGTAACCCTGCGTGCCTGCGTAGATCACAGCCACCTGCTCCGCCAGGGGCACCGGCTGGTACTTGTCCTGCTTGAGCAGCTCGGTCAGGCGCGCGCCTCGTTCGAGCTGACTGCGCGTCTGGGAGTCGAGGTCAGACGCGAACTGGGCGAAAGCGGCCAGCTCGCGGTACTGCGCGAGGTCGAGCCGCAGCTGGCCCGCGACCTGCCGCATCGCTTTCGTCTGGGCGTCACCACCAACGCGAGAGACACTGATGCCTACGTTGAGAGCAGGCCGCTGGCCCGCGTTGAAGAGGTCCGACTGCAGATAGATCTGACCGTCGGTGATGGAAATCACGTTGGTCGGGATGAAGGCCGAGACGTCGTTCGCCTGCGTCTCGATCACCGGCAATGCGGTAAGCGAACCGCCGCCGTTCGCGGGGCTCATCTTCGCCGCGCGCTCGAGCAGCCTCGAGTGCAGGTAGAACACGTCGCCGGGATACGCCTCTCGACCCGGCGGTCGGCGCAGGTTGAGCGACAGCTCGCGGTAGGCCCACGCCTGCTTGGTGAGGTCGTCGTAGCAGCACAGGGCTTCTTTGCCCTGCTCCATGAAGTACTCACCCATCGCGCAACCCGCGTATGGGGCGATGAAGTTGAGCGACGCGGCGTCGGAGGCGGTGGCGGCAACGATGATCGTGTAGTCCATCGCGCCGTTTTCCTCGAGCGTCGCGGTCGCTCGTGCGATGGAGGCTGCGTTCTGCCCGATGGCCACGTACACGCAGATCAGGTCCTTGCCTTTCTGGTTGATGATCGTGTCCAGGAGGACCGTCGTCTTGCCGGTGAAGCGGTCGCCGATGATCAGCTCGCGCTGACCGCGCCCGATAGGGATCATGGCGTCGATCGCCTTGATTCCTGTCTGCACCGGGCTGTCTACGCGCTTGCGGGTGATAACGCCTGGGGCGATCCTCTCGATCGGCATCGTCTTGGTGGTCTTGATCGGGCCCTTGCCGTCGAGCGGCACGCCGAGCGGGTTGACCACGCGGCCGATCAGCTCCTCTCCCACGGGCACCTCGAGCAGGCGGCCGGTCGTGCGGACCTCGTCACCCTCGTGTAGGTGGCCATAGTCGCCCAGGATGACGGCGCGCACCTGGTCTTCCTCCAGGTTCAGGGCCAGGCCATAAGTCTCGTGAGGAAATTCAAGAAGCTCGCCGGCCATCGCGTTCTGGAGGCCGTAAATCTGTGCGATGCCGTCACTGGTGGCCACGATCCGACCAACGTCGGTCGCGACAAGGCTCGCATCGAAATCCTTCAGACGTTCCTTGATGACCTCTGAGATCTCTTTGGTGCTGATACCCACTTACTTAACTCCCTTCAGGACTGGTCCGCCAGGCGGCGGCGCAGCTGCTGCAATTTGGTGGCGACACTCGCGTCGATCAGGTGGTCGCCGTACTGGAGCTTCAAGCCCCCCAGGATTGCCTTGTCGACCACGACGGTCATCCGGACTTCCTTCCCCAACCGCTTGGAG
>JAYUFT010000205.1:0-4459 GCA_043738605.1 Candidatus Dormiibacterota bacterium | reverse complement strand
GAGGGTGGCGACTCCCGCCCAGATCCAGCCGGTTCGCCACCAGCTGCCGGCGAAGCCCATCCAGACTCCCGTCACCACGATCACGACCAGCGCCGGGTAGAAGACCGCAGCCGACTGGATCGAGGCGCGCAGGAGCGCCGCGCGCATCGCATCGGTCGAAGCCCGGCGCAGCATCAACGAGGTGCCCGCCGAAACGCCGTGCCCGAATAGGAAGGCGCCCAGTCCGACGATGTGGAAGAACTTGAGCCACAGGTAGAAGCTGGCCATGCTGCGGGCAGCCTACCCGCAAGGCCCGGGGGTCGGCAAGGCTTTTGGCGGCGGGCATCTACGGACGCGGAACCGGGGCTAGAGTGGGCCGATGTACAAAGTCGAGATCGCTTTCGGTCGCGGATTGCGGATGGACCTCAAGAGCAAGGACATCGTCATGGTGGTGTCCAACGAGCACGGCAAGATGGGCGAGCTGCGGATCAGTAGGGGATCAGTCGACTGGTGGCCCAAGCGAAATAGGGAGACCCCGACGACGCTGAGCTGGGAGCGGTTCGCCGACGTAATGGAGAGCCCAGGCCTCCCGACCAGGCGCAAGGTCCGTCGCCCGGTCAAGGCCAAGAAAGCGTCCTGATATTTCGCCAGTTGGGCCCGGACGCTGAGGCGGAATCTATGCGGAGCGATTCCAGATCAGCGTGCGCGTTACCGGCTCGCCATCGCCGCTCGTGGTCGCCAGCTCGATGGTGAGGGTGTCTCGATCCACGTGCATCTCACGGGTGACCACCTTCCCCACATCGCCCGGCGACAGCGCGCCATCCAGGGTCTGCGTCACCGAGGAAGAAGCCTCGTCCACGGTGTACCTGCCGAAGTACGCGTCGTAGCCACCAACTGCCGCGCTGTTGTTGACACCCGCCCGAGCTGCAACAGCGACGTCAGCGCCCGAGCGATCGCGCTTCATGAACTGCGCGGCGAAGTTGCCCGCCACGTCATAGACCAGAATCGCCACCGGATCGGCCCCAAGCCCCGGATCGATTCGCCGCTCGCCGGCTGCGGTGCGGTCCTCGCGAGATACGAGCCGCCAGGTGCCGATCAGCTGCGAGGCCAGCGCATATCCTCCCCGCTTGCCGGGGAGGTGGGCCGGAGGGCCGGAGGGGGCGTGCTTAGACACTCGCGACCCGATACACGCGCCGCGCCTCATCGATCCCCTTGAACTGGTGGGCGCCGCGGTCCTCGAACTCGATGCCCGATCCCGCCACGAGGTCCCTCACAGTGCTCGACACCAGCACCTCGTCCGCTTCGGCGAGCGCGCTGATCCGTGCGGCCATGTGGACGGCGATGCCTGCCGCGGCCTGCCCTTCCCTCTCCACCTCACCCGTGTGGATCCCGCCTCGCAGCTGGAGGCCGAGCTCGTGCGCCTTATCGACGGAGTCCATCGCGCACCGGATAGACCTGGCAGGTCCATCGAAAGTCGCGAGCACGCCGTCGCCTGCGTGGTCGACGACCAAACCTCCGTAGTACGCGACCAGGCCATCGGTAGTCGCACGGTGCCGAAACAGCAGGTCCTTCCAGGCCTCGTCGCCCATAGCGGCCGCATGCTTTGTGGATTCGACCATGTCGAGGACCATGATCGAAGCCAGCACCCGGTTCGTCCTGAGATGGGCGGGGGCGCCGGTGATGAACTCCTCGATCGCAGCCAGCACCCGATCGGGCTCGAGCGTGATGAGCGAATGCGTATCTCCGTCGAACTCCATGAACTTCGCGCCTGGAATGCGCGCGGCAAGATCTCGTGCTGCGTCGATATGTGCCACGGGGTCGCCGGTGCGATTCATCACCAGCGTGGGCACGCGGATGTGAGGAAGGATGTCGATGATGTCGATCTGGGAGTTCATTCGTTCGAGCGCGACCAGCGCCGCGGGGCTCGCGCCCGCCCGAAACCACCGCATGAGCCAATCGGCGTACGCAGGGTCGTCGGGCGCGCCGTGCGGAAACACATACTCGGCGGTGACCCCGTTCTCACTTATCTCAGCAAGCTCGCGCTCAACCTGCTCAGGGGTGACCCCCCACGGGTAGGTCTCGGTCTTGACCCAACGCGCCTGCCCGCCCCAGATGACAAGGGCACGCGTCCTCTCCGGATACGTGGCGGCGAAGAGGCACGCCATCGACGAACCCTCCGACACGCCGAAGATCACGGCGCGCGTGCTCCTCGCGGCGTCCATCACGGCACGGATGTCGTCGGTGCGCTCTTCGAGCGTGGCGATGTGGTCGGGGCGGTCGGACAGGCCGGTGCCGCGCTTATCGAAACGGATGAGGCGGCAGAAGGCGCCAAAGCCTTCGAGCACGCGAGCGCGTGGCGGCCAGTCCCACTCCATGTCCAGCTGCGAGACGGTGCCCGGCGTCCAGATCAGGTCGATCGGACCGTCGCCGGTGACCTGATAGGCGATCTTCAGGTCGCCGCTGCGGGCGTAGTGGATGGGCGGGTGCATCGACCGGAAACGGTAAACGTTGTCCTCCCCGCTTGCCGGGGAGGTGGCGGGCCGCGCCCGACGGAGGGGGCGGCGGTCTTAAGAGGTCCTCGCCGGCTCCAGCTCTTTGGCTTCCTCGTCGATCTCGGCCTCGGTCTCGGCGACGGGCGATCCCTCGCCAAGCTCCGAGCCCGGCCTCTTCTTCGCCGCCAGCAGCGGCACGGTCGGCATGAAGAGCGAGACCACGAGCGAGATGAGGATCGCCACGGCGCCGATGAGGAACATCTCGTGGAGCGTCAGTGCCAGGCCCGCCTTCACGGCCACGATCACCTGGTCGAACAAAGGTTGTGCCGCCGCGGGCAGTGCCGCGCGGGCAGCCGCCAGGGTGGCGGGGTTGAAGATCTGCTGCGCGCTCTGGCCGCTGATCTTGAAACCGTTCGTGAACGAGGCCGGCAGGTTGAGGGCGGCGACCTGGCTCTGGATGTTCGGACCCAGCCGGCTGGCCAGGATCGAACCGAAGATCGCGGTCGCGATCGTCCCACCCACGTTGCGGAAGAACTGGATGTTGCTCGTCACGACACCGAGGAACTTGCGGCCCACCGCGCTCTGCACGGCCTGGATGTAGAGCGGCATCGTCACACCAAGGCCGATACCGACAAAGACCAGTGATGTCGTGACCTGGAGCTGGGTCGATTGCACGGAGATCTGAGACAGCTGGAACATGCCCAGGGCGGTGACGGCCGCGCCGACGGTGCCCAGGTACTGGTAGTGCTTGATGCGGACCATGAGCTGGCCGGTCACAATGCTCGCGCCGATCAAGCCGAACATCATCGGAGTGATGAGGGCCCCGGAGTTGGTGGCGCTGATGCCGAGCACGCCCTGGTAGATCAGCGGCACGAAGATGATCGTGCCGAACATCCCGAAGGCCATGACGAATCCCATCAGGATCGACACGGCATAGGCGCGGTTCCGGAATAGGTGGATCGGGACGATCGGCTCCTTCTCGCGCAGCTCGACCCAGATGAAGACGAGGAGGACCACGATGCCACCGATGAGCGGCGTCAGGGTCTGCCAGCTGGTCCATCCGTAGGTGGTTGTGCTGGAAAGGGCGAGCAGGATCGGGGTCAGGCCAAGCGCCAGAAGGCCGGCGCCGGCGAAGTCGATGTTGCGCCACGAGGCCTTGGTCCGAACGAAGGGCAGGAACATAGCGAGCAGCGCGATGCCGAGGACGCCCACGGGGATGTTCACGTAGAACACCCAGCGCCAGCCCCAGTTGTCGGTGATGAAGCCACCGGCAGTCGGGCCGATGATCGACGCGAGGCCGAACACGCCACCGAACACGCCCTGCATTCGGGCCCTGGTCTGCGGGGTGAAGATGTCGGCGAGGACGGTGAAGACTGACGCGAACAGCACGCCGCCGAACAGGCCTTGCGCGCCGCGGAAGAGGATCAGCTCGGTCATGTTCTGGCTGAATCCGCAAAGCCAGCTCATGGCCATGAAACCGGCCATGCCGGCGATGATGAAAGGCTTGCGGCCGAACAGGTCGCCGAGCTTACCCGCGATCGGGACGGTGATCGTTGAGGTGAGCAGGTAAGCGGTGGTGACCCAGGCGTAGCGGTCGAAGCCGTTGAGCTCGGCGATGATCCTCGGCATCGCGGTGCCGACGATGGTCTGGTCGAGAGCGGCCAGAAGCAGCGCCAACATGACGCCAACGGTGACGAGGATCAATCGGCGGCGGGGCATCTCCATTACGTCGGTCATACCTTTTCGAGCTCCTTGGTTGTGGTCAGGTTGCTGACGAGCTTCAGACAGAGGTGACGGAGCTGCTGGAGCTCGTCACTGGTGAATCCGGCGACCAGGCCGACGCGCTGGCTGCCCATTTCGTACTTGATGTCGACAAGCTTTTGCTTCCCGGCCGGGGCCAGGCGAACACGGGTCGCGCGGCGGTCCTCGGAGTCGGGGAAACGCTCGACGAGGTGGTCTTTCTCGAGGTGGTCGACCAGGCCGGTGAT